>JBKPNY010000091.1:0-67824 GCA_046732835.1 Gemmatimonadota bacterium | reverse complement strand
TGCTCCTTTAATTCCGGAATAGGATCCCCGAGTGGCACACGCGAATTGTCGGTGGTGAATCAAATCGCGCGACACCAATCGCGATCACGGTGAGTCGAATCAGTGCGCGATCGAATCTGCCTCGTGATGGATCACGTCGATCACGGCCAGCGCCGTAGGACGCGACTCATCTCGTCTCGATACAAGCACAACACCCCACGGGACGGAAAAGTCCCTGATAGGAACCGCGACGAGACCGCGCGGCGGGTTTGAGTGCTGTCGGCCAAATCCGAGAGACCATCCTTCGCCTACTGCGGTGAGCGCCCACATCGTCTGCAGGCCTTCCTGCATCGAACCCTCGAGAGGACGGAATCCCTTGCTGCGGAAAGTCTCCATCAGATAATCGTGAAAGGCCGGATGAAACTCGCGGCGGAAAAAAAGGAACGGAATGTCCGCGAGCTCCGAGATATCGATGGACTCGCGTTGAACCAGCGGGTGATTCTCAGCGAGCAATGCCGAATCGATCACATCGCTCCAAAGCTCATGGCAATCGAGATCCGGATAACCCGCAATGAGACCGGGGAAGGGATGACAGATCCCGAAATCCAGCGAGCCCGCCTGAACCGCTGCAGGCTGCAGCGGCGTGGGAACATTGCGAAGATGAAGGTCGATCTCGGGAAACGCTCTTGCCTGACCGCCGATTACGTTGGCCACCAGCTGCTGAACTTCTGCTGAAGGCACGGCACCCAGCACACATCGACCTGCAACTGCACGCTCGCCGCGTGCAACTTCGTGTGGAAGTCGATCGACTTCGGCCAGTATTGCGCGCGCGTCTTCCAGAAATGCTTCGCCTGCCGGCGTCGGCTTAACTCCGCGCGGCGATCGAACGAGAAGATCGACGGCAAGATCCGCTTCGAGCTCAGCGAGCTGACGTGAGAGCGCCGGCTGAGTGATGCCGAGCTTCTGCGCAGCGCGGCCGATCGTCTTTTCCTCCACGCTCGCGACGAAATACCGAAGATCTCTCAGCTCGAGCTTATTGTATTGCGGAAGCCCCGACCTGGATGAAGTCGTGCGCGGTGGATCACTCGCTGACGGGACGTACAGATCAGCGTGATCGATCGCTGCAATCTCACGGATCCTGCGAATCACCGTTCTTACAACGGGACGCACGCGTCCTTTGCGGTGCACCACCGCCACAGGGAAGTGAAGATCGAAATCCTCCAGCGGAACCATCGCAATGCTCGGGATCTGTCCGCGGAGAGATCGTCGATGAATCGACCATCCGAGTCCGCTGACTACCGCCGCCATCAAACCTTCGGTAGACGAAAACCATCGACGCATTGCAGGAGTGAAACCGATCCGCTTGAACGCCGCTTCGACATCATGATCCTCGTAGTTCACAACATCGGGATCGTAAATCAGAAATAGATCGTCTTTGAGCTCGTGAATGCTGATCGATTTCCGTTTCGCGAACCGGTGATTAGCGCCAAGAATCGCTGTGTCTGCTACGTCGTCGATCATCGGCTCCGACACGAGATCGGTGAACGACGACGAAGGCTTCGTCGATATTGCGACGTCCACTTTTCCATCGCGCACGCTTCCCCAGTGCCCGCCCGGCCCGGCCTCCTCGAGACTGATCGTAATGCCGGGTTCGACAGCTGCGAGATATGCGACAAGTCGCGCGGAGAATCCTGTCCATAACGCCCACGCTGATACGTAAAGAGCGACAGATCCAACTCGTCCCTCTTCGGCCATTTGCACTCTCTCGATTGCGTCGTCGACTCTGCGAACAATCGATCGTGCTGCGCCGAGGCAGATGGCTCCGCCGGGTGTGAGCGAGACGCCCGTGCGTCCGCGAACAAAAAGCTTTGTGTCGAGCTCCTTTTCGAGACTCTGGATTTGTCGCGAGAGTGCAGGCTGCGCGAGGTTCAGCCGCTCGGCGGCTTTCACGAAGGTCGATGCTTCGTTGACTGCGATCAGATATCGAAGCTGCCTGAGCTCCATCGACCGATGACTGGTGACGGGTGACCCGTGACCGTGACTCCCATGCGAAGGTAGGGTGGGAAAGTGAAAAGAGCCATACCTCGAACTTATGGGTGGTCAAGAAATAAGGTATTAGCGCGCGTTACGTACGCACTGGTATCATCCGGGCTCACTCGAAAACCTACGAAGTGCCTCGAATACAACCGATCCGATACGGGATGGGTGAAGCATTGCTGCGCTCTGAAAGCGGGCATGTCCCACCTGCCGGATTATTAAATAGAGCGCAGTTTCTCGATCGTCTCGGTCGCGAGCTTAAGAGAACCAAGAACTGTCTCATCGACCGCTACGTGGTGCTATGCGTCGACCTGGATCGATTCAAAGTCGTCAACGCGAGCCTCGGTAGAAGTGCGGGCGATCAGATACTGACTGCAATCGCCAGCCGCATGAGCTCGCAGCTCACCGGCCGCGATGCAATCGCGCGGCTCGGCGGAGATGAATTCGCAATTCTGATCGAAGAATCTCCCGAGACCAGATCGGCGATGGAAGTCGCCGATGCCATTCAAAAAGAGCTGATCGCTGGATTCACTATCGATCGAAGCCCGGTCTATACGACCGCGAGCATGGGCGTTGTTCGTGTTGCGTCAGGTTATGCAACTCCGGAGGAGATACTTCGCGACGGTGAGATCGCGATGTACCGCGCAAAGGCGATGGGACGTGCGCGGGCGGAGATGTTCCACTCGACAATGTTCGTCCGCGCGCAGGACCTGTTCGAGCTGGAGACTGACCTCAGACGCGCCGTCGAGCGAAGCGAATTCGAGCTCTATTATCAGCCGATCATTTCGCTCGAGACCGGACGCGTCCGGGCATTCGAGTCATTGCTCCGGTGGAGGCACCCCGTGCGCGGAATTCAGCCGCCATCGGCTTTCATCAATCTTTTGAAGGAAACCGGATTGATGATGAGTGTCGGACAGTGGGTGATCCAGGAGGCCTGTGCGCAGGCCAGAAAGTGGGAAGAGATTCGTGGGCGACCGATTCCCGTGACGATCAATCTCGCTGCGCAGCAGTTCACGCATTCGTCGGTCATCAACATCGTCACTGAAGCAATCGGCAAAACCGGCGTGCATCCTGAAGCTCTTGTCCTCGAGATCACTGAAGACGCTCTGGTTGAAGACGTTGAAGCTGCGCGTCACACGCTTTTGCCCTTGAGAGAGCTCGGTGTTCGAACGATGATCGATGATTTCGGTACCGGATATTCGTCGCTCAGCTATCTGCGGCGGCTTCCGATCGATGCGATCAAGATCGATGCATCATTCGTGGATCGTATCGAGCGTTTTGCGGAAGACCGCATGATTGTTCGTGCGATTGTCGCGCTGGCTCATGCGCTCGAACTTTGTGTAGTTGCGGAAGGGGTCGAAAGGCGTGAGCAGCTCACTGAGCTGATCGGACTCGACTGCGAGGAGGGTCAGGGGTTCCTGATTTCCCGACCTGTAACCGCCGAGGAAGCAACCAATATGGTTGTAACTCGATGGGTATCTGACGCGATCACCACCGTCTGATCAGCCTGCGATCGCCCCACTAAGCTGTTTCGATTCCTCGGCCATCACAGCACGGTTTCGCACCGCCGATTCCTCCAGAAGCAGCTCGATAATTGTCCGTGCGGCCGGCCGCGATTCGTTTTTCCTGCTGAGAAGATTTACTCCCCAGGGAATACTGAATCCCTCGATCGGAAGGACCACGAGACCTGCAGGGGGATCGTTGCGATGGGATCCAAAGGCAAGCGACCATCCCGCTCCTGCCTCGCACAAAGACCAGAGGGTGTGAAGCCCGTTTTGCGGCGGCCCGAGCTTAGGCTTGTATCCCTTTCGCCGAAACGATTCCATCAGGTAGTCAAAGAATGACGGATGAAAGTCGCGCCGGAAAAACAGGAACGGCATATCGGCGAGGTCGTCGAAAGTGATTGAATCGCGGACTGCCAGGGGATGATGTACCGGCAGGAGCGCCCCCTCCATCGAGTCCGCGAGAAGCTCGCGCGATTCAACGTCCGGATATCCAGCGGTGATGTTGAACAAGGGATGACAGAGACCGATGTCATACTGACCGGCAGCTACCAGCTCAGGCTGCTCGGGAGTCGGAACATGGTCGACCGACACCTGAAGGTGCGGATATCGCTCTCCCGCAGTGTGCATCACGCTGCTGAGGAGTTCTCGAATGAGGCCTGACGGAAGCGATGCGATCACGCACCGGCCCGCGGCTGCCCGCTGGCCGCGCTCAACTTCAGCGGGAAGTCTTGCGACCTCGCCGAGGATCTCCCTCGATGCGGTATAGAGGCTTCTGCCGGCGACGGTTGGAATCACTCCTCTGGTGGCTCTGGCGACCAAGGGAACGGCCAGATCCTGCTCCATGCTGCGAATCTGTCGCGACAGTGCTGGCTGAGTGAGCCCTAACCTGATCGCCGCTCGTCCAATTCCGCGCTCCTCGACCACAGCCGCGAAATAGCGGAAGTCTCGAAGCTCTACGTGGCCGTCGCCCGATACTGAATGGGAGTCGGACGCGGGTGGAAAGTAGGCAGCGAACGGACGCATCGACGGATATTCCGCAAAGGCTACCTCGCGAATTCGCCGTGCAACCTCGAGGACATGGGGGCTCGATTCATTCACGCGATGAATGAGGGTGACGGGAACGGGAATAGCGAAGTTCTCGATTGGAACCGTGGCTACTCCAGGAATCTTTCCTTTGAGGGAACGCCGGTGAATCGTCCACCCCATTCCCGCGGAGATTCGCGCAACGAGGGATTCGGTGGTATCGAGCCGGACGACACGCGCAGGCGTGAAACCCATACGATCGAATTCGGAGCTGACGTCCCGCTCGATAGTGCTGAGAATTTTGGGGTCGTAAGAGAGGAGTGTCTCGTCTGCCAGCTCCTCGAGTCGAACCGAAGCTCTCCCCGCCAGCGGGTGACGCGGAGGAAGAAGAGCCAGGCCGGCCACGTCGTTCAGAAGAACCTCAGACTTGAGATCCTCGTATCCGACTGGTGGCGACGTGGCAATCGAAAGATCGACGTGATTCCGGCGAAGGCACTCCCACTGGGTTCCGATGTGACCCTCTCGAATCACAACATCGATTCCCGGGTCCAGCCGATTGGTGTGGGCAAGCACCTTTCCGGTGAAGCCGGTCCAGACACACCACTGACTTACATAGATAGTGCAGGTGCCCGCCTTGCCCTCGTTTGCAAGCCGCGCATCTCGCACTGCATCAGTCACCTTCGCGATAATTGACCGGGCCGCGCTGAGACATATCTCGCCCGCCGGAGTCAGGGTCACTCCTCCGCGTCCGCGGTTGAATACGGCGGTCCCGATTTCCTTCTCGAAGCTGCGGATCTGACGGGACAGGGCCGGCTGAGCCAGATTAAGGCGCCTGGCCGCCCCGATGAAGGTCGTTTCTTCGCTAACCGCGACGAGAGCCTTTAACTGCCTCAGATCCATGGGTATTCGGTAGTGGCATGAGAACGGTACAAAAATGGCATTTGTGCGGACGATAATGTAACGGTATGATTACGGCGCTGCTCAATCGAAATTTTCGTTAGATAACGGGTCGGCCCCAACCCAAAACACAATTGACAGCCTCAGAACATCCAATCGAGCCCTGGATCTCCGGCGAATTCGACATTACCTCGGTTCTGCGAGGCGCGCCTCGAATCCTCAACAAAGGGCAGTTCATCGATCACGTCGATCGACAGCTGCAGATCACAAGACGATCGATCGATCAGCGATTCACACTGCTTGTCGCGAATCTCGATAATTATTCGAGCATCGTGAGTGAGAAAGGACGCACCGTTGCAGATCTTTTGATTCGCGCGCTTGTGGAGCCAGTCGGTTCAATGCTGGCACCACGCGATGCGATCGCAATTCTCGAGAATGGAACGATTGGGATTCTGCTCGAGACCGCCCGCCTCCGCGGCCAAGCCCAGGACTTTGCCGCGGAGATGGTTGGAATGTTGAAGACGGCAGCGGCGGATTGTGGTGTACAGAATCCAACGGTATCTGTGGGAATTGCCAAAGTGACGGGAAACTACACTACCGCCGAAGACATCATCAGCGATGCAGGCATCGCGCTGCGACTTGCCGAATCACAGGGACATGACAAGATGGAGATCTTTCATCGCGGAATGACCGAGCTGCTCGCAGCACCGCCTATCGCCATCTAAAAAGCTTCAGCGCCAGAACGAAGCTCACAACAAGCCAGGCCACAATCACCGCCATCTCGAGTCCGAGGGCGGTGATTTGCGTTCCCTCGAGAAGGTTCGCGCGAAGCGCGTCGTTCACGGCAGTGAGCGGAAGCGCTTTGACTATCGGTTGAACGACCTTTGGAAAATTGCTCGAGGAGAAAAACACTCCCGAGAAAATCCACATCGGCAGCATTACGAGGTTCATCAAACCCGAAACGCCCTCGACAGTTTTCGCTCGCGATGCGATAAGGAGGCCGAGCGCACTGAATGACAACGCGGAGAGAAGGCAAATCAGGCCAAGCTCGATAAGCGATCCGCGATGCGGGACGCCAAATGCAAACGCACCAAATCCCAGCAGGGTGATGACTTCGAGAATAAGGAAGAACAGCCGCGAGAATAAGAACGCCATCAGATATTCGGCGCGTGACATCGGCGTTGCCATAAAGCGCTTTAGCAATCGCTTGCTTCTCGAATCGACGATAGCGAAGCCGATTCCCCATATGCCGCTGCCCATGAGATTCATGCCGAGCAGTCCGGGAATCACGAAGTCGATATAGCGTGATCCTTTTTCGGTGACGCGTCGCTCCGTGATTTTTACTGGATCGACGCGACCGGCTGCTGTTTGAATTGCGCGATTGGTAACGAGCCGCGCGAAAACGGATTCACCGCGCTGTGGATCATATACGTACCGAACGCCATTGCTATCGGGAACTACGAGCAATGCGATTTTCGCAGTGCGCAATGCCCGAGCACCAGCGCTGTCAGTCAGCTCTGCAACGTCGAGCACAGAATCTTTCTTGAGAGACGCAGCAATTCTCGCCGCCTGAGGAGTTGACGCAACGATTCCGATCTTTGCCTTCTCAGGAGCTTTCGACCTGAACGCGAGTCCAAGTCCGACAGCAAGGAGAATCGGAAAAACGAACGTCCAGAAAACGGCTTCCGGTTGTCGGATGAATTCGCGAAACCGTACCAGCGTGAGCTGAACCATCGACGTTTCAGCAAAACCACGCTTCGATTCACTCATCGCGGAGTGTCCTTCCCGTCAGTGCAACGAATACATCCTCGAGCGTTGTTGACGTTGCACGCGGAGGCGGAGCTGGTATTGTCGATCCAATCGATTCGATCAGTTCGTGCGGTGGACCCTGTGCAATGATGTGACCGTGATCGACAATCGCTACGCGATCGCAAAGCTTCTCGGCCTCATCCATATAATGAGTGGTGAGCAGGATCGTACGTCCAGTTGCCTTGAACTCTTCGATCAGGCTCCACAGCTGTCGGCGTGACTGCGGATCGAGACCTGTCGTTGGCTCATCGAGAAAGAGCAGCTCAGGGTTACCGACAAGAGCGCACGCAATCGCAAGGCGCTGTTTCTGTCCGCCGGAGAGCGTGCCGACCCTTGCCTTGGCTTTTTCTTCCAGCTGAACGAGTGCAATCACCTCATGTACGTTGCGGCCAACTTCATAAAAGCTGCGGAAAAGCTGGAGCGTTTCGGAAACGGTGAGCTTCTCCGAAAGCTGCGTATCCTGAAGCTGAATGCCGAGCTTTTCGCGAAGTGAACCGGCGTCATTCTCCCAGGTCATTCCCAGAAGCTGAAGATCACCGGCATCCCGTTCGAGCAAGCCTTCGCAGATCTCGATAGTGGTGGTCTTTCCGGCGCCATTGGGACCCAGAAGGCCAAAGCATTCTCCGGCGGCAATCTCAAGGTCAAGCCCGTCTACCGCCCGGACTTCACCATACGATTTCTTGAGCCCGCGGACCACAAGAGCAGGCGCAGTTGTCACCATCGAAGGACAGGTTGTGTCATATCCTTGGGTCAAAGAGCGATCTTGTAACCACCCGTGAAACTCGTGCAACGCTATGCCGTATCGTCAGATACAAGCTGAGCGACGGGTCCGGCATGCCGGGTGCTTTCGGCTCGCTTTGAAAATTGTCACGGAGAACTTATGCGATTCGTTCGTACGTCGATACTCACGGCACTTGTCGCGGTATCATTTATCCCTCAGCCGGCTCATGCTCAGCGTCGCGCCCCGCGCACCTGGCAGCGTGAGCCGTCTCGTTTTTCAATCGTTGGAGACCTGCTTGTTGCAAAGCCGAAAGGTGAATTTGGAACGCAGCTCGATACCAACGGGTTCGGCATCAATGTCGGCGGAATATTTCGCATCGATCGCGAAGGACTCTTGAGCATTCGCGGCGACCTGGGTGGAATGCAGTATGGAAGCGAGACGCTGCACGTTCCCTATCTGCCGATAACCGGTCGTATCGATCTCGATGTGGAGACAACCAACAACGCATTCTGGGGAAGCATCGGGCCGCAGATTCAAGTTCCTGTCGGTCCCGTTCAGCCGTACATGAACGCTGCAATTGGATTCATGGACCTCGTCACCTCCACATCGGTGCGTGGCTCCGACAGCCAGTACGAGTATGCAAGCAGCACCAACTCCGACGATGCCACATCAGCATGGATTTTTGGCGGTGGACTCTACGTTCCTTTTGGCGAGTCCAAGTCGTGGAAGCTTCATGTTGGCGGACGATACTTCTATGGTGGCGAAGCAACGTATCTCACCGAAGGCGACATCGTCGACAACCCCGACGGATCTGTTACGCTGCAGCCCCGTCACAGCAAAACAGATCTTATAACGTGGCAGGTCGGAGTTTCGTACACGTTCCCGCAGCAGCTTCGTCGCCGTAGATAGGAAATCTCATGCACGCTTTACTGACAGCAGTTGTTCTCGCGCAGACGTCGATCAGTCTCGGCATTGGCGCGTCAAAGGACAGCGCGCGAATTGCGGAACGACATCGGCAGCAGGATTCATCGCGGTACCGCTACGAAGTGTGGCGTGACTCGATGATCAAAGCGCACGGAAGCACCAGCGAAGATTCAATCGATCGTGCAAAGCGTCGCGCCAAGCAGATTGCATTGACACCTGCGCTCTTGTCAAATGCGTTCAAGGATCAGGGAGCGGCAGCTCTGCTCACTGCAGCGAGGAAAGCGCGGCTCGCGCAGGATTCTTCAATCAAGGGTTACGACGCGACGACGTACGAGAGAATGTCCGTCGGACTTGGCTTCAAGAGAATCGTGCGCGAGCGACTGCTGATGCGAAGCGAGCGAGCAACTCGAATCATCTGGTCGCGTGGATCGCCCGCGTATGTGGAAGTACTCGGCAAACGCACAGCGATGCCCATGCTCGATGGAATCGGTGACGCCGAAATAGACATGGATGATGCGATTCCAGTTCCGTACTACCCGGGAAGAGAAACTCTATGGGTGGGATCGGGTCTCGCGAAAGCCGATATCGATGAAGGGGACATCATTCATCCACTCGCTCGCGGCGCAGAAGCGTACTACACCTACGCGACTGGTGATTCAGTGACTTTCCGTCTGCCAGGTGGAAGAGAGATCAATCTTCGCGAGCTTGTAATTCGTCCGCGTGCACCGCGCTGGAATGTCGCGCTTGGATCATTGTGGTTCGACATTGCGGATGCTCGACTGGTGCGCGGAGTGTTTCGACTTGCTGAGCCTCTCGACATCTGGGCGATAGCCGACGAAGAAGCAAAGGAAGACAAGGATGATGATCCGCCACCGAAATGGGTGAAGGGAATGATCACGCCCCTCAAGGCGCAGATCACAGCAGTCACGATCGAGTATGGTCTGCACGAAGGGCGATTCTGGATGCCGCGGCTTCAGTCGCTCGAAGGGTCTGCGCAGGCAGGACCGATGCGCGTGCCATTCAAGATGGAGCAGAGCTTCAAGTATGCGAGCGTGAATGGAACGACTCCTGTTTCCATTCCGCAGATCGCTTTTGCGGATACAGCAACTGATTCGGCTTCGCGCATGGCTCGAATCACGCGCAGGCGAACTGATTGCGAAACTCCGCAAGGCTCCAGGCAACGCACGACACGCAGCTGGGAGAATGGCCTGCAGATGATCGTCAAGGTGTCGTGCGATACGGCTGCACTCGCGAAGTCACCTGAGCTGCCAAAGTCGATTTACGATGACGGAGAAGAAATCTTTGGTACCAGCGAGCGCGATGCACTTATCTCGCAGGCGCTGACGCTTGGTGCACAAGCGGGCTGGACTCCGCAAAGGCCGGTCTTCACCTACGGACTGGGTCTGACACGGTACAACAAAATCGAAGGGCTCTCTTCTGCGATTGCCGCACGACAGAGTCTCGGTGCGGGATACACTGCGCACGCACTTGCACGAATCGGCATTGCTGACTGGCAGCCAAACGGCGAGCTGGGAATCTCCCGGAGCAATGGCCGAAGCACTTACACGTTGAATGCGTATCGCCGGCTGTCGACTGCGAACGACTGGTCAGATCCATTTGCATTCGGTGCGTCGTTGTCGGCCCTGTTGTTCGGTCGCGACGAGGGTTTCTACTATAGAACTGCCGGAATCGAGCTCGCCGGAACTCCGGATGACTCCGCATCGATGTCGTGGAGACTCTTTGCCGAGAATCACAACGATGCAAGGAAGAAAACGAATTTCTCCATCGCGAAAACCCTCGGAGCCGATGGTTTCGAGGACAACATCGATGCTGATGATGGCAACATTGTTGGAGCAGCCGCCGAGAAGCACGTTTCGTACGGATTGAATCCGCATGCTTTCCGGTTCTTCGGATCGCTTCGAGGTGAAGCAGCGACAGGCTCCTTCAAGTACGGTCGCGCGATGATCGACGCGACAGGTTCGCGCGGATTGTTCAAGGGAGTCGATGCTGCATTGACGCTTGGAGCAGGAAGCTCAGTAGGCGACGTTCCCGCGCAGCGACTCTGGTACCTCGGCGGAAGTCAGACGGTTCGCGGGCAGACTGCCGGGGTTCAGTTCGGTGATGCGTTCTGGTTCGGGCGTGCGGAGTTCGGTACGGATAAGGTTGGATTCAGGCCGGTTGTGTTCTATGACATTGGGTGGGCAGGTTCCCGTAAGGATTTCGGAGATCCCGGACGACCGATGAGTGGAGCCGGCGTTGGGGCATCGATCATGGATGGATTGATTCGATTCGATGTTGCTCGCGGGATTTATCCCGAGCACAAGATCAGAGCGAATCTCTACGTGGAAGCTCGGTTTTAGTTAGAGACCACAAACCCAGTGAGTAGAAGAGTAAGAAGTTTTCAGTCACTCAGTACTGGGTACTCAGTACTGATGACTTCTTACTCTTCTACTCACTGGGTTTGTGGTCTCTGTGTCTAGAACAGACTGATTGATTCTACATGGTCAGCCGAGAAGCTTTAAGTTTGTTCAATGGTAAGACCTTATGTCCTCGCTGAAACAACCTGGAAGACAGTCAAAGGCACCAGGTATGAGGTGGCGATTCTTCCGTGGGGAGCGACCGAAGCGCACAACTATCATCTCCCGTACGGCACCGACAACTACGAAGCGAGCTACGTCGCCGAAGAATCGGCGCGAAAGGCCTGGGAAAGAAATGCGAGAGTTGTAGTTCTGCCCGGGGTTCCTTTTGGTGTGAATACCGGCCAGCTCGACATTCCGCTCACGATCAACATGAATCCGAGCACGCAGTTCATGGTACTCAGTGACATCGTCGCGTCACTCGATGCTCAGAATATCGGCAAGCTCGTCATTCTGAACAGTCATGGCGCAAATGATTTTCGCCAGATGATTCGACAGCTGCAGGCATCCACGAAAGTTTTCATATCCACTATCAACTGGTGGAATTGCGTCGACATCAAATCATACTACGAGGTTCCTGGAGATCATGCGGGGGAGCTCGAGACGAGTGTGATGATGGAGATCACTCCCGATCTCGTTCTGCCGTCATCGGAGTGGGGAAAGGGTGCTGCGAAAACATTCAAGATCGACGGTCTGAAGAAAGGACTTGCATGGGCGCCGCGGAACTGGCGCAAGGTGACTGAAGACACTGGGTCGGGCGATCCGTCGCGAGCAACTCGTGAGAAGGGTGTCCGTCATCTCGATGCAGTCACCACTGCGATTGCAGATTATCTCGTTCAGCTTGCTGAGGCAGAGTTTCCCGACAGCTACGAGTAAATGCGCGTCGACATTCTTGTAAATGACAAGGCCGGGTATCTCTTACCCATGGCCGAGGGGCTGGTGCGGATGCTTCAGAATGTTGGAGCAGAGCCGCGCATTCATCTCGACGGACTTGCGCATCTGATGCGTGCACTGAAGATCGACTTCTCGACTCCGCGATCATTTGCTGGATCGACAACGAAGATGATGGGGAATCGTCGAGAATTCTCTTCGTTTGTGGATAGACTTCGCGGAACCGATGTAATCGTTGTTGTCTCTGCACCCCCCGGAGCATTCTCGCCCTCGCTTTATCCGAACATCGAAGAACTGCGAAAGATCTTTCCCAAGACGCCGATCGTGAATTACGATCTACACTATCTCCCGATGCTGTACAGCTGGGCCAAGCTGATTCTTCGAGATGAAGAGACGAAGCTCGCACCTGAACATCTGCAGTTCTTCAAGAAAGGAAAGTTCGGGCTGGAGCGATACGACTGGTATCTCATGGTATCGGTGGGCAGCCACACCGTTCTGCCTCCGGGCAAGCATCCATACTCGCTGATCGGGATGAATCTCGATGATGGATCACTCTATCCTGAGCAGAACGGCGAGTTCATGGCACTGCTCGACTTCGATGTGGTAGAGTTTCATTATCCTGAAGCGCGCCAGCTTCAGCTTGAAGCTGTGAAGCGATCAGGCGTGAAGTACGAGCGATTGCAGGGCCGTTATCCGCGCTCCGAAATTCGCGCAATCTATCGGCGAGCCGGAGCATTCTTGATGTCACGCTCGGAAGCGTTCGGACTTCCGGTGAGCGAAGTGCAGGCGTGTGGCTCGCTGGTGTTTCTCCCCGATCCGCACTGGGCAGCAGCACACTGGCTTGGCGACAACTTCTACATCAAGCGCGAGCCTTCGCTCACATCAAACTTCGTTGTGTATGAGAGTGATGTTGATTCCCTTGCTGATCGATTGAGGTCAGCTGCATCGACTTTCGATCCCGGTGCTGTTCGTGAAACGTTCGTTCGCGAACAACCTCAGTTGTACTACGGGGATCTCGATGAGCTTCGTCGTTTTCTCTCGATGGTGGAGCGTGGAGAGATTCATTCGGAGCTGCATCATCAGCATTATCCGATCGGTAGAGCTTAATTGTCGCGTCGATCGTTGTACGGTTTTGTGAGACTACGGGAACTACGGGAACTACGGAAATGCTCTGAAGCACAGATGACGCAGATGTTCCGCAGATGACACAGAAACTACGCAATCTGTTTTTTGATTGAGGACCATTGCCACGTCGTTACCCTAATAAGATTTTCCGCAGTGATCTGCGTCATCTGCGCAAAATCTGTGTCATCTGTGCTTCAGAGCAGTTCCGTAGTTCCCGTAGTTCCCGTAGTTCTACAGCAACGCTTCCAATTCTCGAACGCGAAGATTGAAGGTATAGCCCGTCCCGACAATGCCGACACGTAATGAGCTCAACGTGAGCTGACGACCTTTCGTCATCTCTTCAGCGTTATCGAACTTTACGTTGCGGCCGTCAACGAAAGTCACACCGCCATGGCCGACGACTTTGCCGACTTCACCGCGAACGATCATCGCCGTATCCTCATCGATACCGAGTCCCATGATGTCGGGATACCCTGCAATCGCGACGAACAGTCGATAGAGACGACGGCGCTGCGAGAAGTGCGTATCGACAATTGTCTTGTAGCCGAGTAGTCCCAGGCCGGGGCCGATGTACTGCTCGACAAGATTTCCTTCTTCGTCGACTTCGTTGCCTGCAAGTGTGAGCTCGGTAAGCGCAGCCGCTCCTGCGCTTGTGCCGCAGACAATTCCCCCGCTCACGTAGTTGTCCCAGATCGCATCACCGACTGCAGTTCCGCTCAGAGTCGTAATCAGCTTCACCTGATCACCGCCGCCAAGGAAGATTCCTCTCGCTTTGGAGACCAGCTTTGCAGTGTCGCGGTTTTGAGCATCGTCACGTGTTTCGATCAACGGAAACACGGCGTCGCCGGCTTTTGCGGAGACGAAATCGTTCTTCCAGTGAGCAGCACTTCCACGCACATCGCGCGATGCGGATGTAATTCCGACGATGGGCCCACCCTGAGCAGCATCGGCGAGACTTACAAACGATCCGAGCGCATCACCCGTAGGCGTGCATGCGCCGCCGATCATTATGAGCGTACCGGAGCGAATTACAGGAGCAGACTGGAAGTGATCGCCGGATTCGAACGCCGCGCGAATGGGCGGACGATCCTGCGGAGGAGTCTTCGACGGTGTCAGCTCGCTGACTCCGCTGCCGACATCGCAGGCTGTTGTGGCTGCAGCTCGTTCAAGGTGAACGCGGCAAGCGCCCCCGCCACCTGTGCGGTGACCGGGGCGTCATCTCTCACGGGGCCGTGATCCGTTCTCTCGTTCTTCCAGTCGATCATGATTCGGTCATTCACTACTAAAGCGACTGCTCGCGCGTACTTGCGGTCACGCCTTGTGACATTGGCATCAGTAGCAAAAATAGCGACACGGCACCCTGCGTCGCGGACTTTCTCCTGGATCTCCCATTCTTTTGCGGGAACAATCACGATTCCCCCGCGATCGACTGCATCGGCGACGCACGACATAAGTCGCTGCGCCCGCTCTTCCTCCTGATACCTTTCCGGAACATCTGTAAGCTTTGCGTCGGTTACAATCGCGATGTCCGAGCGCGAATAGGGAAGCCCCGCCTGAAGAAGAAACGCCGGCGATACGTCGATGATCAGCTCGTCGTTGCGGATGCCGCGGCGGATAATCTCAGCGCGCGTCGCCGCGCGATCAGAACCTCCTGTAATTCCGCAAAGAACGTGTTGGTGCAGCAAAGGCACATCCGGTTTCGACGCTAACGCCTTGAGCTCGGCGACTGCATGATCGACATCGGTGAGAGTACCCGCGAATGCCTGCTGCACAGTCTCGAGTGCGAGCGCTGCAGCGCGAAGACCTACTGCTTCGTGCATGTGCTCGAAGATGAGCGTGTATTCGCCAGGTATGTCCCCACCGCGAGTGCGCCCGTAGCCCACATCATGACCGATCATTGTCTGCAGCTCGAGCGCAATGTGCTCGATGATATGCGCGGCGTAGGTTCCGTCGCGGAGTCTCATGATGAAACCACCGCGCTCTCCAATGCTGCAGCGATGCTCGATCAATCCCGGCATTGCTTTCACGAGCGCATCGGTAAATCCGGGCACGTCTGAAGACGAGATATCCTCGTACGCTCCAACAGTGATATCCATGCGCATGATCGGCCGCGTCGACCAGAAGTTCGCGCCGCGCGTAGCGTGCAGGGTTGTCATTCGGATTTCTACTGCCGGATCCGGGCGGCCCTGGGTCATGCTTTCTCTGTCGAAAGCTGCCCCACCTGCTCGAGCACTGCCGGAACATCGTCAGCTAGAATGAAGATCAAATCGTTGTCCTTCATGTACGACATTGCGTGCTGGAGCGCTTCCTTCTCGTCGTGCACGACGTCGATATGTTCCTCGCTCAATCCTCCCTCACGAAGCCCTTCGGCAATGATTCGCGATATCTCACCCGGAGCCCGGCCTCGACGATACTTGTCGTCTCTGACAATCACGTGATCGAGCCGCGCAGAAAGACGGCCGACACTCATCAGATCTTCATCACGGCGATCACCGGGAGCAGTGATGATTCCTATGCGGCGATTTGCATCGAGGCCTGCGACGAAATCGAGAAGGCCTGCAATTGCCGCGGGATTGTGTGCGTAGTCGACAAGAACTCTTCCATTGCCGACGCGAACGAGATTGAGGCGGCCCGGCGTAAGAGAGGGCGACGGGAAGAATGACAGCAGTCCCGCACGAATGTCGTCATAACGCATTCCCTGCACATACGCAGCGAGAATGGCGGCAAGAATATTCTCGCGCTGAAACCTGGCGGCGCCTCCGACCATCAACGGAACATCGCGCTCCGTAGCAATTGGAATTCGCAGTTTTCCGCGCCTGATGACGAAAGTGTCCTTCTCGATGCGCGCGCCAATTCCGTTACGTGACAGATGCCTCTCGAATTCCGCGCTTTCTCCCTCCGGCTTCGTTGAGAAAAGCACGAGATCACCGGGTGTCTTGTCCTTCATCGCGTAGACAAGCGGATCGTCGGCGTTGAGGATCGCATGTCCCTCACGCTTCACAACCGCTGGGATCACGCTCTTCACATCAGCGAGCTGCTCGACAGTATGAATGCCGCGGAGTCCGAGATGATCAGCTGTGACGTTCAGAACGATTCCAACATCGACTTCATCGAAGCCAAGTCCGGCTCGCAGAATTCCGCCGCGCGCCGTCTCGAGCACGGCAACATCAACTGTTGGATTCGACAGAATCACGTTGGCAGAGAAGGGGCCTGTCATGTCGCCTTCAATCACCATGCGGTTGCCGAGGTACGTTCCGTCGGTCGTTGTAAATCCAACGACATTCTCGGAAACGCGAAAAAGATGGGCAATCAAGCGGGTTGTGGTGGTCTTCCCATTGGTACCGGTAACCGCGATGACTGGTATTGTCGATTCCGTTCCCGGCGGATACAGCATATCCAGAATCGGCGCAGCAACATTCCTGGGCTCACCTTCAGCCGGGTGTGTGTGCATGCGAATACCCGGACCTGCGTTCACCTCGATGATTACAGCATTGTTCTCGCGGAAAGGAACCGAAATGTCCGGAGTGAGAACGTCGATTCCGGCGATGTCGAGTCCAACAACACCCGCAGCCATCTCGCATGCAGTGACGTTGTCGGGATGCATTTCATCAGTGCGATCGATCGACGTACCACCTGTCGACAGATTAGCGGTGGCACGAAGCGCCACGAATTCGCCTTTCTGTGGAATAGAATCGAGAGTTTTGCCGGAGATCGCAAGGAATTCTTCGGTGGTCTTGTCAGCGGGCAGCTTTGTCAGACTCTTGGTGTGCCCGAAACCGCGGCGCGGATCATTGTTTCCGGTCTCGATGAGCTTTCGAACACTGCTCTTTCCGTTGCCAATAACGTGAGCAGGAACACGTTCGGCTACAGCCACAACTTTGCCGTTGATTACCAGAACGCGATGATCGCGTCCTTCGGCAAACTGCTCCACGACAATGCGGCTTCCATACTCTGACGATTTCGCCCAGGCAGCGCGCAGCTGATCGACGTTGCCGACACGTCCGGAAATTCCGCGACCGTGGTTTGCAGCGAGAGGTTTGAGCAGTACTGGATATCCAATCTCTTCCGCGATCTCTATAGCGCCGTCGAGACTGCGAACGACATCACCCTTCGGCACGGGCAATCCAATGTTGCCAAGCACGCGCTTGGTGTCGTCCTTGTCCTGCGCGATCTCGACGCCGATGGCGCTGGTCATGTCCGTCAGCGTCGCCTGAATCCGGTGAAGATTCCGGCCAAGTCCGAGCTGAACGAGGGAATAGTTATTGAGGCGGCGAACCGGAATTCCGCGTCTTCGAGCTTCTTCGACGATCGCGCCTGTCGATGGCCCCAGCCGCGAGGATTCAAAGAGCGAAAGAAGCTCATCGATGATCTCGTCGATATCGAAATCTTCACCACTGATGCACGATCGAATTATTCGCACCGCGTCTTTCATCGCGCGAATTCCGACCTGCTCTTCCTGGAATTCAACGATCAGCCACCAGACGCCTTCGTCGCCTGATGGAACCACTCGCCCGAACGAGACTTCATTTCCGATGAGCGACTGCAGCTCGAGCGCAAGATGCTCGAGGATGTGCGGAATGTGAGTTCCTTCCTGGAGTCTTTCGACGAAGCCGCCGGTCCTGCCCTTGTTGCACTTATGCAGCTGAAGCGACGGAATCGCTTCAACGAGGCGTTCGTTGAGGCGTGGGATCTGAACGGAAGTGATGGTTTCGAGCGCGCCAAGTCGTATATCGCAGGCGATTACGGGTGCGAGGCGCCAGTAATTGGGCCCTCGCAACGCACGGATGCGAGTTACTTCGAGCTCGGCGGGATCGAGCCGGATTTTTTCTTCGGTTGCGACGGAGGTCAAGCGAATCTTCTTGGGTCTTTGGTGGATGGAAGTTGGCACCCAAGGAAAAATCTGGCGAGGGGCGGTGCGGGAGCCTATTGTAGCGTTTGTTTACGCAATCTCTCGGCCTCGCCAAGCGGCCACTGAGGGCCGGTAAAACGATTATCCGGATCTTAAGGATTAGAAATGGGAAACCACATTTTTTTATTGTAAAAGACGCAAAGCCAAAAAAACGGCTTTACGTATCTGATCCCAAAGATCCGCCGGATCGCTTTACCGGCCCTCAGTGGCAGCTTGGCGGAGAAGTCTCACAAGGGAGTCAATGATGTTCAAAAGATTGGCGGCACTAACCGTTCTGATCGCCTCACCAACCCTGGCACAGGCGCCGAAAGTCGTCGATTCCCTGTATTCGCTGACCGTCAATCCTGCCGATCATCCGGATCTGGCGTATGTGTGGCTGCTGGACGAAGGGAAATACAGCCTCGAGCCGGATGGCCGCACGAAGAACACAACTCGGCAGGTCGTTCAGATCCTGAAGCCCGAAGGTGCAGAAGCGTACAGAGAGCGTCGCTTCACCTGGAATCCGGAACACCAGAAGCTCACGGTGAACTGGATGCGCGTCGTGAAGCCGAACGGTGAAGTCATTTCCGAGAAACCCGAACAGGTTCAGGATTCAGACGTGCCGGCAGAGATGGGCGTGCCGATGTACACTGCTGCCAAGATCAAGCGCATGTCACTGTCGGGACTCGAGCCGGGAACGATTCTCGATTTCAGCGTAACGACTGAGACCGACGCGTCGATGATGCCGGGCGAATTCTTCGTGTCATGGCGCGTGGCGACTCCGACTTACGTCGTGCGATCGAACCTGGAGGTCGATGCGCCAACATCGATGAATCCGCGAATCAATGAACGCAATCTCAGCTTCAAGCGGACCGAGAAAACGGAAAGCGGTCGCAGGTATTACACGTGGAGGACGGCGAACGTAAGCCGCTTCAAAGGCGAACCGTACGCGCCGGATTCTGCGCTCCAGGGAATGACAGTGAGCGTGTCTCCGTCATTCAGCTGGAATGCGATTGGAAAATGGTATGTGCCGATTGCGCGCGATGCGTACGCGATTTCTCCGTCGGTCGAGGAGAAAATGAAATCGGTCCTCATGGGCGCCAGATCACTCGATGATTCGATTCGCCGGCTTCACAAATGGGTAGCACAGGACATTCGCTACGTCGCAATCGAGCTCGGACGCGGTGGATACGTTCCACGAAATGCTGAGACCGTTGTAAGAACCGGCTTTGGCGATTGCAAAGACAAAGCGATGCTGTTCGTTGCAGCGCTGAAGAAGATCGGCGTCACCGGATATCCGGTTCTGCTCAACATCTACGGACTCGAGCGCAAGGAAACACCTTCACTCGGCCAGTTCAATCACATGATCGCCGCTGTGAAGCGCGGGAAAGGATATGAGTTCGCCGATCTCACGGCAGGGAATTATGCGTTCGGAAAACTTCCTAGATCCGAGCAGGGAAATCTCGCGGTGCTTGTGAAGGAGAATGACAGCGAAGAGATCACGCTGCCTGAATCACCATCAACCGATGCGATGATTGACGCGATAATCACCGGCAAGCTCGGCGAAGATGGAATTTTCACAGGCAGGTACGAAGAAACTCGTCACGGATATCTGGAAGCAACGATGCGTGAGGTCTTCAAGAATCCGCTCGATTCTGCAAGACGATCGAACTTTGGCCGAGCTATCACGGGGCTCTACTTCGACCGGCCGGAAACCGACAGCCTCATCGCATTCGACGGAAAAGATCTCACCGCAGAAGTGAGAGTGTCGACGAAGATTACGAAGGCGAAGATGGTGTCGAAGATTGGCGAGGTGAGTCTTCTCACGAATCCGCTGCGTCCGATGGAAGCGTACTCGCGTGTGGCCGATGCAATGGAGGAAGACAACGATAGAAAGCTGCCGTACGACATGTCGAAGCTGGCGCCTCAGTACACAACGCACAGTGTCGTGCGAATCAAGCTCCCTGTTGGATGGACTGCAACGCTGCCGAAATCCGAAAAGGTGACGGGACCCGTTGCGAAGTATGAGGTTGCCTACAGTCAGGTTGGCGACGAGCTGCGCATCGAGCGCACGCTCACTGGATTGAAAGGAGCTGTCCCAGCGTCGCGTCGTCAGGAAATCGTAGAGCAGCTCCGAAAGATGGGGAGCGATGAGGCGAAGCTCATCGTGATCAAGGGAGCGCCGCATTCGCTCGCGGATCGCTAGGTCAAGGCGTCGACGATTTCCTTGAGTCGCTGGCTGAATTGAATGGGCCCCCACTGGCGGGCCCTTTCTTTTCCCTTCTCGACAAGACAGCTGCAGAGAGCATCATCAGTCCAGAGACGCTCCATCACGTCCGCGATGTCGTCGTAAGATTTCGGATCGAACAGAAGCGCAGCATCGCCAACTTGATCAGGAACGCCGTACACTCCTGACGCCGCTACTGGGCATCCGGCGACAAAAGCCTCCAGCTGCGGAATATTCGTCGGTCCAAAAAAGCTCGGCATGATCAACGCGCGCGCTCGGGCGTAAAGCTCGAACATGTGCTCGTCGGGAACGTAGCCGAGGAAGATGAGGTTGTCGGCAATGCCAAGTGCCTGGGCTTGTTTGACGGCTTCTTCGTATCCGTTCTGTTTTGCGCCCGCGAGTACGAGCCTGATGTCGGGATAGCGGTCCTTCAGCTTTGCGACGGCAGAAAAAAGTCCGGCGTGATTCTTATGCAGCCAGAAAGTTGCAGGATAGAAAAGGTATTTTTTCGGAAGATTGTAGGGCAGCTCGGTTTGGGAATTCTCGTCGTAGATGTATTTCGGTGCGATGTAAGGCAGCACGAAAACTTTTTCTGGCGCAACTGTGTATGCATCGACGACGTGCTTCTTTCCAATCTCGGAATCGACAGCGATTCCCTTTGCCCACCGGCACGTTTCGACGAAATGAAACTCACGCTCCTTGAGCTCAGCTGCTGAACCAACTTCAGGAAAGTTGGGCTCGTAGATGTGCATCAGGTCGTGAATTGTACCAAGAGCAGGAACGGGCGCGCGGAAAGCCCAGTTGTCGTTCGATGGATTAATCCAGAGATCGCACTTCTCGTTCACGAGGATCTGCACGTTGGGATCGATGAGCGGAGCGACTTTGCGCCACAAGCTCATCGGTAGACCGCCGATGTGCCATACACGGTTCAGGACTTTGGATCTGAGCGATTCGTCGAGATGTACGAGCTTTGCGCGCCGAGTCGGGATGTGATTCAGCCAGACTGGATGCGAGTACGCGATGACAAGCTCGTATTCGTTCTCGGGGAACCTGAGCACGGCATCGAATACGGCCTGCGCATACTGATATACGCCGCCGCCAGGACTGGAGCCGAGTACGATTCCTATGCGTTTCATCGAGGACTACAAAGTAACAGACCCAGAGAGTGGTCGAGTAATTAGTAAGCAGTATTCGGTTCTCAGTAGTCAGTATGTAACCTACTCACTACTCATGACTGAGTACTGCGTACTAATTACTCGACCACTCAGCGGGTTTATATTGCCCATTCCCGATATACGATCAGATAGATGAATGTTTTAGGTGTTCATATTGGCCACGACTCGAGCGCGGCCCTCGTTCGAGATGGCCGCATTGTAGCCGACGTCGCCGAAGAGCGATTCGTCCGCATCAAGCACTACTCTAAGCTTCCGATCAATTCGATCGAGTATTGCCTCAAGTCGCAGAATCTCACGATGAACGACATCGACATCATCGCGATTCCGGCGGCGGGTGTCGCACCCGAGCTCAACTTTCTTTTCGATCTGAAGGGAGCAAAGGCAGAGAAGCCGGGTCGCCGATCGGAAGTGATGTCAAATGTTCGCCGATGGCTCGGCCGCGCGTATGAGACTCCGCCCCTCTACATCAGGAACTTTCCGGCGAATCCAAAAACTGAAGTCGTTCACGTTGAACATCACAAGGCGCACGCTGCATCGGCGTACTACACGAGCGGCACACGCGACAAGCAGCTCATCGTCACGATCGACGGTGTCGGTGACGGAGTGTCAGTCGGGATCTGGCGCGGCGAGAATGGAAAGATCGAGCGGCTCGAATCATTTCCAAACACAGCATCGATCGGATGGTTCTACTCGAACGTTACCGAAGCACTCGGCTGGTGGCACGGCGATGGTGAAGGGAAGACGATGGGGCTTGCGCCCTACGGCGATTACACGAAATGTCAGGGCGTGCTCGACAAGTTCCATCCCAAGTTCGAGAACGGATCAGTAAAGGAGCATCACGACTTCGGTCGCGTTGGATTCTGGAATGAGAACGGTGCGATTCAGTATCACTTCGAGGAGTCGCGGGATATTCGCGAGCTCGTGAAGCGATATGGTGCCGAGCACATTGCTGCCGAGGCGCAGCGGGTGCTGGAAGAGCAATGCAAGAACATCATCTATCCGTGGATGGAGCGGGAGAACACGCGCAATCTCTCGGCATCGGGTGGCGTGATGCTCAACGTGAAGCTGAATCAGCGGCTGTGGGAATCAGGGAAGATCGACAATCATCACACGTATCCGAATCCCGGAGATTCAGGGATCGCAGTGGGCGCTGCATTGCAGGCTTACTTCGATGCGAATCCCAATTCGCCGATCTATCCCATTCAGGATTTGTACTGGGGACCCGAGTACTCGAGCGACGAAATTCATTCTGCTTTAGAGCTGCGTCAGCTCGAGTACGAGCGAATCGAAAATCCTGCAGAGGTTGCGGCTGAAGCGCTTGCTCAGGACAAGATTGTCGGCTGGTTCCAGGGAAGAATGGAAAGCGGTCCGCGTGCGCTCGGCGCGCGATCGATTCTGATGAGTGCCAACAAACCGGAGAACAAGGACATCATCAACGCGCGCGTAAAGTTTCGCGAGGCGTTCAGGCCATTCTGTCCATCGCTGTTGTGGGAGAGAAAGGAAGAGTATCTGGAGAATGCACGCGATGAGTTCTTCATGATTACGTCATTCACGTGCAAGCCTGAGAAACGGGATCGTGTGCCGGCAGTAGTTCATGCTGACGATACGCTGAGACCGCAGACAGTTAACAAGCAGATCCATCCACGGTTTCACGATCTCATCAGCGAGTTCGAGAAGAGAACGGGCGAAGCGCTCGTGTTGAACACTTCGTTCAACGTCATGGGCGAGCCGATTGTGAATCACCCGCGCGAAGCAATGCGCTGCTTCTATGACAACGGGCTCGACGTTCTTGTGCTCGGCGATTTCCTGCTGAGAAAGAAGGGACAGTAGGCCTTAATTCAGCTCGTAGACCGTGTAGTAGCTGAACTGTCTGACAGGCTTGAATCGGTCAAGACTTACGTTGAGGAACGGACGCAGCGGTTCGCCATTACGCGTAATGACGTACTGCACTTTGCCAGACTTCACCTCCCTCTCAAACCTGGAGTATTCAACCAGCTTCCGTTTCTGCGCCGCGTCAGCAAGAGCCTTTTCCGGCAGGATCATCTGCTCCGGAAGCGCGTTCGACAGTCCTACCGCAAATCCAATTGCATAACGGCCAGGTTCGATATTTCGACGAACGTAGTCGACGGCAGGAATCTGGGAAGTCAGTCGTGTTTCGGGGCTGCTTCTATGGTAGAGGTACGTCACGTAAACCTGGTGTCCTGCGCGTATCAGCAGAACGGACGCGACGTAAACCTGGAAGGCGTTGAAAACGAGCCTGTCGATCGAGAGACGATTCTGTCTCACAGGTTGAACGTACGCCGCGATAAACGCGAACACGCAAAGGATCAGCAGCTCGTTGAAATAGTTCTCAGCTGAGCCTCGCTTGAGCGCTGCGACGACGCTCATGATGAATGAGATGACAATCGCAATCGCGATGAGCTGTGAGGGAGGTGACTCGCTCTCTCGAAAAAGCCGGGGCAGCGCGGCGAATGCCAATGCGAACACCGGAGCGAACCAATAAAAAGCTGGTCTGTACGCGAGCATCAGCGCAGGACGCCACGCAATGCCATTGTTGATTCCGTCGACGATGTTGGCTTTTATCGCGGGACCAGTCAGCGACATGAGTGTTACGCCGACAAGTAAGGTCAGCGCCATCATGAGCAGTGTGAAACCAAGGTCTTTCCGTCGACCGCGCAAGAAAAGAAAAAGGATGACGACTGCAACTGCGAAAACTCCCGTCTGTTTTGCGAAAATCGCAGCTACCGCGCATACGGCGGCCGCGGTAAGTGTCGCTCTTCCGGACTCGTCACGACTGACGAAATAGAACGACAGCATAGTGAACAGCGTCGAGAGGCCATCCGGCCGCACTGCGAAGTACCAGTTCGCTGTTCCGCAGATGATGAACGCGACGGCAACGAACGTGACGGTGCTCGGTGCATCGAGTCGTCGACGGATGAATCGTGCGCAAGTGAATGCAAGCAGTGCTGCGATCGTCAGCGACACACCGCGCGCTACCGCTGCAACTGTCAGAACCTCGCCGGCGCGGACCTTCCCGAGCAGCAGCGGAAGCGCGGCCGCGTAATAGTAGAGCGGCGCATACTGCGTAATCGCGTATGGCGCCGCTCCTGGATCATTATAGATGGTGTGACCCATCAGGATCTGTTGAACGGTGAAGAGGACGTTCATGTCTTCACCGATTATGTCGATCGCGTTGCTGTTTACGATCCACAACGCAAGTACAGTTACCGCCGCGACAGCAAGCAGCGCGGCGGCAATGACGATAGAGGAGCTGAGACCTCTATCGGAGCTGAAGAGCTTACTCCTCAGCCATGAATGGATACCGATAGTCCAGCGGCGGCGAGAAAGTCTCCTTGATGTTTCTCGCGCTCACCCAGCGGGTGAGGTTGAGCTTCGACCCCGCTTTGTCGTTCGTACCGGATCCTCTCGCACCACCAAATGGCTGCTGACCGACGACCGCGCCGGTCGGCTTGTCGTTGATGTAGAAATTGCCTGCGGCATTTCTTAGAGCGACAGCTGCCGTTCTCACCGCCGCACGATCGCGCGCGAAGATCGCGCCAGTCAATGCATACGGAGAAGTCTGATCGACTGTCTCGAGTGTCTCAACGTACTTCGCATCGGGGTATACGTGAGCAGTTACAACCGGTCCAAAGATTTCCTCGCAAAGAAGTTTGTATCCGGCATCGTGAGTCTCGACCAGGGTCGGCTCGATGAAGTAACCTTCTTCGCCTTTCACGCCGCCGCCCTGAATGATCTTCGCATTCGAGCGACCGTGCGTCACGTACTCGCCAATCTTCTCGAAAGCACGCTTGTCGATCACGGCGCCCATGAAGTTTCTGAAGTCAGCAGGATCGCCCATCTTGATCTCCTGCATGATCGCAACGGTGCGATCGCGCACTTCCGGCCAGATCGATTCAGGAACGTAGATGCGCGATGCCGCCGAGCATTTTTGACCCTGGTACTCGAATCCGCCTCTGGCTATCGCGACTGAGAGAGCAGTCGGATCGGCCGATGAATGCGCGACGATGAAATCCTTTCCACCAGTTTCGCCGACAATTCTCGGATACGATCGATAGTTCGACATGCTCGCGCCGATTGTCTTCCACATGGAGTTGAAGACACCGGTCGATCCTGTGAAATGCACACCAGCGAGATCAGGATGCGAGAGCAGCTTGTCCGAAATCATCGCTGCATCGCCCGGTACGAAGTTGATCACACCAGGAGGAAGCCCAGCTTCCTCGAGCAGCTTCATGAGATAGTACGCCGAGAGCATCGCGCTCGACGCGGGCTTCCAGATGACGCTGCATCCCATCAGTGCGGGAGCAGTCGGAAGATTTCCAGCGATCGACGTGAAGTTGAACGGCGTTACCGCGTAGACGAATCCTTCGAGTCCGCGGTAGTCGAGCTGATTCCACATCGTGTGATCGGAGAGCGGCTGCTCGTCGTACAGCTCCTGCGCATAGTGCGGATTGAATCGCCAGAAGTCGATCAGCTCGCATGCGGAATCGATCTCAGCCTGGAAAGCCGTTTTCGACTGGCCGAGCATTGTCGCGGAGTTGATCGTCGCGCGCCACGTTGTCGTGAGGAGCTCAGCAGCTTTAAGAAAGACTGAGGCACGATCTTCCCATGACCAGTTCATCCAGTCCTTTCTTGCATCGCGCGAAGCTGCAATTGCCTTGTCGACATCGGCTGATGTCGCCTTGTGCCAGTCGGCCAGAACATGCCTGTGATTGTGCGGCATCACCGACTGTGCGGTCTCACCATTCCTGATTTCCTTTCCGCCGATGATGATCGGAATGTCGATCTTTTCGTTCGACATTTCCTTCAGTCTTGATTTAAGGGAGGCTCGCTCGGGTGAGCCTGGAGCGTAGCTCTTCACTGGCTCGTTTACCGGCGGAGGAACTCGTCTGTTTCCGTTGAAGCCGGAGATCACGCTCGGTGCCCGAGTCTTCGATTCTGTCGGGGCGGCACGCTCGGCTTTTTTCTCCGGAGCGGGCGGGCGAATTGTAGCGGTCATGGTTCTCTCGAATGCTGAATACCTTATTGAAAGATACAGGAACGAGAACTGAATTGCGCACTTCGAAGTGCGCAATGACTGTCGTTTAACTTTACCGGATGCGAACGCGCGCCACACTCCTGGTGGTCCTCATGGGCTGCAGCGGAAAACCCACAGTCAAATGGGGGGAGATAGTCTATTCGAATGGTCCGCAAACGCCCAACGAATATCCGAGCATGCTTCAGTCAGAACCCTTTCGCACAGCCTGTCCGGCCTCGCTGAGAATCGCAAAGACGGGGAGTGAAGAGTACGCAGTATGGTGGGAATCGAATCCCGATTCGAGCGTGACACTGATGACTTCACGCCGTAACGATGGCAAAACGTGGGCAGCAAAAATTGCCGCCGATACGACCGACCATGGAGTGCGAGGATGCGGACGGCCGGCACCCGCGATCGCAGCCGACTCCGCAAGCGGCTATGTACACATTGCATATTTCTCCGAGCCGAACAACGGCCCCGGAATTTTCTTCGCACACTCGATGGACAAAGCGGCGACATTCCATTCGCCGGTTCCAATCGTGTTTGGCAGGAATCCTTCGAGGGTGAGCGTCGCTTCGTCAGGAGACAAAGTTGCAGTCGCGTACGAGGACCCGAATGCATCGCAGCCGCTGGTGGGCGTCGCATTGTCGCGCTCGATGGGACACATTTTCGAGAGCCGGTCGATCGCGTCGAGCGAAAACGGAAGGGCAAGGCAGCCTGTTGTTCGCGTTGCTGGCGATTCGATTCGTCTGTGGTGGAGCGAGTACTCACCCAATCCTGAAATGAGTGCTACTCGACCATTCTATCGCGCAGGATTCTGGAAATAACCTCTGAACAGGATCACAATGAATCACGCACGTCTGTCATTCGCATTCGCACTGGTTGCCGCATTGTCACTGAGCGCACAGGCGCAAATACCCGGACCTGGCCGACCCACGGTGGGAGTTTTTGGTGGATATTCTCATCCAATCGGCGACTTGCAGGAGACGTCCGGTGAGGGATGGCATGCCGGTGGACTGTTCAAGATGAGAGTGTACGGAATTCTCGATGGCCGCCTGGACGGCACGTTCACCAAGTTTGGACAGAAGCACATTCCGGTAGATCTCGCTACAGGCGGATCAGCCACGGTTCACTCGTCGCCAAAGATCTCATACGGAACGCTCACCGCTCTCGTGAACATGGGACCAGACTCGGCGGCTTATCCCGGGGACAATTCAACGTCGCCATACCTCTTCGCCGGCCTCGGCTACTATCACCTCGACTTCGATTTCAGCTGCACCGGCGAATGCCAGACTTTTCCGGAAACAAGTTCCGAAAATCATCCCGGTGTCACAATTGGATTCGGAATCACAGCGCCATTTACTGGAATCCGAACGTTCCTGGAAGGCCGCTACCACCGGATCTCCCGAAACAATGCCGATGGGGGATCGAGATCGTTTGCCACGCTTTCCGTTGGAGTGAAATTCCGCTAAGCAAATGGCTCGCTACCTCGGCGCACACACAATCAACAACGGCGGGATTCACATGGCCGTGAAGCGCGCGGGCAACGCAGGAATGACCGCGATGCAGCTCTTCACGGCAATCCCGAAATACTACGGCGACAAGATCTCGATAAAGCCTGAGCGCGTCGAACGATTCAAGTCAGCGCTGGCCGAGACGAAGATCAAGCCGCAGAATGTCGTCGTGCATGCTGCGTACGTGCTGAGCGTCGCGACACCGGACGATGAGAAGTACGTGCGCGCGGCGGGCGGACTGATGAAGGAGCTCGAAAGATCGAGTGCGCTCGGAGTCGGATGCGTGTGCTTTCATTCCGGCTCTGCAGGAGAGAGCGACAGGTCGGCATCTGCAAAAAGAATTGCAAAGGCAATTACGGACGCTTTGAAAGCAGTCGATTCGGAAACCAGACTGCTCATCGAGAATACTGCTGGTGCAGGCCGCACCATGGGAAAAACCGCGGACGAAATCGCGGAGATACTCTCTTATGTACCAAAATCGTTAAGAGAGAGAACAGGCTACGGCCTGGACACTTGTCATCTTTACTGCTCGGGATACGAGATCAATTCGTCGAGGGAGCTCTTCACCGCGATACTCGATGACTTCGAGGAAAAGACAGGAGAACCGCCGTCATTTTTCCATCTGAACGACAGTGCGGATGACCTCGGATCGAACAAGGATCGGCACGTTCTCATAGGGGACGGACAGATTGGAGTGGAGACTTTCAGGTGGCTCCTCAAGGATCAAAGGTCGAAGGATATTCCGCTCATTCTCGAGACGCCGCAGAAGAACTATGACATCGCGGATGACGACCCGACACCCGATCCATACGACGTGAAGATGATGGAGCTGCTTCAGTCATGATGATTTTCTCCTATGAAAAAGTGTGCTTTTCCCTCTTGCAATTGCGAGTAGCGACTATACTTTGCCGTGCGTGACGCGAGAGCGCGTCGGTGTAAAATTTCGGCCGCCCGATCAATTACCCAGGAGAAGCGATGGCAACCAAGAAGAAGAGCGCATCGAAAAAGAAGTCAGCTGGTAAGAAGTCGTCTGCGAAGAAGTCCAGCGCGAAGAAGAGCTCCGGAAAGAAGAAGAGCGCGTCGAAGCGCACTCCGAGCGCCGCCTTCATGAAGCCGATGACCCCGAGCGCTCAGCTTGGCGCCGTTGTCGGAACGAATCCGATGCCGCGCACCGAAGTCACGAAGAAACTGTGGAACTACATCAAGCGTAAGGGACTTCAGGATTCGAAGAACCGTCGCATGATCAACGCTGATGACAACCTCCGCCCCGTGTTCGGCGGAAGCAAGCAGGTTTCCATGTTCGAGATGACACGACTCGTCAACAAGCACCTCAAGTAACCAATTGGCTGTCGCATCGGGCAAAGGGCGCGCTCAAGGGGCGCGCCCTTTTGCGCAAAAGTCCGCTCTACGCAGGTTCTGGGAGAATTTCAAAGCGCTCTTGAGCGCTCTTCTATTCTTCATCTTTCTGCGCACATTCATCATCGAAGCGTACCGCATTCCGTCGGGGAGCATGATTCCCACGCTTCTCGTTGGCGACTGGCTTTTCGTCAACAAGCTGGTGTATGGCCCGCACATTCCCTTCACGAACAGTCATCTTCCCGGATTCCGTGAGCCGCGCCGCGGCGATGTGGTCGTGTTCAGATCGCCGCCGCAATCGGATCAGCCGCTGGATCCCAATCCAACTCTCGTAAAGCGACTCGTCGGTGAGCCGGGCGACACGCTCATGATGCGAAAGGGCGTGCTCTATCAGAATGGCGCAAAGTCGATGTGGAATTTCCCTGCGCCCGATACGGCGCAGATCTTCGATTCAATCGATCCGCTGTTCGACTGGCAGAAGTACGCGGCACTCAAGCAATCGCGATTCGGTCCAGCTCCCGAGCAGCCGACGCATGACAACTGGGGCCCGATCGTTGTGCCACCAGGTCATTTCTTCATGATGGGCGACTCGCGCTACAACTCGAAGGACAGTCGCTACTGGAGCTTTGTCCCGCGCGAGAACATCCGCGGTCAGCCGATGTTCGTGTACTACGCGTACAACGCTGACGATTCAGACAAGCCGCTGCCGTTCATTACCGATATTCGATGGGGTCGCATCGGACATCGGATCAAGTGACTGCCTGAACCCGCACGGTTATGGGAGGCGGGTTCTGAGTTACCAGTCATGAGTGCCGAGTTTCCAGTGAAACCGGAAACCGATAACTCGAAACCGTAAACCCAAAACTCGCCTTCCCGTAACCGACCGGGTCAGCTTCACAAAGCTCTATTCGGCGATGAACGCCAATGGCTTTGTAAACGTCGAATCGAACGTTACGGCGCGATGATAGTCATCCGGCTGATACGACGGATCCATCACGATGTACCGGTCGCCAACGCGCAGGATGTGAACCTTGCGATCATTTGAGTGATCGTTCAGCACACGTCCGTACGCCATCGCTGCGCGCTCACATACGACAGGATCAGTGACAGGCTTTACGTCACGCCTCGAAACTCGAGACACGTTGTAAGTCCTGAGCATACGATCAGCGATCCGATCCTTGCGACGCATCAGCGACGTGAAGAGGCGCTGATTGTACTTAGCGCCCGCAACCGTTCGTACACACCCTGCATCGTGTGAAGCCGGGAATGCAGCCGGGCTCAGCGCCAGTATCGGCGTGGCCGCGAGAATGCCGGCAATCCAGAGTCTATTGTGCATGGCAATCCTAACGACTATTCGGCGTTACAAGAGGTAACTCTCGAGGCGTTAAGCGCGTCTAATGAGGAATAACCATAGATTCAGATATGCGTGACTTCATCGCGAGCCAGAACAGCGAGCGGTTGAGACAACGTCTTTCAGGTGCGATTCGCGTGCGCGAGCCGGCAGCATTCTCACGACTCGCACGCTCGATTCTCGAAATGGCATTCATTACAGGTGTCATCGCGAGACTCTATCGCATGATGGTGCTGAGCCGCGCTACTACTCCAACGAATGCGGCGATAGCGCTCACAATTGGCGCGCTCTTTCTCCTGCTTATGGCGACGCTGCATCTCAGTCGCTTTCCACTTCGCGACTGGCGATGGCGTGCACCCGCGTTCGCCGCAGCCGAAGGAATCGGAGAGATGTTCATCAGCATCCTCCTCATCTGGGCCGGACGCGAGCCACTTGGCTCGAGCGGAGCTGCGCATTTTCACGACTGGCCCGGAATGGCCATAAGCACGGTCATCTGGAGAGTTGTCGTGATCTCCCTGTTCGCTGGGCTTCTCGCCCTGATCGTGAAATGGGTTCGATACGTGATTCTGCGCAAAGAGCATCAGGCCTGGAGCGAAGGCACGGTTCGCGCAGGCATTCCTGGCGAAGGGATCATCGAGCGGCGGCAGAATAGGACGCAGGACTTCGATCCCTTATTATTCGGAGAACGCAGGAAACACGACAACAAGCGGGGTTGATGATGTACGACGAGAGATTTGTAACGCCGATGCGGCAGGAGCTGGTTCAGCTTGGCGTTGAAGAGATGCGGACACCGGAAGAAGTGGACGCGAAGCTCAAGGATTCAAAGGGAACGACGCTGGTGGTAGTGAACTCGATCTGCGGATGCGCCGCGCGCAATGCGCGCCCTGCAGTCGCGAAGGCGCTGCAGCACACAGCGAAGCCTGATTCACTGACGACGGTTTTTGCGGGCCAGGATATTTCCGCAACGCAGCGCGCGCGCTCCTACTTCACCGGCTATCCACCTTCTTCACCGCAGATTGGTCTCTTGAAGGATGGAAAGCTCGTATTCATGCTCGAGCGCCATCAGATCGAAGGTCGCTCAGCCGGAGAGATTGCAGAGGATCTGGTTGGAGCCTTCGATCGCTACTGCGAAACTCCTATGTCTGCTCAGGCAACGGTCTAATTACTGACCGGCAGGAGGCTGCCACAGCTCGACTTTGTTTCCCTCAGGATCGATGACCCAGGCAAACTTACCGTACTCGGAGTCATCGATCTTCTCGAGTACGTTGCAGCCTTCTGCCTTGAGCGCCGCCACTAAAGCGTGAACATCCTCAACGCGATAGTTCACCATGAACGACGCGTTGCTCGGCTCAAATTGCTTCGTATTCTCCGGCGCAACCAACCAGGCGGTGGTTCCACCCGTTGGCTTTCCGTCGGCGTCAGTCCAGTCGAACGAAGCACCGCCCCAGGACTGGACATCGATGCCGAGATGTTCCTTGTACCACGCGCCCAGCGCAGCTGGATCCTTGGCTTTGAAAAAGATCCCGCCAATGCCAGTGACTCGCTTCATTTCATTCTCCGACGTAGTAAGCAGTTAACGAGAATACGAAATCCAGCGGCCCATCTCTCTAAGAGTGGGTCGCTTTCCGTACATGAGCAGTCCGACCCGGTAAATCCGCGCCGCAAGCCACGTAGCGCCGAGGCACGCGAGGAAAACGCCGACGAGCGAGATTACGAGCTCGTACCATGGAACGCTGCCCAGCGCGAGCCTGAGCGGCATGATGATCGGCGCAGAGAAGGGAAGCAGCGACATCACTGTCGCCAGCGTCGAGGTCGGGTTAATTAGTATCGGATTGATAAAAATTGCCGTAGCTACCAGCAGAATCAGCATTGGCTGAACAGCCTGCTGTGCTTCCTGCTCCGTATTTACAGACGAGCCAACCGCGGCATAGAGCGCCGAATAGAACGTGAAGCCGAGCACGAAGAAGAGAAGAAGAAGCAGGGCCAGACCGATTGAAATTTCGGGAAGCGCGAACGGCATGGTAGAAACGCCGAACTTCTGAAGAATCGGCTGCCGAAGCTTGAACATCAGCACCGTGGTGATCACCCAGAGAATCTGCTGCGTGAGTCCCACTGCACCGACCCCCAGAATTTTTCCGGCCAGCAGAGTCTCCGGCGATACGCTCGACACCACAACCTCTGCAACGCGAGTTGTCTTCTCCTCGAGCACGCCACGCAGAACGTTCTGCCCGTAGAGCACAATCGTCATGTACAGCAGGAACGCGATCGCTCCCGCGAAGATGATGCTGATGGTTCCTGATCCGCCGCGTCCTTTGTCGGTGATGCGCTCCGGATTCAGCTTGAGCGGAATCAAGGTCATGTCCTTCACCTTGCTCGAATCGATTCCCGCGTTTTCCAGTCGCTGTGCGAGAATCGCTTCTTTTACTGTCGACCTCACGCGCTCCATGTCACCGATCGAGGTTGCATTGCGTCCCGCGTAGCGCAGCTCTTCACCGCGAAGCGTACTCTCGTCGGTGATGAGATAGCCCGAGATCCGCTTGGCTATCACGTCTTTTGTTGCAGTGCTTTCTGCCTGCGAGAGTTCGCTCGGCTTCACGAGAATCACCTCGGGGGAGGCCGCACCTGGCGCACGCCCGCGATTCATTGTTTCGGCAACGCGGTTTCCGATTCCGGTTGTGGTCGCGTCGAGAATTCTGGTGTTGCTGAATTCCATAGTCGACTTGGAGCGCTTCGCCATCACGGCGGGAATGATGATCATCGCCCCGAAGAAAATGGGTCCGAAGATGGTCGCGAAAATGAACCAGCGCGTGCGCACGCGCTCGAGGTACTCGCGCTTTACAATCGCCCAGAGCTTAGCCATGGCCTGACATCCCCGGTTCGATTCCCGCTGCTCCAACTCTCTCGAGGAAGATCTGATGCAGCGATGGACGAACGATCTCAAACCTGTTCACTGTTGCGCCGGTGTCGACAATCCGGTGAAGCAGAGTCTGCGGATTCGCACCGTCAGTGAGCTCGACCTCGAAATAACGATTTGAATCGTCGACGCGACTTACAAGCGAGCGGTCGGAAAGAACTGCTGAGACAGCGGTTGTCGGAGCTCCGCCAAGTGCGAGCGCGATGTTGCGCTTGCCATGCGATTCCTTGATGTCGCTTATCGGGCCATCGAGAACCTTCTCGCCGCGCGCGATGATGCACACTGAATCGCAGATGCGCTCAGCGTTGTCCATCACGTGCGTCGAGAAGATGACGGTTTTTCCCTTGCGCTTGAGGTCGATGATCGTGTCCTTGAGCGCCTGCGCATTGATGGGATCCAGTCCGGAGAATGGCTCGTCAAGAATCACGAGGTCGGGTTCGTGAAGCAGAGTGCCAATGAACTGGACTTTCTGCTGCATTCCGCGTGAGAGCTCGTCGATCTTCGCGAGTCCCCAGTCTTTCTCGGCGGTCTTGAGATCGAATCGCTCGAGCCATGAGTCGATGCGGCTGTCGGCTTCTTTTTTCGTGAGTCCCTTGAGCTCGGCAAGAAAACGTAGGACGCGACGGACCTGCATCTTGCGGTAGAGTCCGCGCTCTTCGGGGAGATAACCGATGCGATCCGTAATCGATTCGTCGGTTGATTTGTGGCCGAGTATGCGGATCGAGCCCGAGTCGGGCGCGATGATGTTGAGGATCATGCGGATTGTCGTGGTCTTGCCGGCTCCGTTCGGTCCCAGAAGACCGTAGACAGAACCCGTCGGAACACGCAGCGACAAGTCGCGCACAGCGACGTGCTCGGCGTACCGCTTGACCGCGTTGTCGATCTCGATTGCGAAGTCAGTCATATATGAAAACAACCAGAAAGGCGGTACCGGGTACCGGAACAACCAGAAAGGCGGTACCGGGTACCGGAACAACCAGAAAGGCGGTACCGGGTACCGGAACAACCAGAAAGGCGGTACCGGGTACCGGTAAGGCAGTCGTACAATATAGATGTGACGACAGCCAAAGGCGGAATTCGGTTCGACCGTAACGAGCTGGCGGGCGCCTTTGGCGACATCGGTACGGACTTGCCGCTTGTCGTCGGGATGATTCTCGCCGCGGGACTGCACAGCGCCAGCGTCCTGGTGATGTTCGGGCTGATGCAGTGGTTCACCGCGATCCGATACCGGATGCCGATGCCGGTTCAGCCTTTGAAAGCGGTTGCCGTCATCGTGATTGCGCAAAAGATCGCGCCGGAAGTTCTGTACGGTGGCGGACTCGCGATCGGCATCGTGATGCTCATTCTCACATTGACCGGCGCGATCACGTGGATTGCGCAAGTCGTCCCGAAATCTGTTGTGCGCGGATTGCAGCTGGGACTGGGAATCCAGCTCGCGATGCTCGCGCTCAAGGATTACGTGCAGTCCGACGGTGTCCGCGGGTATTTGCTCGCCGGCGTGGCATTCGTGGTCGTGATTGCGTTGTTCGGCAATCGCCGCTTTCCTCCAGCGATTCCGGTGATCGTGATCGGGGTGATCTACGCGCTTGTGTACAAGCTGACTCGATCTGATTTCACGAATGCGATCGGGTTCAGTTTGCCGGAGTTTCGCACGGTGAGTGTCGCTGACATCACGAATGGATTTCTTCTGTTAGCGCTTCCTCAGATTCCGTTGTCGCTCGGCAATTCGATTCTTGCAACGAAACAGGTTGCAGAGGATTTGTTTCCTGGAAAAGAGATCACTGTGAGGAAATTGAGCCTCACGTACGCGGTGATGAATCTCATCAATCCATGGTTTGGCGGAGTGCCAACGTGTCATGGATCGGGAGGACTTGTCGGGCATTACACTTTCGGTGCGCGCACTGGCGGATCGATCATCATCTACGGGTCAATATTTTTTGTCATCGGATTGTTTTTCTCGGCGGGATTCCAGCAGGTGGTTCAGGTATTTCCACTGCCGATTCTTGGAGTACTCTTGTTTTTCGAGGCGGCTGCACTGATGTCGATGATTCGAGATCAGGCATCGGACTCTCAGTCGTTGCTGCTCGTCGTGATTGTCGGACTCATGGCTGCGGGACTTCCTTACGGTTACGCTATTGGACTGGTGACCGGAGTGATGTTGTCGGCGCTCCTTAACCGTTGGCATCCCGAGAGGTTATGATTCGGGCACTAATCATGGGACGATCGAATCAGAAGTAATACCGCTGAGGCTGCGCCACGCCTCGCTGAACCAAAGAAGAGTCTTCGGAAAGGCCCGGCCGCAACGATACGGGCCACGCAGGATTCCCTTCCTCATCCGCGTCAACAGCACATCCCTGAGCTCGACGGATTGCGTGGCATTGCCATTCTGATGGTGATGCTCAACCACTTCTGGCTTGGCGCGAGCACCAATGGCGCTGTCGAAAGCGCGGTGTACACATTCATCGAAAATGGCTGGGCTGGCGTCGATCTGTTCTTTGTCCTTTCCGGTTTTCTCATTACCGGAATACTTCTCGATGCCAAAGGGAAGGAAGGCTACTTCCGGAATTTCTACGCGCGCCGCGCACTGCGGATATTTCCGCTGTACTACGCCTTCCTGTTTATCTGGTTCATCCTGGCGCCCCGAATCTTCACGCTGGATCCACACGGTCCGTTTCGCGCCGGAAGTGAAACTCAGCCATGGTTCTGGACATACACGTCGAATTACCTGAGCCTGATCAAAGGCGTCACGGTTCCGCACGGGCTCAATCACTTCTGGACACTGGCGATCGAAGAACAGTTCTACCTGGTGTGGCCCGCGGTTGTCCTTCTGGTCTCGAAGCGATCACTGCGCACTGTGTGCGTATTCCTTTTCGCCGCCGGGTTCTGCGTAAGACTCTGGCTGCTGGGCGCGGACTTTCCGACAACCGCTGCTTATGTTCTGACTCCTGCGCGGATGGGGACTCTCGCTGTCGGTGCATGGCTTGCAGTCGCAATCAGAGATGCCTCGCTTCGTCGATTACTCGAGAACATCGCGCTCAAGGTGATGCTCGTCGCGATCGCAGTACTCGCCGCGATCAATCTTCCGGATCTAAGAATGCGTGGGTCGGAGTTTTCGATGCAGACACTTGGATTTCCAATGCTCGCGCTGATCGCAGGTGCGGCGCTGATTATGAGTCTCGATCCCCGATACCGGCTGCGACGTTACGGTCGCCTCCTGAGAAGCCGCATCCTTCGGTTCTTTGGAAAGTACAGTTACGCGATGTATGTGCTGCACCTTCCGGTGGTGGTGGCGTTCGAGGCAACGGGCTTTACAATCGCTGGTGTTGCCCGCAACGGGAGCGGCCACATTCTCGCGGCGATTCAATTCTCTCTGGTATCGCTTGCCGCTACGACGTTGCTCGCGTTGTTAAGCTGGCATCTCTACGAGAAGCAGTTCCTCAAGCTCAAGAGTCGCTTTCAGTAGTTCCGGCTAGCGAACTTCGATGGTTCGCGTAGTGACAGCTGAGCTCGTCTGAATCGTCAGCTCGTACTTTCCCGCGGGAATGAGTGCGAGGTCGAGCACCACCGCGCGATAGGCGATCGTGCTGCCGTTCACCTGATTCCACTGGATCCTGAGAGGACTCATCCGCGATGCGAGCCCGATCGATTCGCCGAGTCGGCGCAGCGCGCCAACCTGAACGCGCGTGAGCGTCAGCGACACCGGCTGCGTGCTGTCGCTTTGTGAGAGACCGTACGTCTCCCAGTAGATACCGACTTTCCCGCGATGCACTGTGTTGCTGCCCAGTGCGTATTTCATTGCGGTTTCGAGATCTCCGACTGCTGAATCGGTTGCTTCGAATAGAAGTGGATCTGAAAGCGCGATTTCTTCCGGCCTTCTAGGTCGAAGACTGAGCACCGATCGCTTCCACGCAGCTGCGCGACGATTCGAGGAATCGATCACCTCGAGACTCATGACGTGGGGCTTCGAGTCGACAAGTGCGCTCAGCGCTCCCTTTCGTCCTGCGCTATCTGTCGACAGTACCGGTGGACTGATTTCATCATGAGCGAGTGCGAGCGCGCCATTCACGCTGATCGAATCGAGCTCTTTCCGAACGCCCACATCGTATGCAACGACGACTCTTGTCGAATCGCCGCGGCGGAATGTTGCAACCTGCGGCTCGATCTCGAATATGCGTCGTGCCATCACTGGCGAGTAACGCTCAGCAGATGGTCCAAGGTCGATATCGAACTTCACTTGCGGAGTCGTGTCGACGCTGAGCGAGACTGGAACGAAGTGATAGTTCGGCGTCGCTTCATGTCCGGAGATCGCGCCATTCTGCGGCTCGGCATATGTGCCAGGGCCGCGAGTCCAGTACCTGGACCATCCGTAGCGAACGATCATCTCACGCAGGTCGTTCGACCAAGAAAGGTTGAATGTGTTGCGCGCGGGCTCTTCGATCCTGGCCATGGTGTGACGCGCATAGTGCTCGTTGCGCCGCTCATTTCCTTCGAGTGACCAGAACGGATCTGCGAGCCACCACAATCTCTCGGCGACTTTCTCGTTCTTGCCGCATCCTACTTTCTTGAATCGGCTGCGAAGCGCGGGATCGAGCAGCGGTGTCATGTCGGTCCATCTGCATCGCTCGCTGGCTGGCATCATTCGGAGTGCGTGTGCGAATGCGCTGTCGGCTGCGACACCTTCTCCGTTCTCATGAAGCGCGAGTCCTTCGAGTGCGGCGCACCACCATTCGGCTGCCTGACATTCCTTTGCAACGCGAAGTGCCGCGGTGTCGTTGCGCGCTTCGATGAGATATCGGACGCGTTGTCCGGTAATCCAACCATCGCGCGGCGATCTCTTTGCCTGTGAATCGAGTGATGCGACAAGCGCTTCACGTGCGCGCTTGATCACACGTGGCTGCTTTGCTTCAATCGTGTCTTCGTCGTTGTTCCATTGGCAGAACCGACCGATGTGCGCATCGCACTGTCCGCCTGATCCGGCGTAAGCGAGCGGGAGATTGGATCGGCGTACCATCTCGAATCGTGCTTGAGCGCCGGTGGCTTTCCTCCGCGCTTCGACAGAATCGCGCTTCTGCTGTGCTCCGGCAAAGGCGGGAGCAAGCGCGATCGCCCCAATGAAAACAGTTCGGGCTAACGCCTGACTGCGCATCGCGACACCATATCGTATTGTATTCAGGTGACCGCTGTTGCGCGAGGCGGTCGGTAACCCACAAAAAAAGAGAATGTTGTCTATGAAGGGAATCCTTGGCTCACTGGTTTCGATTGTCCTTGCTGCGTCACTGGTCGAGGCACAGGCACCGCGCAGGGCAAGCACTCCACGCGAGAAACTGGCGCGCGAGATCTACGCCGAGCTTGTTGGCATAAACACGGCGGATGTGGCTGGCTCACCGACACGCGCTGCCCGCGCCATGGCGAAGCGATTTGTCGACGCCGGATTTCCTTCCGAAGACGTGAAGATCATCCTGCATCCGGACGACTCCACTCGAGGCAACCTCGTTGTGCGCTATCGGGGGAGCGGGAAGTCGAAAGCGAAGCCGCTCCTCCTTCTTGCTCATATCGACGTCGTCCAGGCCCTGAAGTCCGACTGGCCGAGGGATCCATTCACTCTCTTCGAGGAGAACGGGTTTTTCTACGGCCGCGGCTCCGCCGATGACAAGGCGATGGCTTCGATTTTCGTCGCCAATCTCCTTCAGTACAAAGCCCAAGGGTGGAAGCCCGACCGCGATCTGATTCTCGCGCTCACTGCGGGCGAGGAAAGCGGTGAGATGAACGGTGTGGAGCTGTTGATCGCAAAGTATCGTGATCTCATCGACGCCGAGTACGCGATCAATGAGGGCGGTGGCGGAGTGCTCGACGGTGAGGGAATGAACGTTCGTCCGCTCTTCAACACGATTCAGGCGGCAGAGAAGGTGCCGGAAAATTTCACGCTGACCGTGCACAATCCTGGCGGTCACTCGAGCGTCCCGCGCCCTGACAACGCGATCTACTCACTCGCCAACGGGCTCGTGCGGCTGTCGCATTTCACTTTTCCTGTCGCAGTAAACCCCGTGACTCGCTCGTATTTCGAAGCGAATGCAAAGGTTGAAAGGCGGCCCGAGATGGCAGCGGCCATGCGCGCAATCGCCGCGAATCCCGCTGACTCGGCCGCGGCTGCCACGCTTTCGACGGATCCGTTGTATGCGTCGACGCTGAGGACGACCTGTGTCGCAACACTGCTCAACGGTGGTCATGCCGACAATGCTCTTCCGCAGACGGCCACTGCAAACGTGAATTGCCGGATTGCGCCGACGTCGAGCGACGACGAGGCGATGGCGACTCTGGTGCGAGTGATCGGCGATACATCGATCTCAGTCGCCTTCCGAGATCCCGTTCGCGAGCTCTTCCCGAAGTCGGCGGAGGCGGTGAAGCCGGGCGTACTATCGGCCGTATCGGACCTGACGAAAAAGATGTGGGGAGATATTCCGGTTATTCCCGTGATGTCGACTGGCGCAACCGATGGTCGCTTCCTTCGCGCAGCGGGGATTCCGACTTATGGAGTGAGCGGAATCTTTTCGCTTCCTCGTGAGACAAACGCACACGGGCGGGATGAGAAGTTGAGGACGAAATCGTATTACGATGGGCTCGCGTTTCTCGATGCGCTGGTGCGACGATTAGCGTCGAGATAATACGTCTCAAGAACACGTAATCTCGCAGGCGTGTGTTAACCCGAATCGCTTAGTGCCGCTCCGGAGGAAGGCCTTTCCACCTCGCAGGACAAAGAGTCAGATCCTGCTGACGCGCGAGCTGCACGAATCTGGGATTTGACTTTAGCGGGTCGAAGAGCGGCTCGCACGCGAGACTCGCTATACCAACAAGCCCTTCCTGTTCTTTTACTGCGCGCTCGAGCGCTGTTATCGCCTCCTCGTATTGCCCAAATGCGATATCGGCTATTGCGATTTGATAGTTGGGAGAGTTCCCACGTTTCTCGCTGATCAGGAGGTTGCGCTGGTGGCGTGCGTCCTCCCATCGCCCTCTCACAGCGTCAGCAAATACCAGATTCGCTCTTCCGTTGAACAGCGTAGAATCGATCCGGAATGCGGTTTCAAAATATTTGACAGCACTGTCGGGCTCGTTCTTGTATGTGTAAAAGAAGCCCACGCCCTGATGAAGAAGCACGTTGTTGGGGTCGATCACGAGCGCGATCTTGGCGGAGCTTATTGCCTCATCATAGCGGCGCGCCCACACCATGACTGCGCCATAGATTCCGTTCGTGTTGGCAGAAAGTGGATCGAGCGCGCGTGCCTTCTCTGCGAATGCCAAGCCCTCCTTCACTCTGCCGACTTGTGCGAGGGTCAGCGCGTAAGCGGAAACAATATCCGCGTTCAACGGATCCAGCTCAGCAGCCTTGCCGAGCGAGACAAGTCCATCGATCACTCGCCGCCCCATGAGAACGAAAGCCTGCGCCGCATATGCTTCTGCAACGTTGGGATCGAGAGAAAGGGCTCTTGCAGCAGTAGCCGCAGCCAAAGCGTTCAACGAGTCAGGCGAGCCAACGCCGAGAACCTGCGCATTCGTGTAGGTCATCGCGAGATAGCCAAAGGCCTTGGCGAACTTCGGATCGGCCGCGACTGCCTGACGGAATGACTCGGCCGCTTGTGGAAATTCCATATGATCGGCTTGATAGCGGCCGCGCAGGAATGCGGTGTATGCGGCAGGGTTCGAGGTGCCGCGTGCGGCGCGCTCCATCGCCTTCGCGGGCGCGGAAGTCGTGGGACGCTCAAGTCTTTCCGTGACTGCACGAGCAATGCTGTCCTGAATAAGAGCAAGCTTTGACGGCTCGCGATCGAAATTCGCGCTCCAGAGAGAGACGTCGCCGGCAGTCCCAACGAGCTCTGCGGTAACCCGTAACCGGCCGTTCGTCTGAACGAAGGTGCCCTGAAGAACGGCAGCCACATTCAGCTTCTTCCCGATTTCGTGAACATCCGCATGCATCATCTGCCTGGAAGAGCTGCGCGCCTTGACCGTCACGCCGGGGATTGACGAGAGAACCTCGCGAACTTGATCAGTGATTCCATCCTCGAGATAGGCGAGAGCAGCACTGCCGCTGGAGTTTTCGAAGGGAATGACCGCAATGGAATCAATCGGCGCGATGCTCGAATGAGTCTCGCGATTCCGCCAGTACAAGAGAATAGTGATGGCCCCAACGGCAACGACGGCAGCAAGTGCGAAGCGATGAGAAAAACGCGGGCCGGATGTCTTCTTTCGGCTGTGCTCCCGAGACCCGGCACCCGAGCTCGGGATGGAATCGAGCTCGGCGACGATGGCCGATGCCGTTTGAGGCCGGTCATTGGGATCCTTGGCGAGACACCGCATCACGAGCGCGGCGAGTGCCGCGGGAATTTCGCCGCGGACCGCATCGACAGGCTTCGGCGCCTCGAGCACATGTGCCGCCATTGCTGCACGTCCTGTCACACCCGCAAACGGTGTTGCCCCCGTCAACAACTCGTATGCAGTGACACCGAACGAATAGATATCGGCGCGCAGGTCTATCGCCGGATCGGCAGCGACCTGTTCGGGTGCCATGTAGGCGGGAGTGCCCAGGGCAACGCCGGCCGTTGTGAGATCGCCAGAGACGGAAGCTTCGCTCAAGGCCTTCGCAACGCCGAAGTCCGTTATGACGGCGGACGTTCCAGCGACGAGAATGTTGTCGGGCTTAATGTCCCGATGCGCGACGTTTTTCTCGTGGGCATATGCAAGCGCACGGGCGACATCACGCAGGATGACAATTGCTTCGCCGGGCGAAAGAGGTCCGTTGGCAACACGCACTCTAAGCGACTGGCCTTCGATGTACGGCATGGTGTAGTACGCCATGCCGTCAACCTCTCCCACCGAAAACAGCGGAACGATATGCGGGTGTTGAAGCCGTGCCGCGAGAAGAACTTCGCGCTTGAAGCGCTCCATCGAGACAGCGCTCGACACATCCGGCGGTAAGACCTTGATGACTACCCGGCGGTGGAGCGCAATCTCCTCGGCGAGGAAAACTCGCGCCATACCGCCTCCGCCAAGCTCCGCCTCGACTGAGTAAGCGTTGCCGAGCGAATTACGGAGTTGCTCGAGCAACTCAGCCATTTGGACACGAAACGCAGATCATTGGCGACGTGAAAGATCACCGCCATCGCAGGATCTGCCAGAGTCAGATCAGCGTTTTCGCTGTGCCTCTTCGAGAGCATTCCAGGCAAGCAGAGCACATTTGACCCGCGCGGGAAATTTCGAGACCCCGCTCAGCGCTCGGAGCGATCCCAGCGAGCTGTCTGACGCAATGGACTTGTTCCCCATCACCATGTCGCGGAAGCGCGTACGAAGTGCATCTATCTCTTCGCGGTTCTTTCCCTTGATGAGCTGAGTCATCATGGACGCTGACGCCTGTGAGATGGAACATCCGCGTCCGACGAATCCAACATCGACAACCTGATCGCCTTCATAGCGAACCTGGATCGTGATCTCATCACCGCACAGCGGATTCTTCATCACGATCGTCTCATCAGGATTCTCGATCTCACCTTTGTTCCGTGGACGACGGTAGTGATCGAGGATCATCTCCTGATACAGCGCACTGATCTGCGCGGAACGATCAGACGGCTGCATGACCGAAGATCTCTTTTGCCTTGTGAACGCCGTCGACGAGCGCGTCGATGTCGTCCTGATCGTTGTAGACATAGAACGACGCACGCGCAGTCGCAGGAACATCGAGTCGTCTCATCAATGGCTGCGCACAGTGATGTCCAGCGCGAATGCAAACGCCATCACCATCGAGAATCGTCGCAAGGTCATGCGGATGAACATCGCCAATCGTAAAGCTCACGACTCCACTTCTCATCGACGGATCGGGTCCGTAAATCCGAACGCCTTCAATCTCGGCTAGACGGCGGTGCGCTTCGGACATGAGCGATCGTTCGTGGCTAAGAACTTCGTCCATTCCGATTCCGTCGAGGTAATCGGCGGCGGCTGCAAGTCCAACGGCATTCGCAGCATTTGGAGTTCCTGCCTCGAACTTGTGCGGCAGAACGTTCCACGTCGTCGATTCGTCGTAGACGAACTCGATCATGTCGCCGCCCATCTGATACGGCGGCATCGCATCGAGCATCTCGCGACGACCAATCAACCCGCCAATTCCCATCGGGCCGCACATCTTGTGTCCGCTGAACGCATAGAAATCGACACCAAGATCGTCGAATCCAACGCGAAGATGCGGAACTCCCTGCGCGCCATCGCAAACGACAATCGCATCCGACTTGCCGCGCGTGATATGAACAATCTCTTCCACCGGATTGATCGTTCCGAGCGCGTTCGACACGTGATTGATCGCCACGATCTTTGTTTTTGCGCTTATCAGTGACGACAGGCAATCCAGATCGATGCGATGATCCGGTGTAAGATCGCAGATGCGAAGCTTTGCTTGTCTCTCGATTGCGAGCTGCTGCCATGGGACGAAATTCGCGTGATGCTCGAGCGCCGTGATGACGATTTCGTCACCCGCGTTCACATTCGCGCGACCCCACGCCGTTGCCACGAGATTGATCGACTCAGTCGTTCCGCGCGTGAAGATCAGTGCATCGGGATCCGAAAGTCCCACGAACCGCGCGACCCGCTTGCGAGCGGCATCGTATCGATCGGTCGCTTCTACCGACAACGCATACGCGCCACGATGCGGATTGGCATTCGAATTTTCATAGAAATCGACAACAGCATCGATCACGGCCTTTGGCTTCTGGGAAGTTGCGGCCGAGTCGAGGTAATGGAGCCCCGGGTTGTTGGCGAAAATGGGGAAGTCGGCTTTGGCGTTCATCGTTTTGTCCCCCCAACCATCACTTTGTCGCCTTCGATCCGGATTTCGTAAACCGGTAGCGGATCGGTCGCCGGGCCCTGGCGGACCTCGCCGGTGAAGCAGTCGAACCGGGCGCCATGCCAGGCGCACTGAATCGTACCGTCGGGAAGGACTTCGCCCAGGTTCATCTCGAAATCCTGATGGGTGCAGTTGTCGTGGACGGCCGATATCCGGCCCTGAGACTTGATGAGGCAGATTCGCCTCCCGTCCGAGCGCACCACGGCGAGGGTCCCCTCGTCTGGTATTTCGCCGACTGAAGCCACGTTTTCGAAGTCACTGGAATCGCCCATGCAGTCCGTTTCGTTGACTATCCCGACAATTTTACTTAGGATTCAATCTATGTCAGGAAGTTCTGTAATGCCAAGGAGTTAGGGGATGTCCACCGCAATCGAATCACTCGTAAATAAGGAGTATCCCTACGGCTTCGTGACCGACGTCGAGACCGACACTATTCCGCGCGGTCTGAACGAAGATGTCATCAGGCTGATCTCGTCCAAAAAGAACGAGCCGGAGTTCATGCTCCAGTGGCGGCTGAAAGCCTATCGCCGCTGGCTCACGATGAAGGAGCCGCACTGGGGCAACCTCCACTACGACCCGATCGACTACCAGGACATCATCTACTACTCGGCGCCGAAGTCGGTTAAGCCGCTTCAGAGCCTTGATGAGGTCGATCCCGAGCTGCTCAGAGTCTACGACAAACTTGGTATTTCTCTTACCGAGCAGAAGAAGCTCGCGGGCGTTGCGGTCGATGCGATTTTCGACTCGGTCTCGGTTGGTACGACAATGAAGGATGAGCTCGCCAAGTACGGGATCATCTTCTGTTCGTTCGGGGAAGCCGTCCAGAATCACCCCGACCTCGTCGAGCGCTACCTCGGCACCGTTGTCCCGCACAGCGACAATTTCTTTGCCGCATTGAACGCGGCGGTGTTCAGTGACGGATCGTTCTGCTACGTGCCGAAGGGCGTGAAGTGTCCGATGGAGCTGTCGACCTATTTCCGTATCAACAGTGCGGACACTGGTCAGTTCGAGAGAACGTTGATCATTGCCGATGAGGGCGCGTCAGTCAGTTACCTCGAAGGATGCACTGCGCCGCGTCGTGATACCAATCAGCTTCACGCTGCGGTTGTGGAGCTTATCGCGTTGGACAATGCGACGGTGAAGTACTCGACTGTTCAGAACTGGTACGCGGGCGATTCTGAAGGTAAAGGCGGCATCTTCAATTTCGTGACTAAGCGCGGGAAAGCTGCTGGAGTGAATTCGAAGATTTCATGGACGCAGGTCGAGACTGGATCAGCGATAACGTGGAAGTACCCCAGCGTTCTTCTCCAGGGCGACAACTCCACGGGCGAGTTCTACTCCGTTGCCGTTGTGAACAATCATCAGCAGGCCGACACCGGCACGAAGATGATTCACATCGGGAAAAACACGAAGTCGAACATCGTTTCGAAGGGAATCTCAGCTGGCAAGGGAAATAATTCTTATCGCGGGCAGGTGAAGATTCTTCCGCGGGCCACCGGAGCGAGGAATTACACGCAGTGCGATTCGATGCTGATTGGAAACGAGTGCGGTGCGCACACTTTTCCGTATATCGAAGTTCAGAACAACACTGCTACGCTCGAGCATGAGGCATCGACATCGAAGATCGGGGAGGATCAGATCTTCTACTGCAAGCAAAGAGGACTTTCTGCCGAGCATGCTGTTTCGATGATAGTCTCGGGATTCTGTCGTGAAGTTTTCCAGGAGCTTCCCATGGAATTCGCTGTTGAAGCGCAGCAATTGTTGGGAATCACATTGGAAGGATCGGTAGGGTGATGGCTGTCCGCTATCAGCCACCAGCTTTCAGCAAGAGCTACCCGCGTCCAGCCTCCAGCGAAGCGGTTACGTCGTAGGCTGTCAGCCGGCAGCTGGCAGCTTTCGCTGAAAGCTGATGGCGGGTCGCTGATAGCACGCAGTTCAAACAATCAAAAGAACAAACATTGTTAGATATCAAGAACCTCCACGCTGGAATCGGCGAGAAAGAAATACTGAAGGGAATCAGCCTCACCGTTAACGCAGGTGAGGTTCATGCTGTCATGGGGCCGAACGGCTCGGGAAAGTCGACGCTCGCGCAAGTTCTCGCAGGACATCCCAGCTACGAAGTAACGCAAGGCGAAGTTCTCTATGACGGCAGGAACCTTCTCGAGATGGATCCCGAAGTAAGAGCGCAGGAAGGAATCTTTCTCGCGTTTCAGTATCCCATCGAGATTCCTGGCGTAACCAACGCCTACTTCCTTCGCTCAGCGTACAACGAGATCCGCAAAGCAAAGGGAATGGAAGAGCTCGATCCGCTCGAATTCCTCGACCTCATGGAATCCAAGACGAAGCTTGTCGACGTCGACCCCGCGATGATGAATCGCTCGGTAAACACCGGCTTCTCGGGTGGAGAGAAAAAGCGCAACGAGATTCTGCAGATGGCGGTGCTCGAACCCCGCCTCGCAATTCTCGACGAGACCGACTCCGGTCTCGACATCGATGCGCTCAAGATTGTTGCGCATGGCGTGAACTCACTTCGCCGCAGTGACAATGCGACGATTGTCGTCACGCATTATCAGCGGCTGCTGAACTACATCGTTCCTGATTTCGTTCACGTTCTCGCTAATGGTCGCATAGTGAAATCGGGCGGAAAGGAGCTCGCACTCGAGCTCGAAGAGAAGGGATACGACTGGATCCCCGGAGCAGCTGCGTGACCAACGCAGTTCAAGTCGAGCCGGACAGCTCAATAGAGTGCTACCGCATGGGCTTTGAGGAAACCGACAAGGTTTCCAGAGAGCCTGCGTGGATGCGTGAGCTTCGGCGAAATGCGATGGGCACATTCGAGCGACTCGACTTTCCAACCATGAAAGACGAGGACTGGCACTTCACGAACATCGCTCCCGTGGCGGAGAAGATGTTCGGAGCTCCTCGAAAGGGCACGTCACTTTCCGATGATGTCATTGCACGCTTTTCCCACGGCCAGAACTGGAACACCGTCGTGTTCGTCAACGGCCGGCTCGATCGAATCAACGTTGATTCGAAAGGAATCGAAGTGTCGAGTCTTGCTTCCGACATCGCAAAAGAGAGCGAGGCCGTAAAGCGACATCTCTCGAAGCTTGCGACATCGGAGAGCTCTGCATTCACTGCTCTCAATGCTGCGCTTGCGACTGACGGTGTTGTCCTTCGCATTGCAGCCGACGCGAAAGTGGACAAGCCGATCCATTTCCTGTTCGTCTGCGATTCGAACGCAGAGGACACTGCAGTCCAGACGCGCAATCTCATTTTCGCCGAGCGTCATTCGGAGTGCATGGTTATCGAGAGTTATGTGACCGTTGGTGGCAACAGCTACTTCTCGAATGCAGTGACCGAGGTTTTCGTTGCGGAAGGTGCGCGGCTCGGTCATTACAAGCTGCAGACTGAAAGTCGTGACGCATTTCACGTCGGAACAATTCAGGTGCATCAGGCGCGCGACAGCCGCTATGAATCGTTTTCGTTTGCAACTGGCGCGAAGCTCTCACGCACGAACATCTACACGACACTCGCCGGTGATGCAGCAGAAGCGATCCTGAATGGATTGTACATGGTCGACGGATCGCAGCATGTCGATCATCAGACGCGCATCGAGCATGTCGCACCGAATTGTCCGAGCCACGAGCTGTACAAGGGAATACTCGACGGGCGATCGCATGGAGTATTCAACGGAAAGGTCTACGTACATCCGGAAGCGCAGAAGACAGATGGAAAGCAGAGCAACAACAATCTTCTTCTGTCGGATGGCGCCAGGATCGACACCAAGCCGCAGCTCGAGATTTTCGCTGACGATGTGAAGTGCACACACGGTGCAACTGTCGGCCGGCTCGATGAGACTGCGCTCTTCTATATGAGAAGCCGGGGTGTCGGTCCCGCGCAGGCCAAGCGTCTTCTTACCTACGCATTCGCTGCCGATGTGCTCGAGAAGATCGAGCTCGAGCCGCTAAGGGAAGCGCTCGAAGCGCAGGTGCTCGCAAGGTTTACGAGCTGAATTCGCCGCATCATCCGGCTTACCATTCCCGACCGTCGGTTGACGACTCAGTCTGTCCTTGAAAAGTGTGGCGAATGGCGCATACTCTACGCCTCCCCACACCCACAATGGACCAATGATCAATACAAGCAGGTTGTTGCTCACTGCAGCGGTTTTCGTAATCTCAGCCTGCTCGTCCTCAACAGTAAACACCACCGCATCAGCGCCGGCTCCCGCGGCGAACGTAAAGCTCGAGTCGGTCGGATACCGGCCGCAGTTCGGGACGATGTGGACTTTCGATGCACCTCCGATCGAATACTGGAAAGCCACGTACGGATTCTCGCCGGACAAGGCGTGGCTCGACAACGCGCGACTCGCATCCGTGCGCCTTCCAAACTGCTCGGCGTCATTCGTCTCGGCGAAAGGGATGATTCTCACCAATCACCACTGCGTCAGAGGGTGTGAGGACGAAGTTTCGCCAAAGGACACTAATCTGGTCGAAACAGGTTACGCCGCCCCGAACATGCGCGAAGAAAAGAAGTGCCCGGGATTGTATGTCGATCAACTTGAGTCGATCGAGAATGTCACGTCGCGCGTAAATGCTGCTGTTACTTCAACCGCACCTGAAGTGGCTGCGACGCAGCGAACCGCAATCATCAGTCAGATTCAGAAAGAGTGCAGCGACAAGACGAAGCTCACTTGTCAGGTGGTCTCTTTGTATCAGGGAGGCCTCTACTCGCTCTACACGTATCGACGGTTCGATGATCTGCGGCTTGTGTTTGCCCCCGAAGAGCTGATAGCCGATTTCGGAGGTGATCCCGACAACTTCACGTATCCAAGATGGAATCTCGATGCGGCACTGCTTCGAGCTTACGAGAACGACAAGCCATACGTGCCGAAGAATTACTTCAAGTGGAGCAAGTCGGGTCCGGAAGAAAACGAGCTGCTCTTCGTAGTAGGAAACCCCGGATCAACCGGCCGCCTCCTGACATTGTCGCAGATGGAGTTTCTTCGAGATATCGGGTATCCGGTCCGCTTGAACGAATATGCGCGCGGGCTCGCGGCATATCACGGAGTCGAGCGAACAGATTCTACGGCAGTCCGCCGATATCAGAACAACGTGTTCAACATCGAGAATTCACGGAAAGCTGTGATCGGCTATCGCACCGGTCTTCTCGATTCGTCATCGATGTCGCAGAAGCGCGCGTTCGAGAATGAATTTCGCGCGAGAATCGCAAGCGATCCGAAAATGCAGTCGGAGTACGGCGGGATTTACGATGCGATCACGGCCGCGCAGCGTGAGCTCGCAACATTCGACGCTGAGCGCCGCTATCGCAGCTTTGGACTGAGCCAGAATGCGGGCGGCTCGAAGCTTCTCAATCTGAGCGGACAGCTCGTGCGCATCGCAAAGGAATCGGCACTCCCCAGCGCACAGCGACTTGCTCCATTTCGAGACGATGGAGCGGCGACTATTCGAGGGGCGCTTCTGCGCGACCAGTCAATCGACACAACGTACGAGCGACTTGCAATCGCTGCTCAGCTCGCCGCTGCAAAGTCAGAGTTGAAGGCAGACGATCCGTTTCTGGCCGCGACTCTAAATGGACGAACGCCGGACGAAGCCGCGCGGGGGCTCGTATCGAATACGCGAGTCGGAGATCTCGCATTCCGTCGCGCGCTTGTCGATGGCGGCGAATCGGCGGTCGCATCGTCATCGGACCCGATGATCGTGCTTGCACGAAAGATCGATGTGATGAATCGTGAGATTCAAACGAGAGCAGATCGCCTCAATGCGATCATCACGGCGAATAACGAAAAACTTGGGCGCGCTCTATATGCTGTTTATGGAACCGCACTTCCGCCCGATGCGACGTTCACGCTTCGCATCACCGATGGATTGGCGTCGACGTATCCAATGAATGGAACCATCGCTCCATTCAAGGTCACGTTCTATGGTCTCTACGACAGGTGGGAGTCGTTCGACAAGAAATATCCTTTCTCACTTCCGCCACGATGGATAGACAAGAAAGACAAGCTTGATCTCAGCACGCCCTTCAACTTCGTGTCGACCAACGACATCATCGGCGGAAATTCCGGAAGTCCCGTCGTGAACCGGAACTCGGAAGTTGTGGGAGTTGTTTTCGACGGGAACATCGAAAGCATCGCGAATCGTTTTCTCTTCCAATCCAAAACGGCGCGAACCGTCAGCGTTCACTCGTCTGCGATACTTGAAACGCTGGTCAAGATGTACAACGCCAACTGGATCGCCGACGAGCTGCTGGCGAAGTAGAGACTACCTCGAGACGAAATAGAAGATCGCGATGGCAATAAGGATCGCGAAAAGAATCCCCATTCCTGTAGCGCTGCTTTTCTTTGCCGGTACCGATTGAGCTCCGCCAAGAATCGGATTGGTGATTGTCGGTCGGCGCGTCATTGCATCGGGATCGGCCGGCAGAGTGCTCGCGACATCGACAACAGAGACGCCGAGCGGAAGCCGGCCTTCGCGATAGGTGATCTCGGCTGATCCGATCTCGATGCGGTCGCCGTCTGTGAGCCTGGATGCAGTCGTGACGGGTACTCCGTTGAGCCTGGTTCCGGTCGCGCCGCTCGTCGTGAGGACATAGCCGTCGGTCTCCGGCTTCACCTCGGCGTGCGATCTCGATACCGCCGGCTCACGAATGATGATGCCGCTGGTGGCGTCGCGGCCGATCGTGAAGGGGCCGTCCGCGAGCGGGTAGGCGCGGCGCTCCACTTCATAAACCAGGTAAGCTGGGCCTTTAGTCGGATCTGCTGTCATCCTATCCATCTAATCTGATTGTTGCGAGATTGGCAGGGGACGGGCGAATATGCATGTAACGAACCCTGACTTGCGAGGAATTTAATGGCTACAAAACTGGACAAGGTTCTCAAGAGGGAGATCGAAATCGACGGCCAGGCGTACATTGCCGCGATTTCCCCTGAGGGAGTCAAGGTCACGAAGAAGGGATTCCGCAAAGGCAACGAGATATCGTGGCGCCAGATCATCAGCGGAGATGCGAATCTTTCGGCTGATCTCAGCGCATCCGTGGACGCTTCGTCTACATCAGAATAAGACGGAACCCGCGCCCGCGCAGATCCTCAATGAGACATCTGCGCGCGCGCGGCTGAGTCTGCGATAGCAGCCGGGACATCCGAAAGGTGCTCCTGGATTACAACCCACTTACCTCCGCGATTGACGAAGGCGGCCGTCCATGCCCCGGCAATGACGTGCTGCATGTTCATTGGCGTCATGTGCGGCACGCGGTACGACGCAGTCATCACGGCGGCATCGGGTGCTAGAACGTCCACATGCATCGCGGTCCATTCCCACTTTGGATTGCGCATGTTGCTTCCGACGTACTGCCAGAAGGTCGAGATCTGATCCTCAAGCTCTTTCCTTGTTGTCGAGATGTGGCCGGAGCTCGTCGAGTAAATCGGACCTGATTCGGGGTAGAGGCTCATCATCCGCTGCACCGGATTCGGAGCACTGAGATCGTAGGCCTGAGTTACCAGCTTCTCGAGGGAATCGGTGATCGTCTTGCGTTCGGATTCGCTCACCGGCCGCGGAGACCCGGGTCCGCAGGCAAATTGAACAGCGAGGCCGAGTCCGATCGAGGCGGCCAGGATACGGGTACGAAGCGGGTTAGGTGTCACCATATATAGAATGAATTGTCACCCTGAGTGGACATAAAAGGCCTGCAAATAGTGTGTTCTAGAGGGAAAGTGCAACGGACCGGCCATTGCCACTCGGGGTATGCCATAAGGCGGCCCGAATCAGCCATTCCGGCCAGGGTGACCGCCAATTGAAGAATCTGGAGAAGAACATGCGCAAGATCGTCAGCCTTACCGGAATCGCCGGTGTGGTGGCGTTGGCCGCCTGCAGCGGCAAGAGCAGCACGAACGATGATTTCAAGAAAGATCTCGAGCGCGCTTCGACTGCGAGCGAAATAACGCTCCCAACGGGTCAGCCCGCTCAACAGGTCGTTTCGTCGATCGAGCGGACAACTCCGCCGGCTCCGCGTCGCGTTGCGAATTCGCAGCGAGTCGTGAAGCATAAGCCCGCTCCGACGCGCACACCTGCGCCAGTCGAAGCTCAGAACGCCGACGTGAGCGACCAGGTCGAGACGGCTCCGGTCGAGCCAGCTCCCGCGCCGGTTCAACAGGCAACACTTCCCAGCCCGCGGCCGCAGCCGGTCGCCCAGACTGGAAATGGTGGCGGGGACGGATCTGTTGGTCGTGGTCACGGTGACATCGGCAGCGGAATCGGAACTGTGATTGGTGTTGTCCTTCGCGGTGGTGTAGTTGACGGTGACGACTGCGATCCACGCAGTGAAGGCCGAGGCCGCGGTGGAATCTCGATCAACAACCGTCTTCCAGTAGGGGTCGGCACATTCCCCGGCAGTGGAAGAATTGGTGGTGCAGTCGGCGGTGCAGTGCTCGGCGGGATCATCAACAGCACGATGGGCGGTCGCGGACGTCGGTTCTAAGACAAGCGAACACCACTCGACACGATCATATTTGCGCCGCGGTGTATTAACACCGCGGCGCTGATCTTAGGTAACCGGAAAATGAAAACGAAATCAATTGCTCTCATTACGCTTCTTGCTGCTGCGACAATTACAGTCGCGTGCAGCGATCGTAAGGGCAACGATCCTCTCGCACAGGATACGAGCCTGGTTCGCGATCTTGCGCTCGCGAATCAGGACACGGCATCCAAGCCGGAGCTCCGCGATGTTCCAGTCACGACTGAACCTGAGCCTGCAGTATCAGAGCCCGAGCCCGCGCCAGCTCCCCGAAGAACGGTGACGCCGGTCGTGAGAAAAGCCACACCTCGTAAGACGACACCTGCTCCAAAGCCTGCGCCTGCTCCGGCTCCGCCTCCCGTTCGTGTAACCGAAAGCGGAAACACCGAGCGTGTCACGGAAAGCGGATCTGAAGGAAAACTTGGCGTGGTATCGACCGGCTCGGAGATCGCGCTCACAGCCGGACAGCGTATCTGCACAAACACCAACAGTGTTGGCGATCGATTCACTGCACAGATTGCCGATCCCGTGATGGGTGCGAACGGAACGGTGATTCCCGTTGGAGCCACTGCTGTTGTCTCTATCACTTCTCTCCATAAGAGTGAGAAGGCCGGCGATGACATCGAGATCGGACTTCGCGTCGAGTCGATCGCATATGGCGGCAAGACTTATCCTGTGAGCTCCGAAACGACATATGCCCAGGTCGACAAGGTTCGGTCACAGTCGAGCGGAGAGACTGCACGCAAAGTCGCAACAGGAGCAGCGATCGGTGCCGTTCTCGGACAGATACTCGGCCACAAGACAAAGTCGACGGTGATTGGAGCCGGTGCAGGCGCAGCGGCTGGTGCTGTGATCGCCAATCGCAACGCTGATTACGATGGGTGCGTTCCGGACGGCGGCAGAATCACCATTCGGCTGACCGAGCCTCTGACAATCCAGGCATCGGAGTAGATTAGACGGCGTGAGGATTTACTTGGCGCTCGCTGCAGCAATCGCTGCAGCGGCATGCAGGAAAACTGACAGCGCTATCCGGCGGGAAGACACGAGTGTCGTTCCGCCGGTTTCCATTTCTGTCGATTCGGCTCCGGCAGTTGTTGCGAAGAACTGCGGAATTACAGGAGAGCCAGTCCTTACAGACAACGGTATTGGTGAGCTTCGCGAAGGACGCACGGTAAGCGAGATCAAAGATTTGTGCGAAGTAGTCAGCGATGGAGAGCAGCAAGGATCGGAAGGGATGAAGGAGCGTGTGCTTGTTGTTCGAGTTGGTGGAGAAACGGTGCAGGCGGTAGTGAATGGCGACAAGATCTACCGCATTGAAGTTTCTACTCCGCGATTAGCGACCACTGATTCTCTTGCTGTCGATACTCCGCTTCGCCGTATCGCGGCTGCACGCGGCGCGCGGTTCGTGCCAGGCGAGGATGGAGTTTACGGCTTCGTCGCGAATCATTGTGCGATGAGCTTCAGGTTCTCTCTTCCGCTTCGAGCGCCACGGGGTGGAGACTGGACTGTGGCGAAGATCGATTCTGCCCACGGGGATGCAGCGATCGACCGCATTCTCATTACGAAATGCCGGCGATAGAGAGTGATCAGCATCGGCTGTTCATAGGCGTTCCAGTCTCTGAAAGCGCGAGACTCTCGCTTTCCCGTCAGCTGCCATCATTTCTTCCAGGAAAACCATCGCCACTCGAGAACTGGCATTTCACGCTGAGGTTCATCGGCAATGCCGATCCCGCCCAGCGCGAAAAGCTGATTCACAATCTTCACGCGACCAGCTTTGGACATGCATTCGAAATCGCATTCGACACGCTTGGCGCGTTTCCGAATCCTCGACGTGCACGTGTTTTATGGATAGGAGTTGGAAAGGGGCGCGAGTCGCTGGAAAAAATTGCTGACAAAGCGGAACGTGCTGTTGTAGAAGCCGGCTTTTCGGCCGAAGCGAGAAAATTCAGTGCGCATCTGACGGTGTCCCGACTCAAGCAGCCGGAGTCTATCGCACAGTTTCTCTTAAAGGCGCGGAAAGTCCATGCGACGATGCAGGTCAAGGAGGTAATTCTCTACAGAAGCCAGCTCGGACGTGGACACTCACAGTATTCAGTCGTTGCCGCCTTTCCATTGGCTCAAAGAAGAAGCTCGTAATACCTGAGCGGGTCTCCCTTGTATTCCTTTCTTCCAATTTCCCGATAGCCACACATGGCGTAGAAGTCGCCAGCACCAGCGTCGGCGTCGTACGCATCGAGGACAATCGACTCTGCAGGCCATTCCCGTGCAATCTTGGCCGCGTGCTCGAGCATCAGCTTTCCGATCCCTCTTCGCTGAAGCTCAGGAGTGACAGCCATCCCGACAAGAAAGAGCGGCCGCTTCACCGGCGTGATGATCGTGCGATCGATTGCCCACGGTTTCTTTGTGGTCAGACGAAGCGTTCCGATAATCCGCTCTTTTTGCACCGCAATCAGAACGTGTGAATGTCGCATGCCTGCGAGAACGCCACGTTCTGTCGTGAGAGTCGACCACTGGCCTCGGCCATATCGCGATGTGAGATCTCCCGCGGTCGCGGTATGAAGAGCCGCGAGCTCTATTGCATCAGAAGGTCCAGCCTGCCTCAGCTGAATACCGCGAGGCAGGCTGGACTGTTTTCTAGTTGAAGAAATACCGCGCTCCCAGCTGAGCGCGCCAACGTGAGAAGAGACCAGGATCGTCGACGTACGTCTTGTCCGGTCCGGTGAAGTTGAAGACAGGTGCCCCCGCTCCATTGAATCGCACGAATGTCAACGGCGATGTCGCAGATGCGCTCGCGACTTTTCGCACACCCCAGTTGGAGTTGATGAGATTCCCGACGTTCAACACATCGAGCGTAATCTGGAAAGTGTGTCTTGTTCCGCCGCGATCCATCGCAATGTCCTGCAACAGCCGGAGATCAACATCGGAGTACCACGGATTCACTGCACCGTTGCGCTCGGCAATTTCTCCGCGGTGTTTCTTCAGGTAAGCATCCTGCTCGATGAATGCATTGAGTCTGTTCCACTGATCGGCCGCCGATATCGGGCCGAGCGGATCAAGGATGATGTCGTTCTGATCGCGTGGAATGTAGATGAGGTCGTTGCCGCCGTAACCGTCGCCGTTCACGTCACCAGAGTAGATAAAGGAATAGCGGTTGCCGCCATTGCCGGCAAAACGATTTCCTTCAGCGAACTCGGCATACAATCCGAGCTGCGTCTTGTAGCGCGGTGACCACGCGCGTGAGTACGATGCGGTTCCAACGAAACGATGCCGCTGGCCGAACTCGGACCAGCTCAGCTCAGGACTGTTCGGATTACCCCGTGTCGGCTGGCTTTGCCAGAGAACGCTGGCGATTTCCGTGGAGCGAAGTGTGTTCTTTGCGATGTTGAAGCTGTAGCCAAGTGATGCGTCGACATAGCGCGCAAAAGTTTTCCTGAGCTGCGCGGTGGTGTTGAAGCTGTAGCCTTTGTCAGTGTTGTCGATCACGTAGATACCGGCGCCGCCGTCGTTGTTCAGCTCGTTGTTTCCAAATCCTCCGTAGTACGGCCGGCCGTCGGGGAGTGTTCTCTTTGGCGCAGTGAGATCTGCGTTGCGAACGAAGATCGCCTTGAGATCCTTCGTGTAAATCATCTCCAGTGTGCCAAGCATTCCCCACGGAAGCTGACGATCGATTCCGAGATCTGAGGTCCACACCTGCGGCCACTCAAAATCGTCCGTCATCCCATTGAGATCGAACGACTGCTGCAGCGTCGATCCTTTTCTGGTTTTGATCGGTGGGTTTGGAGCGGCGAGATTCGGATTGGCTCCCGGGTTGGAGATGACGTTCCCGATCCAGACGAAGGGAACGCGTCCTGTGAAGATTCCGGTCCCGCCGCGGATCTGTGTGGATCTGTCTCCCGATGCATTCCAGTTGAAACCCACACGCGGCGACACCATGAGCTTGACGCCTGGGAGCTTACTCTGGTCGACTGTCTCGGGGTTGCCATTCTCGTCCAGAGCACTGAGTCCGCGCGAGAATGGATTATCGACGGGATCCGTGAAGTACATCGGCATGTCAACGCGGAGTCCGTAAGTGAGCTTGAGCCGGTCCGTCGCGAGCAGCTCATCCTGGCCGTAGAAGGAAAGTTGTCCAACGTGAACGAGCTCACCCTTGAACGCGCCGCTTCCGATCATCGAGCGGAAGTTCTTTTGATTAGCACCGGGTGCGGTCGCACTGAAGAATTCAGACAGTGAGCCGAACTGGCTTCCGACCGGAATGAACTCCGGCAGGAAGAACACGCCGTGCCGGAAGATGTTGAACGAATTGAAGAAGTTGAAATCCTCGTAGTTACTTCCGAACGTGAACGTATGCTTTCCGCGGAAGTAGCTGAGGTTGTCCGTAAACTGCAGCACATCCTGGTCGAGGATGTTGTGAATCGAGAAAGGCTCGTGGCCAAGCGTGGTGTACGTCACGCCGGCTTCGCCGATGTCGATGGTGGGGAAATCCTCGCTGAACGGCGTGCGGAAATCGCGGAAGCGGTTGTAGCTGGCAAAGAATCTGTTCGCATACCGGGTCCACCGACCGTTATGCTCGAGCGCAACCGAATGCAGCTTGTTGTTGATTGCATAACCCGACTTGTAGAAGGGAAGGCTCGTTGCATTCGGGCCGCGTCCTGAGTTTGCGAAGCTCAGCACGAACGGGTGTGGCCCCTGATCGCGACTTGCGTCGAGATAGTTGTAGCGAACTGTTAGCGTCTGATCGGTTTTGATGTTCCAGTCGAGCTTCGCGATCAGCTTGTTGTTGTCCGTGTGGAAGAAGTATCCCTCGTACGGACCTGGATCGTAGTTGTATGCGCTGATCATTCGCTGGCGGATCTGGTCCATCACGCTCGCCTGCACGCGCGATATGCCGAGTCCAGTACCGCCGGTGGATGCGACGAAATCGGAGCCGGGATATTTCGTTCGCTCGATTTCGCCGTTGACATAGAAGAACAGCTTGTCCTGCATCAGCGGGCCACTCAATGAGAGACCGCTCTGGTTGTAGCTCAAATCAGGGTTGGCGACTACCTCGGTGCCGCTGACCTTGTTTCCTTCGAATGAATCATTCCTCAGGAACGAATAGATCGATCCGCGGAACTGATTCGTTCCGCTTTTGGTGACTGTGTTGATGTTTGCGCCGGTGAATCCGCCTTCGCGCACATCGAAAGGCGCAATGGAAACCTGAAGCTCGGCGACAGCATCATATGGAACAGGCTCAGCGTTTGACTGGCCGCCGGGTGCAGGATCGTCGAGGCCATACGGGTTATTGAAGTACGATCCGTCGACCGAAATGTTGTTGTAGAGCCAGTTGCGGCCGGCGAAGCTCATGTTGCCATCGCTCCGCGGGTCGAGCCGCGTGAGATCACGCACGCTTCGTTTGACTGAAGGTGTCGTTGCAACCTTGAGCTGGCTCACCGTCATCGAAGCGCCGGTTCGTCCGGCATTGAGGAGTGCGTCCTTCTCAGCCGTGACAGTCACTCCCTGAAGCGTGACAGCAGCGCGGTTCAATCTGAAGTCGACGCGCGAAGCCTGTCCGAGTGCGAGAGTGATGTCATTTTCAGAGCGCGGCTCGTATCCGATGGATGTTGCAGTGACTTTATACGGACCGCCGACTCGAAGATTGGGAAGATTGTATCGACCGCTCGATGTAACACTCGCGCGATACTGTGTTCCGCTTGGCACGTGCACAGCTGTGACAGTTGCGCTTGTGATCGGCTGTCCTTCGCTGCTTGTAACTGTTCCGGTCAGTGCGGAGGTAGTGACGCCCTGCGCGAATGTAGTGGAAGGTGTGAGAAGGGCGAGGGCAATCGTGAACGCGAAAGTCCAGCTGAATCCTGTGCGCCTCATGTCCAACCTCCGGTGCTCGGGTTTTTTGCGGAGGGGCTTAATGCAGAGACGCTACAGGTTGAGGCTACCGCGTCAAGATCAGTGCATTTGTTTGTGTGATTTCGTTTTTCGCCACACTCGGACTCCGAAGAGTGAGTGTGGCGAAATGATTGAACCGATTACTGCTTCTCGTTCTCGGTGGGGAAGGGCTTTGCGGGATACGGTCCTATCTTCTCGACTGTCATCTCCGAGGCCCAGAAATCAGTCGGTCCATCGCTGTCGGCAACCTTGTTTGGATTCGGCTTCACCCCGTTCTTCAGGTAAGCCGCGATCGCCCACAGATCAGCATCGGGCATGTGACGCCATGCCATCCATGGCATAGGAGGCGCGAGGTAGTGCGGATGAAGGGGAAAGTTTCCCTGGCCGGGAGTAGTTCCCTTGATCTCGGCGTCCGGCGTTTCCTCGGGACGAAGGCCGTATCGAAGTGCGTTAAAGATCTGGCGCTCGGTGAACCGGCCGGTGCCGTTCGCGTTGTCGGGAGTCAGATTCTTCGGACGCGTCGTAAAGCATGGCTTCGCCGCAGGATCGACGTAGCAGGGACCAATCTTGAATTCCATGTCCGGACCGGTGACACCTGCAAGCCAGCCCTTCGCCGATGGATTCGATCCCCCGCCATGACATCCGCCACAGTCCTGCTGGATAATGACCTGACGACCGCGTGCAATCTGCGCAGCTCTATCCTGTTTGGCTTTGTCCGGCTTCGTCCACGCCGCGACTGTAAGCATCACGAACGCTGCACCGCCGAGCACAGCTGCGCCGCTCACCCATCGTTTCATGCCGGTCTCCTTGTCAGTTGAGTTCAAAAATTCCCATCATCCCGTGATCCTCGTGATCCAGGATGTGGCAGTGATACATCCACTTTCCTGCAAAATCGGCCAGCCGAATGACAATGCGCACCGTCGAGTGCTTTGGAACGTTGATCGTGTCCTTCCAGCTCCTGAATGGCTCCGGTTTCCCATCGCGGTCGATAACCTGGAACTGGAATCCGTGTATGTGAAATGGATGATCCATTCCGACGATGTTCTCTATCTGCCAGATCTCGACGTCGCCCAGCTTCCCGGTTTCGTCGACACGATTCATGTCGTGAAGCTTTCCGTTGATGAATCCCTGCTGGAGTGTGAAGACTCTCGTGCGAACGGCAAGCGTCGTATCGATCGGCACCACCGCTCGCAGTGAAGCAGGAATCACAACGGGCTTTGACACCGGCCACGCAGCGTATTGAATCTTGAAAAGATCTTTCGGCTTGTCCCAGTCCTCGGGCCTCGTGTTGGGCGAATAACGATCGTATGGCAGCGTTTGAAGAACTGTCGCTGATCCGGGCGCACCGGTTCCCTTCACGAGCAGCTCCACACGTTCGCTGTTCGCGAGCAGAATATCGCTGACTTCCACTGGATGCTCGAAGAGACCGCCATCGTTTCCAACGTGGACCATCTTCTGACCGACAATCGCCAGACGATAAACGCGCGCTGCCGACGCATTGATGAAGCGCCAGCGCTGAACCTCTCCCGGACGAATCGTGATTGTCGGCATGAGCTTGCCGTTCACGAAGATGTGAGCGCACTCTCGTCCGTTCTCGAAATCGATGCCCCCCTGTATCGACTCGGGGTCGGAAAAATCGAGAGACCCGTCGGGATGAAAGCGATTGTCGGAAAGGACGAACAGCTTTTCGGGAATTCCGCGAAGCGGATCGTCCCGCGCACGCACTATGAGCGCACCGAAAAGCCCTTTCGCAATCTGAGCGCCTGTGTTGTGATCCGGATGCGGATGATACCAGTACGTCCCCGCACTTCCTTTCTCGATCGTGAAGAGGTAATCGAAATCACTTCCTGGCTGGATCATCTGCAGGGGACTGCCATCGAATGCGTTCGGAATGTGCAGTCCGTGCCAGTGAATCGTTGTCGGCTCAGGCAGTCTGTTTCTGAAGTGAACGATTACCCTGTCGCCCTCATAAACTTCGAGCGTCGGGCCGGGAACTCGCCCGTTGTACGCGTAGCCAACCGTTGTCTTTCCTGGAACAAACGACAACCGTGCAGGCTCAGCGGTAATAGTCACCTCGACCGTGTGGGGCGCACGCGACTGGTTGACCAGAACGGCTGGACCGGGCGCGCGATTTACGGGGACAATGTTCGGGGCTGGCTCAGCGTGCGAGTGCTCCTGTGCAGCTGACAAAATGGGAAATGCAGCAGCAGCCAGAACGAGTGGCAGCTGCAGGGTGCGACAAATCATGGTTGGCAACACTCGTGGGGGACGATGGAGAGCCCCCATCATTCGCCGCGTGACTTAGTTTGTCAACACTAGTTTAAACAACGAAGCGCACGACATCCGAATAGCCTGCGAGATCATGGCGCGCAAAGAGATCGGGGTTCTCGATGACATACGGCGCGAAGATCTTCGACGGATAATCCCGAAGCGCACCGCATTTCGCGAGCACACAGTGCACAAACTCCGAGCACATCATCTCGCCCTTGTATCGCTGGATGATTCTCGAGTGCAGCGAGCGGGGAAGGACCAAACTCGCGGCAAAGATCGGGATACTGCGGCTCGCTTTCAGATAGCTCACCGGACCGAACTCCCGTACGACACGCATCAGCTGATCTGCATTGATCTCTTCGCGGATCAGCCTCACGCCGAAATGCGGATCACCGTTGTCCCGCGTATATGATTCGAGAAGGGGCTCCAGAGGGACCTCGCGAATTCCCTTGCCGCCAAACGGATAGCTTGCGTGCACGTGTCCGGAATGAAATTCCTCAGTGCATTCGACAACGGAAATGGCGTCACCTCGACGAATGACAATTCCCGAATGACGAAATTCGTTAGTCGGGAAAAAGAACGGCGCCACGAAATCGAGCTCGAGAGTATCGAGGATTCCGGTCCGCGCCGTCTTGTGAAAAAGAATTATGTCGCCGGTCTTGAGATCGCCGCGAACTTCATTCAACAGAACTGTACGATTCGTCTTGTAGCGTAAACGACGGCGCTCCAGCCAGTCCTTCATGAGATCATCTGGTCGTAGCGAAGGGTACCGTGCCACGCACAATCGTTCCTGTAGCTCGTAAGATCTCTCACGCCGCCTGCCCAGCGATAAACATCGCGATCACGCGTCAACACACCGCGCTCAGCAAGCTCTGCGAGACAATCCTCGACGTCTCCGAGGAATACTCCGTCCATGCGCGCGACAAGATCGTGCGCGGTGATCTTTCCTGACGATGGCAGCTTCTCCAGCTCGCGAGTCACGCGATCGTAATCGCGAGTGATCGGCTCGAAGAGGGCTTCAATCACCGCATCTGTAATGTCGTCGTCGAATCGTGGCGCACTTGGCATCCAGAACCCGTTGCGACGGATATGCGATTCGATTGCCGCATTCCCTGGCGCACGAGCGAGAGCATCAGGATAGAAGAGATGCATCCATTGAGCGTCGTATGTGCGCTGCAGCAATGCTGGAACCTTGTCTTCATCGCCGAGTGCGCTGTCGATGACCACACCACCGCGCTTTGCAATGGCCGAGCGCAGTGACTTGATGTCAATGCCGAGCGCTGTGTGTCGTGCGCAGAACGCAGCGAGATGGAATGTCGTTGTCGCCGAATGCCGCTGCAGCTCGGAAACTATGTCCTGGCTCAGCAGTCGCATGTCCGTATCGGGCTCGATGCGAAGAGGCATACCCGCGCGAATGTGAATACGGCCGAGACGGATCTCATCGCGCAGCAGCTTGCGCGTCCACTGCAGAAGCGGAAGCAATCCACTCTTGTGCTTCATGCCGCGATCCAGCTCACGCAGGAATCCTTCTTCCTCTGCAATTCGATCGTAGCTGATTGTAAGAGGAACTACGACAGTGGGGCGACCGGTCTGCTGAATTGCGCGAAGAATTCCACGCTTTGGAGCAAGGAAGCGGCGGCAGCGGCTTCTTGTTCCTTCCGCGTAGAACTCGAGTGAATGTCCAGCTTCGACGAGCTCCGAGATTTGTCGCGTGAGCTCTGGATCAGCCGCACCAAGTCCGCGCCTGATGTAAAACGCACCTGCGGCCTGAAGCAGTCGTCCGACAATCGGGATCTTCGAGAAGTCATCGCTTGCAGCAATGCGCGGGAGCTTGAGGCCAAGACCCGGATGTGCAAAGCAGAGAAGGGAAGTGACGAGGAAATCCATGTAGCTCCGATGACTCGGAGCCAGAACTACGAGATCGTTCGGGCGAATCTGACGGATCGCTGCACGGATTTCGAGCTCATTGAACGTGATCTCCGTCGCCGCTTTTCGCAGTGCCTTGCGAATGACATACGCAAAGACGCGAGTAGTCCCGTTTCCTTCAGGCTGCTTCAAGGCCCAGCGAAGATCAGTGCCATGCATTCGCAGCGGCGCCTGCACCGGATTTCGCTTCAGCAGGTGTTCGGAGATTCCATCCGAGATCGACTGAAGGTAAGACTCGAGATTGAAGTCTTCGAGCGGCGGAAAATCAGTGCGAAAATCAAAGGTGTGGTGGACGAAGTAGTAGAAAGCCTCGTCCAGATATCCGAGACCACGGGCAAGTCGCTCGAGCTTGACTGTCGCCCTTTTCTGTCCCTTGAGCTTGGTCGCCACGCGCATTGCGCCGAGCGGCATGTGATGGTGAACCATCTCATGAAACCGGAACGCAGCGAGGTTTTCGCCGACATAAGCCCAGCGCACTTCCCGCTCGAGCGGATACGCCTTGAAGTGCTTCTCGTGCGTGTACGCGAGCTGAGGAATAGCCCCAGTGTTCTGAAGTCCCGCAACCGCGTGACGAATTACGAACGGCTTCTGAAGCTCAGGATCGAACGCGCACGAGATAATTCGGTCAGCGACATCGTCGCACGGAACCACATCGAGTCGCGCGTCAGGATTGACACGTGCGACTCTCAGATGTCCCGCGCCGAGAAGCGAGATGAACGCCGCATATGCTGCGTGACTGTCGATCCACCCGGGGAATGGACGACGCCGGCACGCTGACACGACACTCGGACGGAGCAGAGTCAACGGAACATCTTCACGACGCTCGACGAGAAGTCTTTCGGCGAGGCATTTCGTGAAAGTGTACGTATTCGGATGTCCGGTCCGCCCAAGAAGCGCTTTCTCGTTCGGCTGTCCTTCTATGATCTCCTTGTAGACTTCGGTCGCATCGAACGGAAGGTCTACGAGCTTTTCCTCGACAACGAGGACCGTATCGTTGCCCGGGTGCGGAGTCACGTACGCAGTCGAAACGTCAACGAGACGCGAAAGACTTTTACACCCTTTCGCAAACTCGAGCACTCTCAGGGCGCCGGTAATGTTGATCGACGCAGCTTCGGCTATTGGAAGATCGAATCGAATTGATGCTGCGCAGTGAATGATGTGCGTCAGCTCATTCTGCAGCTTCCTTGTATCCGAGTCGCTGAGCCCCAAACCTTCTTCGAGCATGTCGCCCGCGACCGGGTCGCAGAATTTCTTCCAGCCGGGCTCGAGAAGTGAGAAGACCTTGGAGTGTGTAGATCGATTGAAGCGGTCTTCAGGTGATTTGCGTCCGCGCGGGCGAATCAGGAGGTGAATCTTTTCGATGCCGAGCTCTTCGCGCCTGCGCAGCAGCTCCTCGAGAACGACCTTCCCGACGAAGCCGGTGGATCCAGTCAGAAGAACATGGGTGCCTTTCATTTCGCTCACGATGCGACCTGCAGGCCGTGGGCCGCGTCATCGTGAGACTCGAGCGGAAGCTGTGCAGCGAAGACCCCCTGCGGGTCGAGCGCGAACTTCATCTGTTCGCGCCATGCCTGCATTGCAGGCGACATGATGTCGTTCACAAATGGAAGCCTGAGCTTCCCAACGCCGTGATGATGCGAGATCGACCCTCCTGCGGCGATCACTTCCTTCCGTGCAACGCTCTCTATTTCGTGGTACGCCCCCACCGCGTCAGCCACTCCTTTTGCGTAGAAGGCCATATAGAAATAAATGCAGCAGCCAGTTTCGTAAATCTGCGTCACCCGGCACGAGACGAAAGGCCGTCCGGGAAGCTTTCTTTCGTCATGGGCCTCGTAAATAGCGCGCTTTACACGATCGACAAGGTCCTGTGCCTGACTCCACGGAACTGAGGTCTCAAAAGATTCACCAAGAATGTTGTGCTGGAGCACAAAATCGCGGATGTAGGCGATTCCAAAGGTGAGCATGTAGCCGCGCTTGCCGTTATCTGCACCGCCCTTGAAGCCTTTGTGCTTCTTTGCAAGCTCGTAGACCTGCCTTTCCTGCCGGTCGACTTCTTCCTTGCTTCCCTCGAACACCAGCGTGACCGCGACCATCTCGTTTGGATCGAATCCGAGGGGACCGGTGACGAGCCACTTCTCGACTTTGCTCTTCATTTTCTTCGCGCCTTTCGACGCAGGCTTCAACACCTGGCCGAACTGAAACTGAAGATTGTCGACGAGTCGTACGCTCGCAGGATAGACATCCTTCTGCGCGAGCTCATACATGAACGCGAGCCCGCTCTCGAATTTCTTGAACACTACTGATCCGTAGCGGCGCTCTTCGGGAAGAGGGAAGAGCTTCACCACAGCAGATGTGATGATTCCAAGACTTCCCTCACTTCCAATCATCCAGAGCTTGGGATCGAGCCCGATACTTTCGCGCGGAACGACCTGCGCCCGCTCGAGTTTGCCCAGGGCAGATATGACGGTGACATCGAGGAGAATGTCTTCGATGTTTCCGTAGCGATTCTTTTTCATTCCACTCGCGTTCGTCGCAATCCATCCGCCAAGCGTCGAGAACTCGACGCTGTCAGGCTCATGACCCATGGTGAACCCATGCTCAGCGAGCTGTGCCTGAATCAGTCGGCCTGCTGCACCAGCTTGAATCTTTGCCATGCGATTGGCTGGGTCGATCCATTCGATTCGATCCATTCGACTCATGTCGACGGAAACGATCGGGCGCTCTTCGTAAGGAAGACAACGAAGAGCTTCAGTGACGTTGGTTCCTCCGCCGTAAGGCATGAGCACAACGCCGTTGTGCACCGCTGCACGAACGATCGCGCTGACTTCGTCTTCGTCCGACGGAAAGACGACGTAATCGGGAACGCGCGGGAACCCGTTCGTTCGTACCGCATTGATCTCGGAGACAGTGTGTCCGTGACCATGGCGAAGTCGAACAGCGGCGTCAGTCGTTATCTGATTCTTGTCGAGTGATTTCTCGATCTCAGCGAGAAATGCAGTCGCTGGACGAGGCTCGGGAACGGGAGGAAGGTCGAAGTGTGCTTCGCCTGGCTCGAGCGGAAAATCGATTCCGATAACTTTTCTGAACCATGGAAGAAGATCCGGCAGGCGCTCTCCACTGAGTCCCGGATATCGATCACCTGTGACTGTTATCGCGCCGGATGAATCGACCGCAAATGTCGTGTCCTCGAACCCCCACGACTGAGTGCTGATAACATCGCGCGGGTCGTGCTTCGGGGGGCCGGGGTGAATCCGGCCCCGGATTCTGGAGCTCTCCGTCACGATTTGGCGCGCAGTGATGTGCGAGTGCTCGCAGCCGTGCCGCTGTCGCTGATCACTCTGAGAGGAGGCGTTTCTCCGACGAGTGTCGAAACGCGAACGTAGTTGATGCGAAGTATCGCCGTATGCCAGGCGGTAACGGTGAGCACGATCACAACGGCATTGAGCAGCCAGCCACTGAAGGCGAGTCCAAAGAATGCCTGCGGAACACAAAGCAGAATCACACGCTCAGCGCGCTGCATGACTCCCACTTTCGCATTGATGCCGAGTGCTTCAGCACGCGCTCGTGCGTAGCTGATCATGTAAGTGCCGATGATCCCGAAAAGACTCACTGCCAGCATTGGCTTGCTGTGGTAGGTCGGGTGCGTCGCGTAGAAGTAGGCGATGCCGCCAAGGAGTGCACCGTCAGCAATTCGGTCGAGAGTCGAATCGTAGAAAGCGCCGAACACCGTCACTTTCCCTGTTTTACGGGCAACCACGCCATCGAGCGCGTCCGCTATCGCGGTGAGGCCGATGATCCAGCCTGCCAGCCTCATATGCCCGTAGGCGAAGGCAACGCCTCCGACGACAGTCGACAGCGTACCTATGGTAGTAAGTGCATTTGCTGAAATGCCCAGCTTGATGAGCACCGCAGCAATGGGCTCCATGAGTCGCAGGTAGCCTGTCGTAACAAACACGACGTGCGCCTTCCTGACCCGGTCCCAGAGTGATCTCATGTGATTGAGGCTGAATCCGGCGTGGTCGCCGCGGCTGAAACTCGGCCGGGCAGCGGAAAAAAGGGCCGGGTTCGGCCCTCTATCGTTGCAAGGTATTGGCTTATCGCCCCCTCCGCCAGCATTTCGGACTGTTGCCGGGCCCGGCCGGGGTTCCTACGTCGGCGAGGTCACTCTGGGATTGCTGATTGCGCCATTACGCGCCCCAGGGCTCATCGGCGGTAGGTCCGTAGAGTGAAGGAACAGGAACGTCAACAAGTCTGAGGTAAACGCTCATCTGTCCGCGGTGATGCACGAGATGACTGATATGACTTCGCACAGTTGCTGCGCGCGGGAGAGTCATCAGCACCTTGTCGCCCATCATCAATGACCAGGGCTTGGCGAAATCCTCATCCGATGATGCGGCGATAGCAGCTCTCGCCTCTTTCACATTCTTATCGAAATCTTCCAGCAGCTTCTCGGTTTTTTCGTAGCTGTACCCGGCACCGCCCGCGAGGTTGAGAGAGTCGCTGGTCAGAGTATTCGTGATCCATCCGGGCATCCACGAGAGAAGCTGT
>JBKPNY010000090.1:0-8210 GCA_046732835.1 Gemmatimonadota bacterium | reverse complement strand
GCTGACGAGCTCGGAGATCCGGCGCGTTCCCGAAGAGGCAAAACGGGCCTCTGATCATTTCCCGTTATTGGTGGAAATCTCAATCTGATTGTTACGGGAGCGAGTACATGCGTATCATCCTGAAAATCTTTGGCGTTTTCCTCGTTGTCGTCGGCGGGACATTCTTCCTCCAGGGCATCAACATCCTTCCCGGAAGCTTCATGACTGGCGACACAAAGTGGGCAGTCATCGGAGCATTACTGGTTGCTATCGGTGCGTGGCTTTTGTTTGGACGTGGAGGGAGGTCCCAACACTAACAAACCACCGGGCGATCCCACATTTTCCCTCCCGGTCCTCACTTCCTAAGCCACAGCTATGATCAAGATTTCTGTCCTTGCCGCGGTTACCCTCGCGCTTCCTCTTGCTGCCCAGAATCCGCCGGCGCCTCCAGTCAATCCACCTTCCGGAAGCACACCCCCCGCGACTTCGACGGCGATCCCCGCAAAGTGGGATGTGATGGCGAAGCATGGAACGTCGAGAGATGTCGATTACGACGTCACCGAGGGAACGTGGATCAATCTCGACATATCGCCCGACGGGAAGACAATCGCATTCGACATAGTTGGCGACATCTACACAATGCCAATAACCGGCGGAACAGCGAAGCTCATACTGGGCGGAGCTGCATATGAGCATCAGCCACGGTTCTCACCCGATGGAAAGCGCATTGCATTCACATCAGATCGCGACGGCATCACGAACGTCTGGACTTCAGACATAAACGGAAAAGATCTCCGCCAGATAAGTAAGGAAAGAGAGCGCGAAGTATCGAATCCTGCGTGGACACCTGACGGACAATACCTCGTCAACCGCAAACATTTCCGCAACACACGCTCACTCGGCGCAGGCGAGATGTGGCTGTATCACATCGGCGGTGGAAGCGGACTCAAGCTCACCGATCGTCGCAACTGGGAGCAGAACGCAACTGAGCCGATCGTCTCGAACGACGGTCGCTATGTCTACTTCTCTGAAGATGTCTCACCTGGCGGTGGCTTTCAGTACAACCGTGACGCGCACGGACAGGTTTACGTCGTCCAGAGATTCGATCGGCAAACTGGAAATCGGTCGACTTTCATTGGAGGTGCAGGGAGCGCACTTCGCCCCCAGCTGTCTCCCGATGGAAAAACGATGTCGTTCGTTCGACGAGTCGGGTTGAAGAGTGTTCTATGGCTGCGCGACATGGAAAGCGGACGCGAGCGCGCATTGTGGGATGGCCTCGATCACGATCAGCAGGAAGCGTGGGCGATCTACGGCACGTATCCGGGTTACGACTGGACGGCTGATGGAAAATCGATCTACATCTGGGCGAAGGGGAAAATCAATGCGGTCGACGTAGCATCAGGAAAAGTCATTGACGTCCCGTTCACTGCTCACATTCATCAGACAATCACTGATGCAGTACGATTTGCACAGGAAGTTGCGCCGGACAGCTTCGATGTAAAGATGCTTCGATGGGTAACCGTCTCCCCCGATCAAAAACGCGTTGTCTACACATCACTAGGCAAACTTTACGTGAAGGATCTGCCGAATGGTAAACCACATCGTGTCACGGACGATTCCGGGAACGATGAGCTCTTTCCCTCGTGGTCATCGGATAGTCGAACGCTGGTGTATGCGACGTGGGACGACGAGAAGCTCGGTGCGATTCGCACTGTCGGCGTGGATGGATCCCGCGGGCGAAAGATCACCACGAAGATGGGACATTACATCGAGCCGAAGTTCTCAGAGAGCGGCCAGCAGATCGTTTTCAGGAGAATCGGCAGCGATGGGCTGAGATCGCGTCTCTACACGCAGGACAGGGGCATATATATAGTAGGAACATCCGGCGGGGAGCCCCGGCTCGTAACTGAAGAAGGGGCGATTCCGCGATTCAACAAGGCCGGCGATCGTCTTTTCCTTTCATCAGGGGAAGGACAGAAGGCAGCGCTCATAAGCGTGAATCTCACCGGCGGCGATCGACGCGTTCACCTCACGTCGGACAATGCGACCGAGTTTGTTCCATCACCCGACGAAAAGTTCGTTGCGTGGGTGGAGCGATTCAATGCGTACGTCGCACCGCTGCCGCTGACTGGAAAGCCGATCGACGTGAGCACGAGTGTCAGTGATTTCCCGTCGAAGAGAATCTCACGCGATGCGGGATCATACCTGCACTGGGCTCCGGATTCCCGGCGAGTGTACTGGGCGCTTGGTCCGGACCTGTATCATCGCGATGTGTCGGCAACATTCGCGTTCGAGACTCAGGATACGACGACTCTCATCAAGGATCCTGAAAGCAAGGGAATTCCGATCGGGTTCAAGACGGCGTTCAACAAGCCCACTGGCAAGCTTGCGCTCGTCGGTGCGACGGTGATCTCGATGAAGGGTGATGAAGTGATTCCAAATGCTACGATCCTGATCGATCAGAATCGCATCACCTATGTTGGAACCGGCGATAACATCAAATACGGCAGCGATGTAAAGCGTATCGATGTGACAGGCAAATTCATCATGCCTGGATTCGTCGACGCACATGCGCATATCGGAACCGGATCGAGCGGAATTGCCCCGCACCTGAACTCAGGATTCCTGGCGAGCCTCGCGTTTGGAACGACTACGATGCACGATCCATCCAACGAGACTTCGATGGTCTTCTCGACGGCAGAGACGATCCGTGCAACGGATATGATTGCGCCGCATCTGTTCTCGACGGGAACGATTCTTTACGGCGCGGAAGGAAACTTCAAGGCAATCACGACGTCGTTCGACGATGCGATAGCCCATTTGCGTCGCATGAAGGCAGTTGGTGCGTTCAGTGTGAAGAGCTACAATCAGCCAAGGCGTGACGCACGCCAGCAGATAATCGAGGCTGCACGTCAGCTGCAGATGGAAGTTGTGCCCGAAGGCGGATCTACCTTCTCGGTGAATACAACGATGTTCCTGGACGGGCACACTACTCTCGAGCACAATCTCCCTGTAGCTCCGTTGTACGAGGATATGCTGAAGCTGATATCGGAATCGAAGACCGCATATACGCCGACGTTCATTGTTCTGTACGGCGGAATGAGCGGCGAGAACTACTGGTATCAGAACACGAACGTGTGGGAGAACCAGAAGCTTCAGTATTACAATGCGCCCGGGAATATCGATGCGCGCTCGCGCAGGCGGCCAATGGCAGCGAATGACGATTACTTCTTCGTCACCGTGTCGCAGTCTGTAAAGAAGCTGAATGACCGGGGCGTTCTGGTGAACACCGGTGCGCATGGTCAGCAGGATGGAATTGGAGAGCACTGGGAAATCTGGATGATGCAGATGGGCGGGATGTCAAATCACCAGGCGCTTCGTGCAGCGACCATCAACGGCGCCAGATCTCTCGGTCTCGACAAGGATGTAGGGTCACTCGAGACTGGCAAGCTTGCTGATCTCATCGTGCTGGAAGCGAACCCGCTCACTGATATCAGGAACACTCAGTCGATCAAGTATGTCATGGTGAACGGGCGCATGTACGATGTGTCCAACATGGCGCAGCTCGGTAATCATCCAAAGGCGGCGCCTGCGCCCTTCTGGAGAGAAAACGCAAATACCGCGACGCAGTCTGAGGCAGAAACGATCGAGCACTAAATGATCAAGCGTGCGAAAGAATTCTGTGAACGGTATGGGTTGACGGTTCCCATCGTCGAAGCACCGATGGCTGGGGCCTGTCCACCCGAGCGCGCAGCAGCAGTTGCAAACGCCGGCGGTATGGGCGCCCTCGGCGCACTTTCTATGAGTCCGAAGGAAATTGGCGATTGGGTGAGCCGGTTTCGATCGCTGAGCAGCGGTCCGCTTCAAATCAATCTGTGGATTCCCGATCCGGCTCCAAAGCGCGACGCTCAAGCCGAAGCACGCGTAGCGAAATTTCTGGAGAAATGGGGACCCGCTGTTCCCGATGACGCGGGTGACGCAAAGCTCCAGGATTTCGAAGCGCAGTGCGATGCGCTTATCGTCGCTAAGCCAACCGCGGTGTCTTCAATCATGGGGCTTTATCCTCCTGATTTTGTGAGGCGATTGAAATCGAGCAACATCGCGTGGTTTGCCTGCGTGACCAATGTGAGTGATGCAGCTGCGGCTGAAGAGGCAGGTGCGGACGCAATCGTTGCGCAGGGAATTGAAGCTGGCGGACATCGCGGCGCGTTCGAGCCCGATGCAATTGAGCGATCCATGGTCGGATTGATGGCTCTCATCCCGCGTATCGTCGACAAGGTTTCTATCCCGGTAATTGCGACGGGCGGAATTGCCGACGGACGCCAGGTTGCTGCTGCACTCACACTTGGTGCAAGTGCGGCTCAGATCGGTACTGCGTTGCTGCGTGCGACTGAAGGTGCACTGGCTCCAGCATGGAGTGACGCGCTGGATGGACTCGAGCCCGAGAATACTGTTTTGACGCGGGCGTATACCGGACGATGGGGCAGATCCATCGCGACTGATTATGTGAAAGCGGCGGCGGCTCCCGACGCTCCGCTGCCGGCGCCGTATCCGGTGCAGCGCGGACTTACCGCTGCCATGAGAGCCGATGCAATTCGTCGATCCGACCTGAACGGGATGTTCACCTGGGCAGGGCAGAGCGCGGCGTTCGCGCGCGCTGAACCGGCTGCCCAGATTATTACTCGCATCTGGCAGGAAGCAACTCGAGCACTGAGCGCTTCATGAAGCCGCTACCTGAATCCGATAAAGCGTTAGTAATTCGAACGGACTTCTCGGATGACGCTGCGTTCAACGAGATCCGCGAGATCATCAAGACTCCGGTGGATGGTTTCTATGCATACGTGCACTATGTCGAGGACCCTGAGTATGCCGGCATCACGCGTGAACAGATCCTGGAGTTGTTTCGCGGATACAACCAGTCGTACGCGATGATCGTCGACGAAGAGTCGATCAAAAATTCAGAGCATCCGATACTCGTCATTGACCTGTTCGACGACACACACCCGGAGTTTCGCGCGATTCCCTCGATGATCCAGTCGATCGAGAACAATCTCTCGATTGCCAATCTCGACTTTGAAGATTTCTCCAGCGCAGCCGACCCTGATGGAATCCTACGCGGATTCAGGGAGTTCTGATGCTCAATCCTTCCAAGCTGTTCCCCACCGGGCGCGTCATACTCCTCACGCTTCTGGCGCTAGCATTCTGCACGCAGGCCGTGCATTCGCAGAATATCTACCAGCGAAAAGCAACGGTGAAAGCAACCATCGCAGGAAGTCACAATATCTACGATGGCACCTTCACCGGCTCGGGCGTATCCAGCATCTGTGGCGAGATTCCCAAAATGTCGTCGCTCACTGGAGTCGATACGTTCGTAATCGAGTATCCAAACGATGATCCCAAGAACAACGGAATACAGTCGGTTTCATTTGGATCGAAGCAGCTCGTCGGCAAAGCGACAACCGCAAGGCTCTTCACTCTCAACGTCTCAGTCCGGCTGCCAAACGGATCGAAACCGTATCCCTACGTGCTGAATACCGATCCACCAAAGCAGGGGAATTCGGGCGTTGCCACCATCGTCAGGGCGAAGAACAGTGTGACCGTAAGAGTGAAGGGATCGAACGAACGTGGTGGTGAGACAATCGACCTGAGCATCACCTGCAATTAGTACCGTTTCGAAACTAATTGTCGCAGCTCGTGGCGTCTGACAATCAGTACAATAGCAGCCAGCACCAGCGGAACCACTTCGCTGGTCATGTGTCTGCCATTGTCGAAAGCGAGGTGAGTGCCCCAGGCTCCCAGCATTACGCAGATAATGAGCATGGCCCCGATGGCGGCCGTCCTTCCCCAAAGCAGAAGTACCACCGCTGACAGCTCGATGACCCCGATCGTAACCCTGAACCAGGTTGGGTAGCCCCATGCCCTGAACGCCTTTCCCCACCCGCTGGTATCGGAGAACTTTGCATAGCCCTGCGGTGCGAAAATCAGGATCAGCAGCAATGCGGGAACCCACTTGCCGATGACCTTCGCAATCCTTACAAAAGACTCATTCTTCATGTGGCCGCTCCTCCGATTGGGTGGTATCGCGGCACACTACCGTCACTCAGCAATTACTGCATCGTACGTTAGTTCTAGTACTTCAACATTTTCGCATGCAATCAGACAAGCTCGGCCGAACCCTCGCCCTTGGCGTCATTGCTGTAGCTGCGTTCAGCACACTGGCTTCGATCTCGCTTCCCGTACGCAGCCGAAAGCCCGATGCGATGACGATTGTGCTGGTGCTGGTTCTTCTGCTGGCGCATGCTGCTGTCTACTGGTTCGGATCATCGATACGCACGCGGTTCGGGGTAGCCCGGTACGTAGCCCTCCAGGCTGTGCTGATCTTCGCGATTGCCTTTGCGGGTGAGATTTTTCCTCTTGGCATCGGACTTTACATCGCGATGACGGCGCAAACGATCCTTCTCGCCGAGAAGCAGTGGAGCTCGATCGTAATAACGCTGGCCGCGATTGTTCTATTTGCACTCAACGCGATGGCTGCGCGGGATCTGTATCAGGGTGCCACAGCAGGTCTTCTGCTCGCGGTTACCGGTGTCGTGTCTCATGCCATAGCCGCACTCGTAAATCGCAAATCGAAGGTGGTGGTTTCAGATAAGGCCTACGCACCATCACTGCCTAACAACGGTGTCGGGAACCTGACGCCACGCGAGATCGAAGTCCTTCGATTAACGGCGACCGGCGCTCGAAGCAGTCAGATCGCGAATGATCTTGGAATCAGCGAGCGGACTGTGAAGGCACACCTCGCGAACATTTATCAGAAGCTTGGTGTGGAATCGCGTGCAGCAGCAGTCGCTATCGCGGTACAGAAGCAGCTTGTGTAGCCGCAGCGACGCCGATTACGCTTGCATGCTCGGCCAGCATTACATCCTGAGTATGCTGTGAAAGCGCGAGCCACATTTCTTCGCGGGCTTTGTCCCGTTGCCCATTGCGATAGAGAGCCCACGCCATGAGATCGTGTCCGTAAACGTCCTTGCGGTCTCTCAATTCTTTGCGCGCACGTCTCAGGACATCGGCGCGATCTTCCTTAGTTCCATGATCGAGCAGGAACAATCCCCACGCGCGATGAATTGCACCTGGCTGCTTGAGCGCACTGACTGACATCGCGCGCGCGTAGCTCTCTGCCTGCGCTGAATCTCCGAGGTGAGCATACGCAAGACTCACCACTCCCAACGTTGCTGGATCGAGCTGACTGACTGTCGCACGCTCTCCATAGTCGACTGCTCGTTTCCAGTCGCCACGCATAAGCGACGCACGAGCAAGGCCGCCAAGTACACGAACATCATCCGGATTTCTTGCGAGTCCAGTCACGAACGCCGACTCAGCCGCAGCGACATTTCCAACTCGAAGCTCGAGATCCCCAAGGCGATAATGAAACCATGCAACCTGATCACGTGGCAGATCGTCACGGCGATCGACTTTAACGATTGCCCTTCGAAGAAACTCACGAGCAACGTCGATTCGTCCGGTAAGCTCATACCATCGAGCAAGCCGGGCTCCGGTGGTGAAGTTCCTGCCGTCATATTGAATCGCCGCGAAATGCTGAGCGGCGGCTTTGTAATCGCCAAGCTCCAGCTCGATCTCGCCAAGCAGCGCGAGGTGTGATGAATTACCGGGATCGAGGGAATCTGCAGTCAGCGCAACATCACGCGCAGCGCTGAATTCGTGTCGGGCCATCAACAGACTCGCGAGAAGCTCGAATGCCGAGTAATTGCGCTGAGTGCGTTCTGAGATCGACTCTTTCACGAGGCGCTCAGCATGATCTATGTCGGCTGTAGACCCAGTTGTTCTCGAACGCGCAAAGAGGAGCCGGGCAAGTGTGAATCGGTCGATTGCACTTTCCGGGTCTTCGACAACACGCTTCGAATAGAAATCGATGTCGCGATCGCGCACTTCGCTCTCGTCATACCGCACAGGCGGCGACTCGACTGCAGGCTTCGAATCGGACGTGCAGCCAAGCGCTGCGACCAGAAAAGAGAGAAGTGCGCGTCGCAACATTATGAATCAGAGCGTTGGTGACGCGAGATACGGGAACGTATTTGAGAACGCCTTGTCGTTCGCACCAACATTGTCGGTGCAGAGTGGCAGCGTGAAGTTGTCGCAGTAGGCGCCAGTCGCGCTGATCAGCTTTCCGAAGATTGCGGTGAGTCCCGCATCGACAACGTCATCGGACAACTTGC
>JBKPNY010000089.1:0-10388 GCA_046732835.1 Gemmatimonadota bacterium | reverse complement strand
CGCACCAGTTTCCTCTTGGTATCGCGATGACTCCTGAGCGTCGCAACGAGCTCGTTGCCTTCGCTGGGAAGACAGGAGCATGGATAATCGAAGACGACTATCTGAGTGAGTTCAGATATCGTGGTCGTCCAGCGCAGGCGTTACAGGGAATCGATCACGATGGACGAGTGATTTACATCGGAACTTTCAGCAAGATGCTTTTCCCTGCAGTTCGCCTCGCTTACGTCGTGGTACCTCATGCGCTTGTGACTGCCTTCACCGCCGCTCGCGCGGTTTCGGGACTTCATGCTTCTACACCATCGCAGGTTGTGCTCGCGGAATTCATCAGCGAGGGACACTTCGTGCGGCATCTGCGACGCATGCGAAACCTGTATTGGGAGAGACAGCAGGTTCTTCTGAAAGCTGCAGCGGCAGAGATCGGTGCGAACCTCAAGCTCGAGCCCGCGGACGCAGGTATGCATCTCACAGGAATCCTTCCACGTGGCGCTGATGATGTTGCAATTGCGAGCGCGGCGGCCGAAGCTGGAGTGGAAACTGTGGCTCTTTCTTCCTGTTATCTCGGTGATGAGCGTCTCTCCGGGCTGTTGCTCGGGTATACCGGGGTTCGGCCGCCGCTGATCTGGAGAGGAGCAAGAGATCTTGGCGATCTTCTAAAGTCTTCTCTCCGCTCTTCGTGACTTTTTCTTGTCGCCAGCCTTGATCACGATCCTGGGCTGATCCTTCTTCACGCGCGCGTGGTAGCTGTGCGCGATGACTCCGCTCGCGCACGGAAAGAATCGCCAGCTTTCATCGGTAACGCGGCTGGTGATTACGTTTTGTCCCTGTGCTCCGATTCTGGGAAGCGGAACAATCGAAGCGATGATCACGAGTGCTGCGATACGGACTGCGATCAGGTTCATTGAACCTCCGGTTGTCGTTAACCTGAGGTTATGATCCGTTCACGCCGATTGTCAGCGCCGCTTCATGGTTGCGGTATGGTGCCAATTCCTTCCTGAGGGATCGTCAGTCTTTCTCTTTCCGAATTACGAATTCATCAGGTGATGCGCCGGGTGCTGCAATCCAGCCCGGCGAAAGTGTCAGCTTCCATCCTTTGCCGCTGGCCTTTCCATTCTCCACCACCGGATTCGCGGCTGTGATTCCCGATACAAGTCCCTCTCCATTCCGCTCGATGAGAACTCCGCCAGACTCGACCTCGAGTACACCCCAATTGTCGGTGATTCGCGACGTCTCATAAACGGTTCCCACGCCCTGAATTGGCACGGCACCGTTCGGATTGAACGAAAAACTGAAATTGCCCGCCATTGGAAGCCTGAGTCGCGGACCAGTTACAAAGATCGATCGCAATCTTGCTTCATTCGCGAGACGATTAGCTTCTCGCGCTCGCTCATCAGCGACCATCCGCGCGCCAGTGTATCTGTCAATCAGAGATTCAGCGCCGGCCGTGTTCGAAGTGCCAATTCCGTACGCGCTGCGAACCATCTCTGACAAATCGCTCGATGCACGGACTTTCTTTCGCCATGCCTGTCCTGATTCGTCGAGCAGAAGCGCGTACGCTGGACCTGACGCGTAAGCGAACGATCGTACGAGACTTTCCTGCGGCTCGGACTGAGCAAGTTGAACAGCAACGCGATCATTCAAAGCGCTTCGAGGAAGACCGCTCAGCGCTAAGCCTGTATACTCTGCCAACCCTTCACTGAGCTCGAGCTGGCGTTCCTCCTCTGCAGCTTCTCGAAATGCTGAGCGGCGTTTCGCGCGAAATGTCAGTGCGTCAGTAATTGCTTGTCTTCTAAGTGCACCGGTTCGCAGCACCGCTTCGGTCAATGCGCGCCATTCCAGTCTCGTCCAGATTCTCCCTTCCGCTGTCGCAAGGTGAGCGTTCGAACGATCAGTACCGGGAATCCCGAGCGAATCCTGAATTCGATGAAATGACTCATGCATCAGGAGACGACGCCGAGCGTAGCGATTGTCTGACACCGGCCACATCACCATCGACCAGAGTTTTCCGCCGAAATTGACCGACGTGTTCGCCGGATTCATCTCGGGCGGAAGCTTCCCGATCCAGACTCCATTCTCATTCTGGAGCAGGCCTTTTGCGTCGGCCTCATTAGCGACAACCACACGGGCATCGGGATCGACGAGCAGCATAGGTCCGCTCACCTGCCGGCCCCACAGTTTTCCTCCGTCAGCGGCTCCGAGATCGCGCAGCTCCTTGAAGTAGCTGCGCGCTACTGCAACGTCGATTGCTCCTGTTTGAGCACGTGCAGTTGACGGAATAAGGAACGCTACGACAAGAGCAATGAAGAACTTCATCGTCGAGGAGCGCGCGGTGCCCAGGCAATGCTGCCCTTCTCTTTGTCGAATGCGATCGCAAGCTCGACAGCACCATCCGGTTTCAGGATCCTGATTGTGTCAGGCGTTGCGACAAGACGATTCAATGAAAGCGGGACGTGATCCAGAGTCGCGGCTATCGGTTTTCCATTGAGCATCGTGAGACTGAACGCGCCGGCTGGATCTTCCGCGTTGAAGTCGAGCCTGCCTGCAGGATCTCTTCTCCAGAAGCTCGCGTCATTCGTGGCGAACGCGGTCGCCATCATTGCAACACCTGCGAGAAGCGCGGGCATCGCAGCATTCATGTGCTCAAATCGCATTCGCGTTCCCGCAAGGCTTGCGTCAATCGCCTCAGACAGCGCCGCAGCTAACCCCAGCTCAGCGAAACGTTCGTGAGCTACCTCGCGCATCTCCGATCCGTACGTTTTTCTGAATGACCTTGGGAATGCCAGGAGCCCAAGCTCGAACAGACTCTCGCGAAGGTCTCTCACAGTGCGTTCCTCGGAATGAGCTTTTTCACAGACGCGACACGCAGCAATTGAGCGAGTCGTTTTGCTTCCGCTTTGGCAGCACTTCGCCCCGCTTCGGTGAGGCGATAATAGCGCCGCCTCGCATCTTCGCCTGACCCTTTCGATTCCTCGATGAGCCCATCCTCGAGCAACCGATGCAGCGCGAGATACATGCTGCCGGTGTTCGGGCGCATCTCTCCGTCCGTTATCGTCTCGATTTCCTTGATAATCGCATATCCGTGGCTGGCGCCGCCGGAAAGTGCGAAAAGAATTGCCGCTGATAACGGAGTCAGGCTGTCGATTGTCTTGACTGGCATAGATCGTAATATATAGGCCGGAACTATATTGCTCAGCAATATAGTTGCTGCAAAGCTAGCCGGCTGTCAAGCGTCTAGTTCTTCTCTGGTAGACGCCGCGTCACCTTCCCTTCGTTGTCCAGAAATTCGATCGATGCTTCGCCGAGGGAGTCGACACGCAGCCGGAGCCTGGCCCGGCCGGTGGGATCACTCAGACTTACAATTGCAGCGCCATCCCGGCCACGACCAGCGTAGAACCTTTCTTTGGGAAACCACGTCCGAAGAACCCGCATCGAGTCGGCACGCGCAGCACTGTCTTTCATTGCGCGAGCGGCTTTGATTCGCTTATCGAGCGCCGCGCTCGAGACCCCGAGGGCGTAGTCATTGATGGCGAGACCCGAGCGGCGCTTACCATTCTCGTCGACGTACTGGAGGGCCACCGTCTGATCCTGATCGTATTGATCGAAAGTCAGGCTGCCGAACGCAGAATACTTCCCCGTAGAATCGCGTTTGCCGGAGAAGATGAGGCCGCCGTTTTCAGTTCCCTCTTCATTGTAGAAGATGAGACCAGTCCGAGTGCCAGGACCGTATCCGAACGGAGCACCCTTTTCGATCGGTCCGGGAGTTTTCTCGAGATTCGCAATAGTCAGGCGAACCCGGCCATCCTTCTCGATGATATTGAGCTTTTCGGTCTCGATCTCCTCAAAGCGCTGTCGCGAGCGCGGTCCTGTTTGAAATGCGCTAATAAGCAGCGCGATTGTAGTAAGAAGACTTGTCGCCGATATGAGTCTGAGTGTGCGAATCTCCCGCCGAAGTGCACCGCGCATGATTGTCCTCGGGTCTGATCGTTCGGAAAGACGATCAGCAAACGCCGCACCCGATAAACAAAAAAGCCCGTCCGCTTTCGCGGACGGGCCTTGAGCTTGTCCTTCGTACGGTTTACTGCACCGCGTTGATCATGTCGAAGATCGGCAGGTACATCGAAACCACCATGCCGCCAACCACGACGCCGAGGAATACGATCATCACCGGCTCGAGCAATGACAGAAGATTGCTTACCGCCGCATCCACTTCTTCATCATAGAAGTCAGCGATCTTCGAAAGCATTTCGTCCAGACCACCGGTCTGCTCACCAACCGAGATCATCGAGATGACCATCGGCGGGAACACGCCCGACTTCTTGAGCGGCTGCGCGATTGTATCACCACCCGCAATGGACGAGCGCGATTCCATGATGGCATCCTGCACAACGCGGTTGCCAGCGGTCTTCGCGGTGATCTCCAGTCCATCGAGAATGCTCACGCCAGAGCTGATCAGCGTGCCCAGAGTTCTCGTGAAACGCGACACCGCAGATTTGCGAAGAACGTCGCCAAGCACGGGAACCTTCAGCATGAACCGGTCGATCTTGAGCTTTCCGTCAGACGTCGCATTGTACCGCTTGAACATGAATACACTGACACCGATCACGGCGAGAACCACGTACCAGTAGCCCTTGAGGAACCGCGACGCGCCCATCACGATACGAGTCGGGAGAGGCAGCGCGAGTCCCGCGGAAGTGAACAGGTTCTCGAACACCGGGATGACGAAGATCAGGAGCACCGTTACCGCAATCGCGGCAACGCTCATGATCACGCCAGGATAAATCATTGCGCCCTTCACCTTTCTGATGAGGGCGTCGTTCTTTTCCATGAAGGTCGCAAGACGCATGAGAATGGTGTCGAGAATACCACCGGCCTCACCTGCGGCAACCATGTTCACGTACAAATTGCTGAATGCCTGCGGGTGCTTGCTCAACGCATCCGCGACTGTGTTTCCGGATTCGACGTCGAACACAACCTTACGCATAACCTCCGACAAAACCTTGTTCTGGCTCTGCTCGGCGAGAATTGTCATGGCCTGCACAAGCGGCAGACCGGCGTTGATCATCGTCGAGAACTGACGCGTCAGGATGACGATGTCGCGCATCTTGATGTGACCGCGCTTTGGCTTCTTTGGCGTGGCCTCATCGATCTTCACGACATTGAGTCGCTGCCTGCGAAGCTGCGCGATTACGTCATCGCGTGACGACGCATCGATGGTCGCCGTGCGCATCTCGCCTGCAAATGATCTCGCCGTGTAGGTAAAGGTCGCCATTCTAATCCCTTCTGCAAATGGTCAGCATTCAGCAATCAGCATTCGTTTCAGTCAGCATTCAGTATTCAGCATTCCAGTACTCGTGCCGCCAACCGCGGACGGCGCCCCCTCTCGAACACCGCCGCGGAAGGCGGACACGTACAGCTATCTTCTGGCAAGACCGCCCGTCAGCGGACGCTGGGCCGGCGGAGTCTTCTTATCGTCCACCTCCGGGTCCTTGCCGATCATTCGATTGAACTCTTCCTGCGAATTCGTCACGCGCAGCGCTTCGTCGAGCGTGATGTCCCTGCTCATGTACAGCGCGTAAAGCGCATCGTTCAGCGTCTGCATGCCGAACTTCTTTCCAGCCTGCATCGACGAGTAGATCTGGTGGATCTTGTCGTCGCGAATCAGTGCGCGGATTGCCGGCGTCACTACCAGAACCTCAGCGGCCATAGCGCGTCCACGTCCGCTTGCCCGCGGAACGAGTGTCTGCGTGATGATTCCTTCGAGTACGAACGCGAGCTGCGCACGCACCTGCGACTGCTGGTGCGACGGGAACACGTCGATGATTCTGTTGATCGCCTCGGCCGCTGAGTTGGTATGCAGTGTCGCAAACGCGAGGTGACCGGTTTCTGCAATTGTCAGCGCCGCCTGGATTGTTTCCAGGTCGCGCATTTCACCGATGAGAATGACGTCGGGATCTTCACGCAGCGCGAACTTGAGAGCGTTGGCGAACGACTTGGTGTCGGTTCCAACTTCGCGCTGATTGATGAGACATCCCTGGTGCTTGTGAATGAACTCGATCGGATCTTCGACAGTGATGATGTGGCCTTTGCGCTCGCGATTGATCTTGTCGATCATCGCAGCAAGTGTCGTCGATTTTCCTGAACCTGTTGGACCGGTTACAAGCACGAGTCCTCGCGGCTTCTCCGCCATTTTTGCAATCGATGCGGGAAGGCCGAGGTCCTGGAATGTCTTGATCGAGAACGGGATCTGACGAATTACCATCGACACGCAGCCGCGCTGGCGAAAGCAGTTTCCGCGGAAACGTGCGAGGCTTTGAATGCCGAATGAGAAATCGAGCTCGTCGTCCTGCTCGAATCGCTTCTTCTGATTTTCAGTGAGAACGGAATACGCGAGCTGCAGCGTTTCCTTTGGTCCGAGCACGCCCCCCGTGCGCGCGCTCACGATCTCGCCATCGATGCGCAGCTTGGGACACTCGCCGGCAACGACGTGAAGATCCGATGCGCCGAGGGAAACCATTTCCTCGAGGAGCGTGCGGAGGTTGACGCCCATGGCCGGCGGAGCGCGCCCGATAATCGGGTGCGCCGGAGGCGCTTCGGGCGCGCCGGGAGCCTTCAGCGGCTCCGTCGGAGCGGCCGGGGTTGGCATCGGCATGCTCATCGTTGTGCTGCTCCAGAGGGTATCATCATTCTCAAGACGACTGGCTGGTCCAGAGGTAAAGGCAGCTTGAAACCAGAACTGCGGTACCGGGTTCCAGAAAAACCAGAAGTGCGGTACCAGGTACCGGAAAAACCAGAACTGCGGTACCGGGTACCGGAAAAGGCGCAGTTGCTGGAACCCGGTACCGATTTTCTGGTTGTTCTGGAACCCGGTACCGCAGTTCTGGTTGTTATTGTCATCAGATGGACGTCTCGCGGACTACGTGGTCCAGCGTGGCGATTCCCTTGATGACCTTGAGCCACCCGTCCATTCGCAGTGTGAGCATTCCCTCACTGATCGCGGCGGTGGCAATTTCCGCTGCACCGACCTGCTTCATGATGAGACGTCGCAGCGCAGCCGTCATGTTCATGGTCTCATAGAGACCCTGCCGGCCTTTGAGACCGGTACCCTGGCATGTTTCGCAGCCCTTGCCGCGGAAGAAAGGCAGCTCGCCGATCGGGGTATCGAGCGTAACGCGATCTGTATAAGGGGCGGCAAACTTGGTTGCGCGGGGCTTGGCATCCGCGACAGCGAGATCACTGAACTTGAGATCGCGGAGGGTCATCTTCGGAGTAACCTTCGCTACTGCAAGCTCTGCGTCCTCAGGTACGTACTTCTCAGCGCAGTGCGTACAGATCTTCGGAACAAGCCGCTGCGCTACAATCAGGTTGATTGCTGACGCAACGTTGAAGCTCTCGATTCCCATGTCGAGGAGACGTGTCACCGTTTCAGCAGCAGAGTTCGTGTGCAGGGTTGAGAGCACCAGGTGACCGGTGAGCGCGGCCTTGATGCCGATGCTTGCCGTCTCGAGGTCTCGAATTTCACCGACCATGATGATGTTCGGATCCTGGCGCAGGAACGCTCTCAGCGCCGCGGCGAACGTCATGCCGATTTCGGATCGCACCAGCACCTGGTTGATACCGAACAGGTTGTACTCGACGGGGTCTTCGGCGGTCATGATGTTCACGCCGACCGAGTTCACTCGCGACAGCGACGAGTAAAGTGTAGTGGTCTTTCCTGATCCTGTCGGTCCCGTGACGAGAACCATTCCGTACGGATTGGCGATCGCGTCGAAAATTTCACGCTGTGCACGTGGCTCGATACCGAATGTGCCGAGGTCGAGGTTGAGGTTTCCCTTGTCGAGAATTCGGAGCACGACCTTTTCGCCGAACAGCGTAGGCAGCGTCGACACACGATAGTCGATCACGCGGTTCAGGATCTTGAGCTTGATGCGGCCGTCCTGCGGAATGCGTCGCTCGGAGATGTTGAGGTTCGCCATGATCTTGAAGCGCGAGATCAGTGCGGCTCTCAGCTTGAGCGGCGGCTTCATGATTTCCTGCAGAACTCCGTCAACTCGATAGCGAACTCTCAGCTCGTGCTCGAAGCACTCGAAGTGAATGTCGGAAGCTCCGCGTGTGACAGCATCTGTGAGAATCGCGTTGATGAGCTTGACGACAGGCGCGTCCTGCACCGCAATTGAAAGCGCGGCCGCGGACATTTCTTCTTCGAGCTGTTCGACAACCTCGATGTCATTGTCGTTTACGCTCGCAATGTCCTTGAGCAGCGATTCCATCGCTGCTTCGTTCGATTCGTACTGCTTCTCGATCGCATTGCGCAGGGTGTACTCGCCCGCGATTACGGGGAAGATGTCGCAGCGAGTAATGAACTTGAGGTCTTCGAGGACTGTTGCACCCGTGGGGTCGGCCATTGCAACAGTGAGAGTTCGCCCGTCGCGCTTGAGCGGGAGCACCAGGTGCTTCGTCGCGAGCTCACTCGGGATGAGGCGGGCGATTTTAGGGTCGACTTCGAAGCTGGAAAGGTCGACAGCCGGCATGCGGTACTGGCGTGCCAGCATACGCGTCATCTCGGTCTCTTTGACGTAGCCGAGTTTGACGAGGTTGTAGCCTACACGAGTTCCATTCTCCGCTTGTTCCTGCAGAGCGCGCTGAAGCTGCTCGCGTGTGATGAGACCTTCACGGACGAGCATGTCCCCGATGCGCTCGGAGATTACGGCTGGTGCAGTCAATTCTCTCTATCTCCCCGAGGCGGTCTGTGTCTGCGCTTGGTGGCAGCTGACGACCGCGTAGAAGCTGTCGTTGAAGGACGCGGGAGGAGTGAAAAGGTTACTGTGGAATCGATTCTAAGAGCGAGCTTTGGCCCTACTCCTTTTACTCTCTGGAGACCGTCGAGACTGCCGAATGGACCGAGTGAGTCGCGATCGGCGACGATCCGTTTTGCCAGTGACGGTCCAATGCCTCGAAGCGTTTCGATCTCTTCGGCTGTTGCGACGTCGAGATCGACGATGGTGGGGATTTGAGGGATTTCCTGCTTTGGTTTTCGCGCCTTCTTTTTTCGTCCGTGTTTACGAACGGAGTCGACGGCCTCGATCTGTCGCTCGATTGCGGCTTTGGCTGTGGGGCTGGCTTCCTGGTTACTTCCGACCGCCCGTGCGACCCTCACGCCGCTGCCGAGCGTGAGTGCTGCGCTCAGGAAGAGGAGGGCCTTGCGTTCTCCGGGAGTTGGCATGAGCGGAGTTTATGCCTGGGTCGCCGGGGACTCCGCACCTGTTTTGCCGGGGAGCAAGCGAATCTTTGCGCGCAAAGCCCAGGATACGTAAAGACCAGACCTCTGTCGACAGAGGGCTGGTCTTTACCTTTTTTTCGGGTCCTACCGGAGAAGGGCTTCGGCTACCTCCCCTACTATAGATAGGGACTTTGCGGAGATTTTGTCGATCGTATCGGTTGGGCGATGATGATCCGGGTAATCGAGATCGATGACGTCGATCACTCGCCATCCTGCCTGGAGCAGCGGTACGTGATCATCCGTAATAGGTCCCTGCTCTACCGGCAGAAACACTCGGTCGTGTCCAAGCTCCGCTGCCTTCGACCAGACCCGGTCTACCACTTCCGGCGCCTGCTGAACTGAGTATCCCTCTTTCTGAATCCCAAGATCCTTATCGCCGATCATGTCCCACAGAACCCCAAAGATTGGCCTGTACGCAGAATCCGGCGGATGCTTGGCGAAGTACGTGCTTCCAATGAGAACATCCGCACCCTTCTCGTCGAACGGGCCGTAATCCTCGCCGTCTACAAAAAGAAGATCGACACCTGAGGATGTCGGATTTTTTTTCAGGGCATCGCCCAATGCGACGAACAATCCCACACCGGATGCGCCGTCATTCGCGCCCGGAACCGGAAGCTGGCGCTCGCCAAGATTCTCCGATCCGTCGCTGATTGGACGAGTGTCCCAGTGTGTGACGTAGAGAATGCGATCCGTCGCCGCCGGGTTGAATCGAGCGAGAATGTTTCGCATCGGAAGCTCTTTTCCGTCCTGCGTCACGTGGGTCCACGTCTGCACGATCACGGTGTCTGCACGCTGTTTCATCTGAGCAACGATCCAGTCTCCCGCACGCTGGGCGCTCGGCGTCCCTGGAATGCGTGGACCGAAGTCGACCTGCTGCTTCGCGTATCTCAGCGCGGCTTCTCCGTCGAACTTTCCTGCTTTGGGTTCTTTTCCTTTGCAGGAGACAAGTGTAGCGGCGACGAGTACGAATCCAAGCTTGATGATCTGTTTCATTGATAAGATTCTGGAGTCGAGCCGTCTCTTCATACGAAGGGTGAAGGGTTTTGTGAGACAATGAGACAATGAGAACTACGGAAACCCATGGAACACGGACACGCACGGACACTACACGGAC
>JBKPNY010000088.1:0-6055 GCA_046732835.1 Gemmatimonadota bacterium | reverse complement strand
TGGCGGAGCTGGCCCGCGATGCAGGGCCGGGTGAGGAGAATCGTCTATCGACCCAGCTCGAATCGCTCGAATCTCGCGGAGCTGGCGACACTCGCGAGCGCATCGAGCTGCGCGACCTGGTGCGGCATCAGCTGGATCTGGTGAGAAGACTTCAAAGTCGGCGCGAGGTTCTTTTACGTCAGCGTTCTCATCTCATAGATCTTTTGAAAGCCTTGTGGACCGCCGTGAGAGATGCGTGCGAGAGTCAGGATGGTAATCTCGCTGCTGTAAGCCGGCTCGATGACGTGTGCGGCAGAATTCGCATCGAGATCGGGGCAAAAATTTCCTGAGCCGATTTTGATCTCCTTTCCGCGTTAGTGATTAACGCCCACAGGAGATTCAATGTTGATGAAGAGAGCAGTGGCGCAATTTTCATTGGTTGCGCTCACCGTGATTTCCGCTTCCACACTTGAGGCGCAGCGCGTCGACACCAATGTTGGTGTCAAAGCGCGCGCTGATACCACAGGTCCGACAGCAGTATCAGTCGCTCAAAGAGTTTTTAGTTCGGCAGGCGGTGCGGTGGCGGGACTCATTGGTGGTGTCCTCATAGCCAGTCAGTTTCCTGCGCACGACTGTGGTTGCGACGACCCCGGACTTGCCGAAGCAATCTATGGCGGCCTTGCTGGCGTCACTCTCGGCGCAGCGTTGGGCGCGTCGGCTCCGGGGCTTCACAGCGTTTGCTCATTTGGCGGACGGTTTGGTCGATCCCTGCTAGGTGGCGGATTGGGGACGGTGGCAGGCATGTTTGCCGGGATTTCTTCCGGGAATATTGTTCTCGTTCCGGTCGGCGCAGCGGCGGGATCACTTGCGGCTTTAGGGCGATGCTGGAAGTCTCACTGATGGTCACGGGGGCCTTCTTCTTGCTTCGGGATTTGTTCGGGTATAAGATAGGAACCCGATGCCTGAACTCAGAGCTCACACAGCGTTTTCTTTCAACGACGGAGCGTTAACCCCCGAACGGCTGGCACAAAGAGCTGCTGAGCTGGGTCACCATACTATAGGTATAGCAGACACTGCAGACTTGGGCGGAGTGGTCCGTTTCGCCCTCGAGTGCCGGCGGCAGAAGTTGAAGCCGGTGGTGGGCGTCGAGCTCAATGTCGATGGTCGTCCCGCCGCCTTTTATGCGAAAAGTGCGGAAGGATTTCACAACATCGCATCTCTCGTCACGCGGGCTCGCGTTGGTTCTTTGCGCGGATGGATCAAAGGACAGAGTGCTGATCGTCGCGGTCGACCTCGTATCTCCTTCGAAGATCTCGTAGAAAAATCTGCAGGAGTAATTGCGTTGACTGGTCCTGCATCGGGACCTATCGGCGCAAAAATTCAGACAGGTGAGATCTCGACTGCTGCGCGAAAGCTTTCTGAGTGGAAGGAACTGTTCGGCGATCGGCTCGCAGTCGAAGTGCAGATCCATCACACTGGTGGAAATGAATCAGCACTCAATGCAGCGCTGATCGATCTCGCTGAAAAGCAGAAGGTGAAATGGGTGGCGACGAATGATCCGCGATATGCGGATCAATCGAGCCGACTCGTGCACGACGTTCTCACTGCTCTCCGGTACGACACTACTATAGATAAGGCGCTCACACACGGATTCCTGCATCCGAATGGTGAGTGGCGGCTGCTTTCTCCTGAGGAGATGCAGGAGAGATGGAAGGGGAGGGAGGAAGGGCTCGACTGCGCTGAAAGGATTGCAGCCGAATGCAATTTCGACCTGAGCTGGGCTAGGCCCCCCTTGCCTAAGTTTCCCAATCCGCCGGGCACGAGCGACATCAGATTCCTGCGCGAGAAAGTGTATGAGGGCGCACGTGAGAGATGGGGTGATCGTTTAAGCGACCAGCAGGAGAACCAGATCGAGCACGAGCTCCGCGTAATAGCCAAGCTCGGCTTCGCTGGATTCTTTCTCGTGATGTGGGATGCGATTCGATTCGCGCGCTCACGCAACATTCTCTGCCAGGGGCGGGGGAGCGCTGCGAATTCTGCTGTCGCGTATTGCCTCGCTGTCACTGCTGTCGATCCCGTCGCGAACGGTTTGCTCTTCGAAAGATTTCTTTCCGAGAAGCGCGTCGATGGATTGAACGAAGCGCCCGACATCGACGTCGATATCGAGCACGATCGGAGAGAGGAAGTTCTCGACTACATGTATGGACGTTACGAGCGTTCGCATTCGGCGATTGCGTGCATCGTGCAGACGTACCGTGGTCCGAATGCATTGAGAGATTCGATGCGCGCGTTCGGATATCCCATGGAGCAGATCAACGAGATGTCGAAGCGGCTTCATTATGACGAGCCGCGCGAGGCAGCCGAGCAGGCTGGTGGTGAGCTTGGCAAGAAGTTTGGTCTGGATACCGAGACGCAGCGATGCAAGACGATGTTGCAGTCAGTTGCAGCATTTCACGAATTGCCGCGGCTGCGTGCAACGCATGTCGGTGGATTTGTTTTGTCGTCGGCGCCGCTTGGTGATTACATGCCCATCGAGCATACGACGATGGGGAGGACAATCGTTCAGTTCGACAAGGATGATCTCGACGCAGTCGGAGTTCCCAAGTTCGATTTCCTGGGACTCGGCGCACTGTCACTTGTGAGACGCGCGTTCGATTACATCGAAGTGAGAACGGGCGAGCGTCCGCAGATGTACAAGCTGCCGGTGAACGATCCCAAGACGTACGACTTGATCTGCAAAGGTGAGACGATCGGAACGTTTCAGATCGAGAGTCGTGCGCAGATTGCGTCGATACTGCACACGCTGCCTGACAGGATGTATGACATCGTGGTGCAGGTTGCGCTGATCAGGCCGGGTCCGATTCAGGCGAAGTTCGTTCATCCGTACACTGCGCGCCGTCGCGGCCTCGAGCCGGTGACGTATCCGCATCCTGATCTCGAGCCGATTCTCAAGCGCACGCAGGGTATTCCGATTTTCCAGGAGCAGGCGATGGCCATCGCGATGGTTCTGGGTGGTTACACTGCGGCCGAGGCGGACGAGTTGAGAAGGACGATGGGACACATAAGGAAAATCTCGAAGCTGATTGCGACTCTTGGTCAGCTGCGCGATCGCATGGTGTTGCGTGGTGTTAAGGAGGAGGTTGCGACGTCGATTGTCGAGGACTTGAAGTCGTTCGCGAATTATGGATTTCCCGAATCGCATGCGTGGAGCTTTGCGTTGATTGCGTATGCGACTGGCTGGCTCAAGGCGCACTATCCCGCGGAATTCTTTGCGGCGTTGCTCAATTCGTGGCCGATGGGATTTTATCCGCCGTCGACGTTGATCCACGATGCGCGGCGTCATGGAGTTGTGGTGCGGCCGCCCTGCATGCGTGATGGTGAGTGGGAGTGTACGTGTGAGCCGCTCGATCGCCCGGGTGTCGATCGTGAGAATGAGACAGCGGCGATGGAGTCAGTGATGGCTGACTTCGATGGCGAGCGTCATTACGGGCTTGCTCCTGATGGGCCTGCGTTGCGCGTTGGATGGCGGCACATACGCGGTCTTGGTGAGAAAACTCTCGATGCGTTGCGACTCGCGCGTGGTGGTGCTGCTGCTGTTGGTGTTGGTAGGAGTATTGGAAAGTCGAGAGGTGGTCGTGCGCGTGCTGCGATTGCGCTCGAGGACATGCCTTCTGTGTTGCCTCCAGATACTCCATTTACGTCGATCGAAGATTGTGTATTGCGTGCGCATCTGAAGCGAGCGGATGTGTTGCATCTTGCGCGAGCTGGTGCATTTGCGGCGTGGGAGCCCGATCGACGTCGAGCTGCGTGGGAAGCGTTGCGTGCGTGTGGTGATTCTTTGCCGCTTGCTCCTGCGACGCGGATGATGCATGCGCCACGAAGATTGACTCCGACTGAGCTGATCTATCTCGATTATTTCGCGACTGGTGTGTCGATCAATGGTCATCCGATGCAGCACATGCGTGCGCGATTACGGAAGGCTGGAGTTGTGGACAGTAAGGGACTGCGGGAGCTGCAGGGTGGAGAGCCGATTATCGTGTGCGGCCTGGTGGTGATTCGTCAGCGTCCTGCGTCGGCGAACGGGACGATCTTTTTGCTGCTCGAGGATGAGTGGGGGTTCATCAACGTGGTGGTTCCGTCGTTTCTGGTGGATGAGTTCGGCGAGGTGGTAAAGTTCGCGACTTTCATCGTAGTTCAGGGAAGGTTCGAAAAAGACGGAAACGTGCTGAATGTGGTGGGGAAGCGGTTTAAAGAGTTGGATGTAAAGAGGTTAGAGCATCGAGCACGGAGTTTTAGGTGATATAAAACCTACACTTGGATGATATAGAATCGACATTTCCCAACTGCCTCCACGGTCAGAGATTTAGTGGATGCAAGTCACGTCACCGCGTGAGGGCACATGTCGCAAGAGATCGACGGACTAATTGAGCAGCTTTTTGTTTCTACCCCGCTACCATTTGTTAAAGAATTCTTGAGGTCGCAAAAGGCTAAGTCAAAAAACGTCCGCATTGGCATGAATCGCAAGGAAATGAAGCAAAACCTGCGCGACGCTCTCGTGGGACGCTTTATTTCTGAGCAAGCTCTCAAGAAATGGTTAGTCGAAGTCGAAGGGTGGGGAAAGCAACACCTGTATCTAGCGACAGTCCCCAAACGCTCCCTTACGCAAGCACATTTGTTAAACTCGCGAGCGCTGCGCCGCTACCTAGAAAAAAATGATCTCTTACACGAGCGCGGCGAGGTAACAGATGACGACGGCTCATATGTTATCGATTCGATCGAAGTTGACGATGAGGTAGCTCGAATCGTTTGGCGATGCCATGCCATTCAGTATGAGCGTCAAGAATCACTGGACGAAACTCGAGAGTTGGACGATGGCGATTACGTCTTTCGTGCTTTCCGCATGACCCCTCGGCGTTCAGCCTCTAAATGCATTATCCGCAAGACAGACGGCGTGGTATTGACGTTAGTTGATTTACCGCTCGGGTCCGAGCACACGGAAGTTCATGAGCTAATAACAAAGACAGCAAGGAAGGTTCTTGCGCCTCTTACCCTGGAAGTCGTTCGCTTGGGTGCCATCGTCACCCAATTAGATGGAGATGCGATTAGAGCTCGAGGCCCTCGGGCAAACCGCAATGTCAGCCTCGGCGTCTCACCTACTCAGGCAAGATTTCGCGCGGACGGCGCGAGACTAGAATTCAAGAGTACTCGGGAATCGACTGGCTACACAGATTGCGATGCTGTTCGAAGCGTGCGGCGAGCAATGACGGTGGAGCAGTTTGAAGGCGAGGCTGGCAAGTTTCGCCTGAGTTTTGAAGGTCGCGATGGGTCTCATCACGATATGGTGGTATCGCTGAGCGCCGCAGAAGATCGGATTTTCTTGTTTTCCCGAATGAAGGAATCCGAACTTCTTGCGCTTGTCGATCAGCTCCTTGTGGTAAGGCAATCACAAAACTGAGCCCATGGGTGCCATTCGTGATCGTCTTCTTGGCGCCGGGCTTCTTACGAGTTCCGGCGATGAGATCGATGTTGAATTCTTTGCAACCCGCCTTGGCGTTTCAGCAAACCAAATCCTAGACGAGCTTGCAAGTCTCGATGCTGAAGGAATAGTTAGGGAAGAACTTGCGATTGAGTGCGCGTCATGCCACGCCAGCAACAAACCGGAAAGTGTGAACTGTTGGGATTGTGAGGAGCCACTGAACGCATCACGTCCAGTAAGGAGATACTATCGAAAAACGGCGCAACCTGGACGAGATCCAAGTGCGGTTTTTTTGATTCATGGAATGAACACCCTAGGTCCATGGCAAGAAGATCTTGCTTGGCGTTTTCAGCTTTTATATGGGCATTTGGTTCCAGTCTTTGTATTCAAATATGGCTGGGACATTTGGTCTCCGATCACAAAGCGTGGGCAGCGGCGGCGACTCGGCCAACTGGCAATGGCAATACGGAGAGTTCAAGCTGATCTTAGGGAATCCGGGCGCACCGATGTTTGTGACGTAGTTTGTCATAGTTTTGGAACTCTACTGTTCTCGCAATTGCTGCTGGACCAGAGATACACTGCGTTGCGGTTCGGCAACAT
>JBKPNY010000087.1:0-1773 GCA_046732835.1 Gemmatimonadota bacterium | reverse complement strand
CTAAGCCTTTGGTCAAGCGACTGCCGAGTTGAATTTTGATTGGCGCTTTCGAGCGCTTCAACGCCTGCAGATCAGTGTTGGCAACGAGAAATTCTATGCCCTCGATGCCGGCTTCGATCATCCGGTTGACTGCGTTGCCTCCACCGCCACCGATCCCGATCACTTTGATTCGCGCACCGAGCGGGTGCGGATCGTCGTCTATGAAAATATTAATGCCTCTATCGAGACGCGCGTCCTCGGCCATAGTCATATCCTCTCTTCCGAAGCGGGAAGGCTTCCACTGCTTCTTTCTCCTATGTTGGGTAGCCCGCTCTGTTGGCATCGATATACTGTGGACTATATCTTGTGCGACCGGGGCGAAAGCATACAACAACTTGTCAAAAAATACTACTGAAACGATTACGAAATCTGGAAACGAAATGCGTGAGCTTTCCGGTCGAACCGCGACGGCTATTAGCGATGCGCAACTCGCTCGCTTGCGCGCGACTGGCGACCAGCGCCAGACCAGCTGCAGCGGCCCACGCCGGACTCTGCACGTCTTCGATCAAGCCGCCAAAACGATCTCGTTCGGGATAACCAACGCGTACCGGAGCATCAAAAACCTGTTCGGCAATTTCCGTCATGCCGCTGAGTAACGCGCCTCCGCCGGTTAGGACCACACCGCTCGATAACTGTCTCTCCCAGCCCGCGTCTTTAATCTCGTCGGCAACGTGCATCAAAACCTCTTCGGCACGCGGCTGAAGAATGTCGCAAAGGATCTGACGCGAGAGCTGACGGGGTGCGCGACCACCGACGGAGGGCACATCCACAAGTTCACTGCGTTCCATTTCATCGAGTGAAGTGCTCGAGGCGCACCCCACCGTTCGTTTGATCTTTTCGGCGTCTGGAATCGGAGTCCGTAGTCCGAATGCGATATCGTTCGTGAAATGCGAACCACCGAGCGGGAAAACGGCCGTATGTTGCACTGCTCCACGTTGATAGATCACGAGGCCTGTAGTCTCCGCGCCGATGTCCACCAATGCCGCGCCAAACTCTTTATCGTCTTCAGTTAGCGAGGCCTCGGCAGCCGCCAGCTGCTCAAGCACCATATCGGCAACAATCAAGCCGGCGCGATTCACGGCGTTGATTGCGTTCTGCCGCGCGGTGACGGGGCTGGTAACGATGTGGACTTTCACTGCCAGGCGCGCGCCGATCATTCCGACCGGATCGTTGATACCGTCCTGGTCGTCCACGATAAATTCCTGTGGCAACCGGTCAACTATTTCACGACCGGCAGGCAGTTGAATTGCGCAAGCGGAGTCGATCGCCCTGCGTACGTCTTCCGTGGTTATTTCACGATCGCGACCGGACACGGCAACGATTGCCTGTCCGTTGAATCCGAGAATGTGCGAGCCGGCAAGATTGATGGTCACCTCTTCAGCTTCGATCCCGCTCATCCGCTCTGCCTCTTCCACCGCCTTCTTAATCGCGTCGACGGCTGCGTCGGGATTTACAATCACTCCCTTTCGCAATCCGCGCGCTTCGGCTTCCCCAACGCCGACGATACTGAGCAAGCCACCTTCGCCTGGCCCACACGCAATGCACGTCACCCTACTCGTCCCTATGTCGAGACCGATTGTGTGCTGTGTGCGCTTGGCCATTTAGTAGTGCTCCTCTACGAACTAATTTTCGTTCACGATTTACGGCGTTCAGCTTTCTTTGTCTTGTCTGACTTCTTGTCTGCCGAGGAGCGCGATTCGACTCGGCGTTTTTCCGATTTCGTGTCCAGGCTCT
>JBKPNY010000086.1:0-22116 GCA_046732835.1 Gemmatimonadota bacterium | reverse complement strand
ACCAATGCAGCCACTGAGGGCCGGTAAAACGATTACCCGGATTCTCCCGATTTATCGGATCGTTCAATAAATATTTCAGGGAGTTCGAACGCTAACGCGAAGTTCCTCGTGTTTTTTTACAAAAACACAAAAGCGGTGACCTGGCGTTAGCGCTATGGCTTCCGGCCTTCGAACTGAACGGATCCGCTGGATCGGGAGAATCCGGGTAATCGTTTTACCGACCCTCAGTGGCCGCATAACAAAAGGGCCCGAGCCATTCGACTCGAGCCCTCAAAGAAAAGTCAAGTTTTACCGATCGAGCTTGAACACGAAGGCCTGCTGAACGAGCTGCGACACGCTCGTCTTGCCGATCTTCGCCGGACGGAAGCGCATGCGCGGCAGCGCATCCTTAACGGCCTGCGTAAACGCCGGGTTCGGTGAATTCAAAACCTTGAAGGTTCCCGGCTCAGCGCGGCCGTTCTCATTCACCACGAACTGTGCGTGCACTTCGCCTTCAGCGCCCGACGACCGCATGCTTTCCGGATACGACGGGTTGGTTCCCGAAATCGGGGTCACGTGCTCTTCGACCTCGAATTCGGTGTACGTCCTGTCCGTGTTTACAGCGACGCCAGCGGGCGCGCCTTCTTTGGTGCCTTCACTTCCTGCCGTGCCAGAGGCACTTCCGCCCTTCACACCCTTGCCGCTGAAGTCGGCCTCATCGGTGATCTTCGCGGACAGATCTATCTTCGGAATTTCCACCGGCACGTTCACCGGCGCCTGGAGAGTTTTGAAGCCCTTAGGCGGAGCAATCTCTGCCTTAGGGGCAGGCGGAAGCTCGGCGAGCTTAGGCGCCTTCGGCGGAGCCTTTTCCTGTTTCTTCGGCGGAGGAGGAGGCTCTTCCTTCTTTTTCTCCACCGGCGGAGGCGGCTCCTTCTTCATCGTGACGAAGTGCACCTTCTCTTCGCGCTTTTCGTTGTCATCGGGCACGCCCGCGCGCGCCGTCGCAAAAACCGCGAAAAAAATGATCGCCGAGTGAAGTCCGATGCTGAATATCGTGCCCCCCGTGGATCGCTGCTTTCGGGGTTTTGATTCGAGAAGGGTGTTCATCATTTGAGGCTGCTCCCGTTAAAAACAACACACGATAGAGAAGCAATCATCCTGCCATGTAATACCCCAAATCGCGGCATTTGCCCCTTGAAAATTGACGCTTTTTTCGCACTGATTCGTCTATTGTAGAGGACAGTTTCATGAACATGAATTCGCTCAAAAAAATATTCGTGATTGCGTGCGCGACAGCGGTGTTAAGCTCATGCACGGAGTCGACAACTACTCCGGGAACGCTTCCTGAGCTTAAGCACGACCCGATTCTCTTTGTGCATGGGTACGGTGGGAGCAGCGCGAACTGGGAAACGATGAAGCAGCGCTTTCTCGCTGATGGCTGGCAGGATTTCGAGCTGTATGCGTACAACTACAGCTTCGTCACCTCCAACGCGACGACTGCTGCCGAGATTCGCGATCAGGTCGATGACATCATTTCGAAAACTGGCGCAACGAAGGTCGACATCATCGCGCACTCGATGGGCAGCGTCTCGACTCGATACTATCTCAAGAACCTGGGCGGAAGCGCGAAAGTCGACGCGTGGGTTTCGCTCGCCGGACCGAATCATGGTACCGATGCTGTCGAGAATGAGAACTGCGGATTCACTCCGTGCCGCGAGATTGTTCCCGGCTCCGCATTTCTTCTTGCACTCAATGCCGGCGACGAAACGCCGGGACTTTCACGCTATGGAACCTGGCGATCACCGTGCGACACGACCATCAATCCAGATGAGAGCGTGATTCTTTCCGGTGCTACGAACACTCTCACGGCCTGCATCGCACATTTCAACTTTTTGTTGGACGCTACAGTGTATCAGCAGGTAAAAGCATTCGTTGAATAACCAGAACAAAAACTCCGAGCTTCACGCTTGAAAGCTTCGCGCTCGGAGCTTTTTTTCCGCGTCATCGTCCGAAAGACAGGCCAATCGAATAGTATGTACGTGCTTCGGCTGGCTGGACTCCATCGAACTGGTTGTAGGTCACAATGTCGCCACCGGTCACGCGGCCGACTTCACCAACGATCTTCATCAGCCGCAAGTTGATCCACGCTGTTCCGAAAATGTTGGTGCGCGTGAGACTCTGGCCCAGATTGATCGGTCCACCAGAACCACCCTGCGTCGATTGACGCGGAGCAACTGTCACGGTGATGTCTGCGTTCGAGTCGTACGAATCCTGACCGAAGCCCGCGCCTGCGCCGAGAATGAAAAAACTCTTCCCTGCTACCGCTCTCCACGATTTTGTTTTCACACTTACGTCGTTGAGAAAGAGTCTGTCATCGCCCGACTTGCCGGTGATGTCTACTCGCGGCAGCTCGTGAACCAGATAGCTCACTGAAACTCCGGGACGCACTGAGCTTTCGCGCAGCAATCCAACCTTCGCTCCAAATCCGAGCTTTATTGATCCGGATGGAACTGTGACTTCGACATCCGTGCCTGTGTACTCAGGGACGTATGATGCACTCACCAGCGCGTCGATTGACCCAAAGCCATTTGTCGAGAGTCCGCGGAATAATCCAATGCCGAGATCAGCAGTGATGAATCCGACCGGCTTGGTGTCGATCGTATACGTGTCGACACGCGCACCGCGCGTGTTCGGCACAACCTTGTCGACTTCGGGCAGCGATCCATTCAGCAGATTGCCCCTGATTCCAAACGAAAAGTGGCCAAGTCCGCCAAGAGTACCTGCGATTCCCTGTGTTGGATTGCCGCCGGCGAGGACAGCCCCGAGCTGCGGAGCCATGTAGTGAAAGAGATCGATTGCTTTCTGACAAGCATCCTGCGCAACCATGGTGTTGTCGGGACTGCCGCCTGACGTCATGCTTCCTGGCGGACACTGTGAATCAACTTCCTGCGCGCTGGATGCCGAAGTGATTATTCCGAGTGCAGCTGCTGCTGCCGCTAAAAGGCGTGCTTTCATCGATGTTCCAATTGTCTGGTTCTCACAAACGACGCTTGGCGCGTCCGTGCGGTCACCCGAAAACAAAAATTGGGACCGCAACAATGGAACCCTCGCGAGTCAAAGCGCGAAGTTCTCGGGGTGCCTGCCTTTTATTCCGCGGTAGATATCCTGAAGTGCATCGATATCGGCATCTGCATTTCCCGTAGTCCAGAACGGCGCAAAAATCCGGATAATTCTGTTGGCAAAATCAAACGCGACAGGAACAATCGGAACCCTGGCGTTATTTGCGACGTGATAGAATCCCGTTTTCCATTCCGCGACGTATTTCCGCGTTCCCTCGGGGGCCAGAATGAGGATCAGCCTGTCAGAGAATTCAAAAGCATGCACTGCTTCCCTCACTCTGTCGCGACTGATTGAGCGCTCCACGGGAACGCCGCCGAGCCATCGCATGAATGGACCGAGCGGCCACCTGAAGATGGTGTGCTTGCCAAGCCACGACGCACGAAAGCTGAGTGAGAAATAGGCCCACAGGCCGACGATAAAATCCCAGTTCGACGTGTGCGGAGCGATGATCATCACGAACCTGGGCTCGTCAGGCAGAGTGCCTTCGAACCTCCAGCCCATTATGGTCATCATCGTTCGCCCGATTGCGCGCGTGAACGCGTTGCCGCGCGAGGGGATTCGTGGGCCAAGCGGTGGAACGTACATGGCCCATGAATCTAGGGAACTGGCTTAGCTTCGCCTATCGCGTCGCGTGAGAAGAGAACACGCTGCATTGAATGCTTTTGATCCGTCACTGCCAGTCTTGAGTCTGTCCCACGTCATATACTGAATGTTGCGTGGATTTGGTGGTGTGCCTTCACGCACCACTGACCCGTTCGCCGAGTAAAAAGACTCGGTCAGTCTCTTGATGCGCACCGGCGTGCAGCGCAAGAGCGATGACTGCGTCATCGACATGTACGGCCGCTTGCTTTCGATAGCATGCAGCTTCGCATAATCCCAGCGAGTTCGCGTGAGATACGATCCGTCTTCGTTGCGCTTTGCATTTGCCGTGTCGAGTGCAACGGTAACCGTCGAATTCTTGAGTATCACCGGCCACGGCGCCTGAGCGCTGGCAGTTGCTGACGCAGCAAGCAGCGCCGCTGAAATCAAAATCAATTTCATTCTTTATCCTCTGTGTCTCTGTTAGCTCTTGCGTGGCGCGAAGCGCCCTCTGTTAACTCCACCGCCCGAGGCCGTTAGGCCACGGGCAAGGTGAAATTGAACTCTGCTCCGCGGCCAGGCGGGCTCTCCGCCCAGATCCGGCCACCATGAGCTTCGACGATTCCCTTTGCAATCGACAGTCCAAGACCGGTTCCAAGCTTGGCCGTGGACTTCGCCTGCCAGTATCTATCGAAAACATGGTCGAGATGTTCCCTGGGAATTCCAGGGCCTGAGTCCGCGACGGTAAACCTCACTTCGCCGCTTTCGTGCGTTGCACGAATCGTTATTGATCCGCCTTTCGGCGTGAACTTGATCGCGTTGCCGATGAGATTCGTGAATACCTGAAGCACACGCTCACGATCTGACGCCACCGAAGGCAGCGGTTCGTTGAAATCTGAAGTGACCTTGATCTGTGCCGCACTTGCGAGCGTAGTAGCCGACTCCATCACTTCGCCGACAAGACCCTTTACTTCCACTGCGACAGGATCGACAGCGAGACCACCCGCCTGAATCTTCGCTACATCGAGCAGATCCTGAATCAGCCGGTTCGCGCGGTTCGCTGAACGCTGGATAACCTCCAGCTGCCGACGCGCTTGAACTCTTCGGTCATTCGCAGGAGCAATCTCGAGCAGGAATGACGCTGCCATCGAGATCGTGTGCACCGGGTTCCGAAGATCGTGCGATACGATCGAGACAAGATCGTCACGCGCCCGCTTTGCATCCTGCTCAGCCCTGAACAGTCGCGCGTTTTCCAGTGCGACCGCAGCAAGCTGCGCAAGCTGTGTCAGAATCGCTTTGTCAGCGTCATCGAATTCCTGATTGTCCTTCTTGTCCCACAGCTGAATCGCGCCGAGCTTCTTGCCGGTGCGTCCGATCAGGTCGACAGTGAGTGTATTGGGAACATGGAATCCCGTTTTTCCCAGGTCCACAGCGTCAGGATTCTCCGCGAGCATCGCGAGAATCTCCGGAGTGATCCCCGGCATTTCATCGCGCGTTGCATCGGCCCAGGATGTGAGCTCCTGATTCTCCTCTGAGGGAGCAGACGCGCGCCACATTGCAGTCTGCGCTTCGAGCGAGCCACTCGATGCAGTCGTGTCGACGTCCAGGCGGGTTTCAGCGTAACGCGCATTCAGAATGCGACGCGCGTTCTCGGTGGTGGACTGAAGCATGGCGTCCACCGCCAGTGTCGAGTTGATGTCGATCGCAGCCTGTGCCACAGCGCCCAGCTGATCAGCGTAGCGCCGCAAATGTCCTTCCGCCCTGCTCGCTTCTATCTCAGCCTGATGAATCTTCAGCACCCCGCGAAGACTCAGTGCAAGTCGCTCCGGAGTCAGTGAGCTTTTCGGTATGTAGTCAGCGGCGCCCGCTTTCATGAGCTCCACAGCCGTCTGCTCGTCACCGAATCCCGTGAGCATGATGAACGGAACGAGAATTCCCTTGTCACGCGCCAGGCGCACAACATCGAGTCCGTCACTTCCGGGCATGCGATAATCGAGGAGCGTGCAATCGAAGTGCTCCTTTGCAAGTCGAGCAAGCGCGCTCTTCGCGTCATCGGCCTCGGTGACATTTGCCTCGAGGCCCGATGCGTTCAGCGCACGCCGCACCGCCATGCGGTCGACGTCATCATCGTCTACGACAAGAATCTTCAGCCCTCTGTCGGCCATGCTCAGGGCATCTCCACCAGTGTCCAGTATTTGTTCAGCGTCGTCATGCGCTCGCAGAAATTGCTGAACGTCACGGGCTTAAGGAGATATCCCGCGACATTGAGATTATACGCGTCGATCTTGTCCTGATCGTCATTCGATGTCGTCAGAACAACAACAGGCGCGCTTGAAAGTTCCGGATCGGCACGCAGTGCCTGCAGGAACTCTATGCCATTCATCTTGGGCATGTTCAGGTCGAGCAGAATCAGTCTCCGCTCGGTCGGAACGGTGCCATCGCGAAGCATCTCGAGCGCCTCGATTCCATTTCCTGCCACGTACAGCGGATTGGAAACGTTGTTGCGCTCGAAGGCTCGGCGGACGTTCATCACGTCCACCTCATCGTCTTCGACGAGAAGAATATTCAATGTCCGATCCGACATCTGGTCATACTCCAGTGATCTCTACTTTCGGCCAGAGAAACCGGAACCTGGCTCCCTGCCCTAGTTCTGACTCCACCCAGACCCGGCCCCCTTTGGCGTCCACGATTTTCTGGACAACCGAGAGCCCGATACCTGTGCCCTCGACTTTATCCCGGGCTTCGAGCGTCTGGAATATGCCAAATATGCGTTCATGATACTGGGGTGCGATGCCCTGACCGTTATCTGCGACCGAAAATTCATAGAACGGCCCGGCATCCTGCCATTCAATCTGCACCTTCGGCTCGCTCGTGCCCGCATGCTTGATCGCGTTCCCCAGGAGATTCATGAAGACCTGCTGCAGGGGGACCTTTTCAGTTTTGACTTCGGGCATGTTCGGAGCGATCTCGATCCTGATCGACGAAGGCGGCGCCATGAGCTCGACTACCTCGTGCACCAGTTTCCCGGTATTTACTGGTTCTGGTCTCGACTTGACGCGGCCCGCTCGCGAGTACTGCAGGATTCCATCGATCAGCGCTTCCATTCGGTGAACGCGCCCGCGAAGCAGCTCCATCTGCTCTTTGTTCTCCTGCTTGAGCGTGTCGCCGAGATCTTCCTCGATCCACTGCGAGAGATTTGCGATTCCGCGAAGAGGCGCCTTCAGGTCGTGTGATGCGACATACGCAAACTGGTCCAGCTCCTGATTGCTGCGCGCGAGCGCCTTGATCAGCTGCTCACGCTCGGCCTCCTGTTCCTTTCGCTGAGTGATGTCGCGCAGCACTCCAGTAAAGGTCTGCTGTCCCCCGACATCGCTGCGAGTGATCGTGAGCTCGGACTGAAACTCTGTTCCATCCTTGCGAAGTGCGGGAAGCTCGAGACGCTGGCCAAGAACGTGGGCTTCACCTGTCGCCGTATATCGCGCAAGTCCGCCCATGTGTGCTTCCCTGAATCGGAGGGGAATGATGAAATCCACAAGCTTGCGCCCAACGACTTCCATTCGAGTAAATCCGAACGTCCGCTCTGCCGCAGGATTGAACTCGAGAACAGTTCCATCGGCGCTCATGGTGATGATCGAGTCCAGTGTTGACCTGAGCACCGCAGCTTTTCGTTCTTCACTCTCCCTGATTGCGCGCTGCGCGGCAATGCGCTGGGTTATGTCAGCGAATGCGACGACCGCGCCAAGATGCTTCCCGTCCTGAATTACCGGCGATGTCGAGTACTCAACTGCGACAGCGGTCCCGTCTCTTCGCCAGAAAACATCATCTTCCGCTACTGCACTTGTCCCGCGCTGAGTGGCAATCATGATCGGACATCGCTCCTTGGGATACGGTGTCCCGTCGCGATGAGCATAATGCACGAGCTCGTGCATGTTTCTTCCGATCATCTCCTTTCTCTTGTAGCCGAGCATTCGTGCGCCTGCGCGATTGATGAAGGTGCAGGCGCCGCTCGTGTCCATACCATAGAATCCAGCTTCAGTCGATTCCAGAAGCGCTGCCATCTGCTTTGTCAGGCGCTCCTGCTCCTGCTGCTGAGTCTTGAGCGTCTCGGCCTGTTTGGTGAGCTGCGCTGTCTGCTTGTCGATCATCTCGCGCTGACGCTCACGCTCGATCACATCGGTGCGTATTGCCCGGTTGATGAAAATCGAGAGAAGAAACGCGATGCCGCCGCCGATTCCAATCACGAGAAACGCAAGCCGTTCCTCGCTCTTCTGATTCGCTGTGCGAATGGTAAGGATGCGATTCTCTTCCTGCTCCATGGACCTGGTGAGCGATCGCGCATGGTCCATGACACCTTTTGCCTGATTGGTGTCGATCAGACGCTGCACCTGCGCAAATCCCTCAGCCCGCCGCGTTCTGATGATCTGGTCGTTCAGAGATATGTGAAGGTCGGCAACACTCTCGAGAGTATCCAGACGCATCTGCTGCTCGGGATGGTCGCTCATCATCTGCCGGAGCCTGGCGACTGACTTCGGGACTTCGGTTCTCGCCGCAAAGAATGGCGTGAGAAAGGAGTTGTTACCTGTGACAGCGTAGCCGCGACCGGCCGTCTCAATATCTACGAGCGATCCGAGAAGTTTCTGCTCCTCGAGGAGCACTCTGCTCGTGTGCGTCACCTCTTCGAACGACTCGGCCGCTCTGAAAAGCATCCAGAACGACATTGCACTGACTACGAGGACGAGAAGTGCAGTTAGAAGTCCAGCCGCAATCTTCGAGCGGAGGGGAAGAATGAACTTTTCGCTCATGTGGCTGGAAATCTACTCTTGCCGGCCCGCCTTTACTTTCGAGAGCCGAAGAAATACCACAGCACGAGACAAATGAGGCCCGCGGCCGAGATTACTACAACAATCTCAGCAGTGTCGAGCCTCATACTGACGCTGCCTGAAATGATCGCAAGCGCAGGCTGTTGGTGAGAACCGAAACGCTCGACAGAGACATTGCTGCGCTGGCGAGAATGGGTGACATCAGCCATCCCGTTGCCGGGTAGAGAATACCTGCAGCAATAGGAATCCCGATCACGTTATAGATGAACGCCCAGAACAGATTCTGTTTTACTGTTCCGATCGTCGCGCGCGAAAGTCGCAGCGCGGTAACCACACGTCGGAGATCTCCCTTGAGAAGCGTCATGTCGGCCGCTTCGATTGCTATGTCGGTTCCTGTTCCGACTGCAATTCCAACATCGGCTTGTGCTATGGCAGGCGCATCGTTGATCCCGTCTCCAACCATCGCGACGAGCTTGCCCTGATCCTGCAGCGACTTCACGACCGCCGCTTTTTCTGACGGCAGAACTTCCGCTCGAACGTCGGTGATTCCCGTTTGCCTTGCGATTGCCGATGCGGTCCGCTCGTTGTCGCCTGTGAGCATCACAACTTCGGTCCCCATTCGCTGAAGTTGAGCGACGGCCCCCGCTGATTCAGGTCTCACTTCATCCGCGACGCCGATTATCCCGGCGACTCTGTCGTCGATAACCACGATCACCGGTGTCGAACCTCGCGAGGATAAGTGCTCCAGGTGCGATCCTGTCGCGCTCAAGTCAATCGCGCGTGAGCGCATGAATGCAGGGTTGCCGATGAGAACCCGATGCGATCCTGCATTCGCCTCGAGACCGTGACCCGGAAGCGCGCGGAACTCACCAGGTTCTGCAATCGACAGACTTCGTTCCCTGGCTGCACGGACGATCGCTGCCGCGAATGGGTGCTCACTCACTGATTCGGCACTCGCTGCGATCTGGAGCAGCTCGTCTCCAGAAATCGAAAGTGCGACTACATCCGTGACACGCGGCTCGCCGCGAGTGATTGTTCCAGTCTTGTCGAGCACAACTGTCGACACACGATGCGCAATCTCCAGGCTCTCGCCGCTGCGAATCAGAATGCCCTGACCGGCACCTACTCCGGTGCCTACCATGATCGCAGTGGGTGTTGCGAGGCCGAGGGCACAGGGACATGCGATGATGAGAACTGATACAAAATTCACGAGCGCGAGAGTGAATCTGGTCTCGACCGGCGCAAGAACAAACCAGATAGCGAACGTTGCAATCGCAATACTGAGGACGATCGGAGTAAAAACTCCGCTCACTTGATCGGCGAGTCGCGCGATCGGCGCTTTCGATCCCTGTGCCTGCTCCACCATCTCGACAATGCGTGCGAGCATCGTCTCACTTCCGACTTTTGTGGCGACGAATGTAAATGAGCCTGTGCGGTTGATCGTTCCGCCGAATACGGTTTGTCCCGCCGTCTTTTCTACGGGAATACTCTCGCCCGTCAGCATGGATTCATCTATCGCTGACATACCAGTCGCTACAGTTCCGTCGACAGGAATTTTTTCACCCGGTCGAACGAGCACTCGATCACCGTGAACGACTGCGTCGATTGGAACTTCAACTTCTCTTCCGTCGCGAATTACGGTCGCAGTCTTCGATTGCAGCTCTATCAGGCGCTTGATCGCTTCCGATGTTCTTCCTTTGGCACGCGCTTCGAGCATTCTGCCGAGGAGAATCAGAGCGATGATGACTGCCGCTGCCTCGAAATAGACGGGGGCCGGCATCCCACGCGAGTCTGTCGCGCTGGTAAGCAGCGCAACTATTGAATAGAGGTATGCACTGCCAGTGCCGATCGCGATCAGCGTATTCATGTCGGCAGCTCTGTGGCGCAGTGCAGCCCACGCACCACGGTAGAATTGAGCGCCGCAGTAAAACACAATCGGGGTGGTGAGGTAAAGCTGAATCCACCGCGCTCCGGGAAAATCGAGCGCAGCAATTCGTCCGTGTGACATCGCGATCACCAGAACCGGGATGGCGAGCACGAGCGCGATCCAGAATTTTCGCTGAAGCTTGTCGTATTCTTCGCGGCGAATGCGGGATTGCTCGTCTTCGCCTGAAATGCTCTTTACAGGCGCAGGGATGATCGCGTCGTAACCGGCGTCACGTATTGTCTCGACAATTTTGTCGATGGCGGTGACGCTGGGATCGAAACGCACCATTGCGCGCTCAGTGGCGAGGTTGACGGAAGCTTCCTCAACACCTTCAGCTTTCGCGAGAGAGCGCTCGATTCGAGCTGCGCATGCGGCGCATGTCATTCCCGTTACGGGGAGATCTATGCGCTCGACTTCCTTTGTAGCTGTCGCGCTCATCTTATTTGCCGGACTTGTACATGAGATCGACTATCTCATCGTACATGGCGCCCGCCTCTTCGTCGCTGGACTTGATCGCAGTAGTCGCGCAATGGCGGAGGTGATTCTTCATCAGCTCTTTTCCGACGGCGCGAAGCGCCTCGTGAACGGAGGAGATCTGCGTCATGATGTCTGCGCAGTATCTGTCATCCTCGACCATTTTCTGAAGTCCGCGCACCTGTCCTTCAATACGTCGCAGGCGCTTCAGGTTTCGCGCTTTGGCGTCGGGTTCGACGTGTACGGCTTTTCGATCATGCGTTATGGACATGATCCAATATATATACCCTAGGGGGGTATGGCAAGCTGGAATACTGAATGCTGAATGCTGAATGCTGAATGCTGAATGCTGAATGCTGACCAAAGGCAGGTTGTCAGCATTCAGCATTCAGTATTCGTTCTTACTTCCCCAGCCCGCCTCGCTTCTGAACTATGCCCGGATACTTCCAGCAGTCCGGAGTATTCGTCCCGCGAACGCAGCCGTTGTAACCGCGCAATGCCTGATGCAGCGTGCGCGATCGATCCAGATTGTCCGCCAGAACGGCAACGCCATGACAGATGTTGGAATCGATATCGAACAGATCCGCCGATCCGCATCCCCATTTGCCTGCGTGGAAGGGCATTACCTGCATCAGGCCTCTTGCGCCGACGTAGCTCTTCGCACGCGGATCGAGCCATGGATTCTCGGTGAGCAGCACGCCAACCAGTAGCTGGCTCTCGATATTGCGGCGTCGTCCTTCCTTCACCAGAGCAGCGGAAATTCGATGCACCAGGGATTTGTTCGCGTTCCTGCGGCTCAGAATCCCTGCGACATACGCCTCGTCACTTCCCGCCGGGAAATCACCGCCGCTGTACGCGAGCTCAGATGCGGTAGGCCGTTCCCTCAGCACGATGTCGAGAATTTCGGAAAGGCTGGGCCGCTTTGCGATTACGACTGACGGCGCGAAAGAAATCTGACGATCCGCGACTGGCGCACCGGCGTCCTTTTTCTCCGAACGCGCACGCAGCCCCGCCGCCGCACTCAAAACAGCGACGCCGATGGCTGCGATAATGATCAACTTGAACCGGCCCATGCTTCTTATACTAATCAGCCCTCGCTGTGTTCTGGAGCTCGTCCATTGCAGCGAGGCGGAATCCCCGCAGACTTATTTCTTCGGCAGTATCGAGAAGCTGACCCAGAACCGTGCGAGCCGCGCGCAGTGCCGATTTAGCGTGACGGTCGATTTCTTTCCCTCCAACTTTTCTTGCCGCGTCATCGACCGACTTCTTGAGAATCTCGAATTCGATCCCGAGCTCCTTTTCGGTCCATCCCAGGCGGTGACGCTGCGCGCCATGCCTCTCCGAAATAATCCGGCGAAGCACGCTGCCATCACGCATGATGTCCGACGGCCCGCCCTGCGCTTCCTCCACTACAACCAGCGCCTGCACGATATCGGCGAGAAATGCAGCTGCGTGATCCTCGAGCTCCGATTTGCTCAAGTTCTTCGCCCCGACAATTCCTTTTGTTGATCTCAGCCTGCGAGCGTACACCCGGACGATCGCGTCGATCTGCTCCAGAAGTGCGACGCCCAGGGTTGCGATCCCCTGTGCGTATCTGGCAGGTGTGCGCCGGTCCAGCTGCTCAGACGCAGAAGTAGCCTCCTCGTCGATTGCGGGCAGCCAGAGTGTAAAGGTCGACCCTTTGCCAGCCTCGCTTTCGAGCGTAAGGTCGCCCCCCATCAGCCGGGCCAGTCGGCGGCTGATCGTAAGACCGAGTCCGGTTCCACCCTTGGTTCGGGTCAAAGGCTTCTCAACCTGAACAAAAGGATCAAATACCTTCGTGACGGCATCTGGCGCCATTCCGATGCCAGTATCGCGTATTCTTAGCGCCATCCAAGCCTGTTTTGTGCTGATCTCCCGCAAGGACGCCTCAGGCTTATTCACTTTTGAGCAATCTATTTCAACTAGTCCACCACCCTCAGTAAACTTGACCGCGTTTGTCAAAAGGTTGATCAGGATCTGCTCCACGCGAGTCCGGTCTCCGATGTAGTAAAGCGCCCCGTCACGCTCACATCGGTTCACAATGTGAATCCCGCGCTCCGCGGCCTGAAGCAGAACCAGGTTCAAGGCCGATTCGATCGCATCATCTACGCAGCATTCCTCCCGAACAACCTTCAGCTGACCGGCTTCGACCTTGCCCAAATCCAGAACTTCGTCGATCAAGCCAACCAGCCTGCGTCCGCTGGAGCGAATTCGCTCCAGATAAATCCGCTGGGTTTCACTCACCGGACCTGAGATTCCCATTTCGAGAAGCTCCCCGTATCCAATGATTGCGTTAAGAGGAGTTCTCAGCTCATGAGCCATCACTGAGAGAAACTCGGCCTTCGCCCAGTTCGCCGCCTCGAGTGCCGCAGTTCTTTCATGCACCCGCTGCTCGAGCTGCTGTAATGCTGACTCAGTCGCTTCGCGCTGCATCCTGAGCTCGTTGTTCTGAAGGCGCAGCTCCTCTTGAGCGACTCGAAGTTTTTCTACGACCGTATCGAGCTCAGCGACTGCACGCTCCCGGTTCTCCGAGCCTGCGCCTTCCAGTTCCTCGCTGGGAAGAGTCTCCATCCCTTACCGTTGAGCGACTGATTGCGGCAGCTGCCACAGCTGCATCTGGTTCAGTGGTCCAAGCGGGATCGCCAGTCGATTCCGCTTAGTATCGAATCCAATATCGGCCGGCGACAGTACGTTGTTCGCAATACGCCGATTCTCCCCGTTGCCGAGAAGGCGCACGCTCGAGTCGTTCCAGGCCGCTACCATATACTTGCCGCCGCCGAGCGGCTCGATTCCGTCGAACTTGCCGTTGCCTTTCGCAAGAAGCTTTCTCTGTCCGGTCGGCGAGAGCGAGTATACCTCGCTGTGAAATGGATCGAATGTCACTACGATCAGACTGTTTGCTTCCTTGTCCCAGGTAATTCCGTTCGGCCTCATCAGGCCAGCGCCCTGCGAAATCACTTCCGGTTTACCATCCGCTACCCTGAAGATCTTATCTGCGCCTTTATAGACGACGCCCTTTTCGGTCATGAGTATTCCGGTATCGGTGATGTACATCGCTCCATCCCCGCCGATCGTGACGTCATTCAACAGAAGTGCGCCGAGTGGCTTGAGATCGAGATTGGTGATAGCAACACCGGTTTTGCGATTTATCGCTCGCATTACATCGATGTCGCAGATCCAGAGAGTGTCTCCGTGGATTGCCATTCCCTTCGGCGCATCCAGCACTACTCCCGCTTTTCCATTCTCCGCAAACACTTTCGACTTGGAGAGATCTTCGGCACTCACTTCGAGGATATATCCGTTCGCATCCTTCACTGATCCGAACCCGACCATGTTCGAAATGAAGAACGCATCCTGCTCTGCATCGTATTTCACTGATTCAGGCTGATGCAGATCCCCAAGCCACGCTATTTCAGTCGCCAGCGGCGCTGGCGCGAGCGATTCGCCCTTTGACCTGACCTGCCCTTCCTCACTCGTCCGCGCGCATGCGGTAACGACCTGCAACAGAAGAGCTGCCCCTGACATCGCACATTTTCCGAACGAGCTTCGCATCACCCTGGACCTCCGCCGATGGATTTTCTGCATAGCTGGCGACAATATCTCCATCGCTAACGGCGTGCCGCTGATCGTTACTCCGACTGGTTTCTTATGGGCAGACTTTTTTCATCTGCAGTAATCCTGGTGTCATGGGTCGCGTTCCAAACAGCTCGAGCGCAGTCGAGCGTGATACGCGACTACCGGACCGCCAGCGAGCACCGCATCCTGCGCGAGTTTCTCGATCTGCTCGAGATTCCAAACGTTGCCTCGAACAGCGAGGGCATCGCCAGAAATGCGGCGCTCATATCGAAGATGATGGAGAAACGCGGAATTACGGCAAAGCTTCTCTACGGCTCGGACAAGAGCGCACCACCGCTCATCTACGGAGAATTACTTACACCGGGAGCGAAGCAGACAATCGTCTTCTATGCGCACTACGACGGTCAGCCGACAGATCCCTCGAAGTGGACAGGCAGCGAGCCGTGGAAGCCTGTGATACGAACACGCGCACTCGATCGTGGTGGATCGATCATACCCGCTCCTGCCGAAGGAACAAAGATCGATCCCGAGTATCGAGTCTACGCTCGATCCGCATCGGACGACAAAGCCGGAGTGCTCGCGTTTCTCGTTGCCATCGATGCGCTGAAAGCGACGTCGTTGAAGCCCACTGTCAACATCAAGCTCATATTCGACGGAGAAGAAGAAGCGGGCTCGCCACATCTGGGCGACGTCATTCGCGCGAATGCCGAATTACTCAAGGCCGACGCATGGATCATCTGCGACGGACCTGTGCATCAATCGGGAAGAAAAGAAGTCGTCTACGGCGTGCGTGGCGACCTGAATGTCGACCTCACTGTCTACGGCGCTAATCGTCCTCTGCACAGCGGGCACTATGGAAACTGGGCGCCCAATCCTGCGTTTCTTCTCGTGCGCCTGCTCTCGTCGATGAAGGACGAATCAGGCCGGGTGCTGATCCGGGGATGGTACGATGATGTCACACCACTTACGGCGCTCGAGAAGAAAGCGATTCGTGATCTGCCGCCGTTCGACGACTCGCTTCGCACGCAGCTTGGTTTTGTGAAACCTGAAGGAGGCGGACGCCCGCTCGCGGAGCTGATCAACGAGCCTTCGCTGAATATCAATGGTATTGTGAGCGCTGAAGCGGGACCGGGTGCACGCAACGTGATTCCGACGACAGCATCGACAACGCTTGACCTGCGACTGGTAAAATCGATCGACTACAAAAAGCAGATGCAGCGACTTGTGCAGCACATCGAGCGACAGGGATTTACTGTCCTGGATCACACTCCGTCTGCCGAAGAAAGACTCAAATACGCTCGCATCGCGACAGTGACGCAGCGCGGTGGTGCTTACAATGCGGAACGCACTCCAATGAATCTTCCAGTTTCCCGGTCCGTTCTCACTGCGGTGCAGTCGGTGTTTCCCGGTCGTACTCTCGCAATTCCCACACTCGGCGGAAGTCTTCCGCTATCGGTGATTGGAGAAGCGCTTCACGTTCCGACGATAACGGTTCCGATCGCGAACTATGACAACAATCAGCATGCAGAAGACGAGAGCATCAGGCTCGGGAATCTGTGGGATGGCATCGAGATCATGGCCGCACTGATGCGGCTTCAATAACACTCCGGAGATGACGATGAATCAGAATCAGAGCGGACTCTCACTCGGACGAATAAGACAGATTGCGATCGTTGTGAAAGATCTGGAGCGTGCGAAGAATTTCTATCGTGATGTTCTTGGACTGAAATTTCTTTTTGAGGTTCCCAATCTTGCGTTCTTCGATGCCGACGGGATCAGACTGATGCTTGGAAAAGGTGAAACAGCGGAGATCGAGCGTTCTTCATCAGTATTGTATTACCTCGTGCCCGACATAAAAGGCGCGCACAGGATTCTCGAGGAGAAAGGAGTCGAGGTGCTCGCCTCTCCCAACATCGTAGCGCCGATGCCCGACCACGACTTGTGGCTTTCCGACTACAAGGATTCAGAGGGAAATATTTTCGCTCTCATGAGCGAGGTGCCGCGCGATTTGTGAAGACATTTGTGTCTGTGTTAGGGATTCGTAAATTCGCCTGAATTCGACACCAACTGACAAACCCTTCGTAGTGTCTCTATGTCCAATGTGCAGAAAGGGCAACGAAGGTCTTAATCAGTGAGGCGGTTATGCAGGCACCATGGCATGAAGGCGACGTAGCAGCAGCTACTTGCAGTGTATGCGGAAAGCAGGTCAACGCGCGATACGAGACGCGCGACATCAGGATGAGCCGCTCGAGCGTGACCTTCTCGAATATTCTCGTGGGAGTCTGCAGCGAGTGCAATTCAGTCTCGCTGCCGCGGCAGTCCATTGCTCAGATCAGAGAGCTGAGCACCTGGAAGTAGTCCGGGAGATGTAAGTCTGGCGCTGTGGGGGCGGCCAGACCCAGCCCGCAATGCGAGAACATCCGCATTGCGGGCAAATTTTATGAATGCTGAATGCTGAATGCTGACCGGTCAGCATTCAGTATTCGTACCCGGCAAACCCTTTTCAAATCCATTACGACTCAAATGACATGACGGCGATGGAGCTTCAGCTGGAGTCTCTTCCGACATACGAAAAATCGGCTTCATCGAGTGACGCCGCGCTGATCGCCGCGGCCATCACAGGTGCAGAACCGGCGTTTCGCGAGCTCTTCCGTCGTCATACACCGCATCTGCTTCAGTTCGTCACACGGGTGCTTGGCGCATCACGGGCCGACGCTGAGGATGTGGTTCAGGACACGTGGCTGCGCGCTTATCCGGCGCTGGTCAGTTTCCGCAGCGAGTCGAGCTTCTCAACGTGGCTTTGTTCTGTGGGACTTCGCGCGGCGCTCGACTCGATGCGCAAGGGAAAGCGTCATGCAGCAGAATCGCTGTTCGAAGACGATGCGGCAAGCGAGCCACCACGCACCGAAGATCGCATGGATATCGAGAGCGCAATTGCGCGGCTCGCACCCGGCTACAGGATGGTTCTGGTGCTCCACGATGTCGAAGGATTTACGCACGACGAAATCGCGCTTCAGCTCGGCATCGCGCCGGGCACATCGAAAGCGCAGCTCTTCAAGGCGCGCAGAGTGATGCGTGCATTGCTAACAGGAAGGGAGAAGCCCGATGTACAATGACGAAGAATTCGAATTGACGCTGGAAGAGCGGAATGCTCTCGCGTCGCTGCCACGCGAAATGTCGCCGGGTGATTTGCTCGAGGCGAAAGTCGTGCGCGCGCTGAGAAACGAAGGACACTTCAGCGTCGCGCCAGTGCGCAGCAGAAACAATATCGCGGCCACATTGAAGATTGCCGCGGCAATCGCACTCTTCGCCGGTGGAGTTGCAACCGGTCGATACGTGCTCAACTCATCTGACACGCCTGAGCGCGCGTCAGTCTCCGCCCCCGCTTCACAGAACCGCGACGTTGAGCAAAGCACTCCGCACACCGAACCGCGTCCGGTCCGTCGAAACGAAACGGTGGTCGCGGAAAGGGAGATGTGGCTGTGAGATATTCGCTTTTCAAAATCGCGTTTACCGCGATTGTAGTGTGTGCACTTGTTCCGCGTCGCGAAACAGTCGCGCAGGTTGCAACTACAATCGCGCCATCCCGCTGGACAACGTCAACACAAGTGCTCGGTATAGAAAATTTTCGGTGTGACTGCACCATCAGCAGGTCTTCCGATTCAAGGAATCGCTTTACCTTCCGCTCGGAGCCAACTGTGCTTGGTGTGATACGCCGCGGGCCGTCTTACGGGATTCTCTATCGTGGAGACGTGATCACGCACGTCGACGGATACTCGATTCTTTCGAGCGAAGGCGCGCGTCGTTTTTCTTCGATCGAAGCTGGCGATGATGTCGATCTCACCTTCAAGCGCAACGGCAAGACAATGAAGGCGACCATTCACGCGGAGCAAGCGGAACCCAACGTGTATGTGCTTGCTCCAGAAGCAAGCACTGGCTATTCGGTCGGCTGGGGCGTCGAGCCGCCAACTCCTGCGATTCCGGCAACGCCTGCGACACCTCCCTCGCCCGCGGAGCGCGCATACAGCATTGTCACTGTTCCGCGTCCGCCTCAGGTAGCCATCGCGCCGACGCAGCCTTCGCCCGCAGTTCCAGCAGTGCCGGCAGCACCCGGCGGAGTCACTGTGTGGCCCACTGTTCCTGCAATTCCCGCCGTACCAGCAGTTCCTCGCGGATGGTTTGGTTTTTCGATTCGCTGCAATGGCTGCGGATGGGTGATGGCACCTGGTCAATCACCAGTGTGGGAATCGGACGAGCCGCCCGAGCTCGCAATGGTTGATGTGGAGAGTCCTGCGGGACGCGCAGGTCTTCGATCGGGTGACAGGCTTACCCATATCAATGGGATCTCCATCATGTCACGTGAAGGAGCTCGCCTCTTCGGTCGTGTGAAGCCCGGCCAGCGAGTACGTCTAACTGTGCAGCGTGGCAACGCGACTCTCACCAGGGAGCTGACGCTGCTCTCACGTCCTGAGGTTCGCGCAGCCATCGCGGCCGCCTCGCGTGCCGCAACTACAGTGCGTCCATCGCTTCGCCGGGAGCTCCGCTACACAGGAGAGCTCGACAACGTTTCGGTTGAAGTGTGGAGCACCGGCGGGCCGACAGTTGAGAAAGTCGGCGATACTATGGTGATCACGACTGGATCATCCGTCGTCAGGATCAAGGTAGATCCAAAGAAAGCGCGCGATTAACGCCGGCGCGGTCGATCCGGAAGTACAGGTGACCGCGCCAATCAGTGCTGCAAGCGGGAGAATTCTGTTGATCAGAACGCTATCCAGTAGCTCGCTTTGATAAGGAAGATGTTGTCAGGATGAGCATCGAACAATGCCGACCTGTCGCGGCCGAAATCGAAGTTGCCGATAGGATCGGTGTCCGAACGGTTCTGCTGCCAGACGAAATAGAGCGTCGACCCCGGACGATACTCCCAGCGAACCACCGCATTGCCGCGCAGTGAGCGGAAGTTGAAATCCGGATCGCCGATCTGGAATGACGACGCCGGTCCAGTCGGCCCATCAGGATCGATGGTGTAGATCTTCTGTCCGTTAACGATTTCCGAGCTGATCTCGTCGCCGGAGAATGTGTGCTGAGTCCTCTTGCGCGGATGAACGTATTCATTGAAGGTGACGTAGTCACCACTGAAGATGAGTGGCTGCGCGAACAGCTCGAAGGTGAGCGTCGGGGTGAATGTGACGTTTGCTCGAGTGCTCATTGACAGCTGCTTCTGTTGAAGACCGGCAAAGATGTAACGCCTTCCGTAGAACTCAGTCGCGGTGGAATCCGGGAATGACGTTACGAACTGCGCTACCGATCCGGCGCGATTGTATCCAGGGCCAGCCGACAGCTGCACATTCGACGTAGGCTTCCACGTAAGAGTGGCGTTCAGATTGAGACCGTCAGGACCGTAATCGTAGTCATTGAAGTTCGGGTTGATCGATACCGAGAACTTCTTTCTCGCATCCGTGCCAAGGAAGATCTGGTGATATCGGTAACCTCGCTTCCTGATCACCGGGCCACCGCGCAACACTCGATCATCGAACACACTCGGCGTGCGAATAACGAATGCATTAGCCTGCCAGAAATTTCTGAGCTGTCCAAAGATTCCGATCGCAAACTCACGATCTGTAAGATCGCCGTCGTAGTTCACCTGCTGCTGCGCACTGATCACCGCGAAATAGTTGCGATAGATCGGGCCAGGCTTGGTGATCGAGCGGGCGAAGTTCGCATTCATCCACACGTAGTCCGATGTGGTGTTGAACGAGATGTCATTCACCTCGAAGCCCGGGCTTCGATAATTCACCATGCTCTCCCACAGCCACGTGCCTCCGTCTTTCGCGACGCGCGCATACCCGCCATATCCAGTCAGGTGCGTTGCGTTCTCGTCGAACGCATCGGAGAAGAGGCCGTTGCCGCCGCTCTTTCGATCCGGGCGCTGAAAGTAGCGTGCACTCGAGCGCTGGATGCGCTGCATCGCCAGCTCTGATCCGCGAACATCGCTCAGGGCCCACTGCCCCATGAACGAGTACTCGCGGTTCTTCCACGATGTGAACCAGTCGAGCCCAAGACTTCGCGCCGCACTCGGCAATCTTGCATCGGCAAGCGAGTCGTTCGTAAAGCGATCCACTGATGTCACGATGCCGCCGAACGACTGCGCACCGCCCTGAAAATCTTTTCGACCGCGTCCAACGAAGTAATTGGAGAGCGGTTCCACCTCCGCTCTAGATCTGAGTCGATCGCCAGTGTTTGGATCTACGGTTATTACAGCAGCTTTTTCTCGCCGGGTGACCGCGTCCATTACGCCGAGAAGAAGCTTACCCTTTGTCTGCCCGGTGATTTTCGCGGCGCCGAGTATTGTCGCATTCTCAGGCTGGTCGACGTACGTGCCGGATGGGAAAAGCTGCGGACTTCGTCCAATGCGGCGCGTATAGAACAGCTGCAGATTGCTGACATTGCTGCAGAAGAAGCAGCTGAAGTTTCCAAATCCGAAAGCGTTCTGCCCTTCGATGAAGAACGGTCTCTTCTCGGAGAAGAATGTCTCGAACGCAGAAAGGTTCACGACTGCCGGATCGACTTCGACCTGACCGAAATCCGGATTGAATGTCGCGTTGAGAGTGAGGTTCGATGTAAGGCGATACTTGAGATCCCCGCCGAGCCTGTAATCCTTGTCGCTGGTTTTCGTGAAAGGGTTCGAAGGATCTGCAGGCCGGATGTATCGCGCGCGGCCCACAGTGTACGGCAGAAGCTCCATTCCGCGCGGACGCTCTGAAATCTTGATCCCCTCGAGATGTCCGTAGCGCTGAGGTCCACCGACTTCGTTGTTCGGCCACCACGCAAAGTGAGTTCGCTCGTTGAGGCGATGTACGAAGCGAATGACCTGCACGCCCCACGTCTGGTCTACATCGCGCGAGAAGTTCAGCTGGCTGAAGGGAATGCGCAGCTCTGCGGTCCACCCGGCGCTGTCGATCTGCGCTTTGCCTTCCCAGACGGGATCCCACGTTGGATCGCCAGTGCCGTCTCTCTTTGCGCCAGAAGGATTGAGAAAGAAATTGTATCTGGAGCTATGATCGTGATAGCTGTCGAACGTGACCTGGAAGATGTCACTATCGGTTTCGCTGAGGGCATCCCGCCGCAGCAGTCGTGTTACGACTCCCTTCCCGCCCATCGTGTCAAACATCCGCGCTCCGACGTAGATGGCCTGATCGTCGTACGCGAATCTCACTTCGGTCTTCTGTGTAGCCGGCTTGCCTTCGTCCGGTTGCGACTGGCGGAACTCCGTTATCGCCGGCGCGGTTCGCCACACTTCCTCATCGAGTTTTCCGTCGATCGATACGCTCGATGTAAGTCGAACAGCAGTGGCGACTGGAGCAGGCTGTGGATGAACGCCTTTTGCCTGCGCTTCAGTGCGAGTCGGGCAGACGAATGACGCAACGGTGATCAGTGTAAGCGCCTGCGCTGCGGGGTAGCGATTGGAAATGCGCATCGTGAGTTGCTGGTTCAGGGGCGTGACACCACTCCCCGTGATTGTGCACCGGACCAGCTACTTGGACGAGGTATTCGTCAAAAGGGTTTGGTCGTGCACCGCGCACCATTCATAACTCCGCACCACGCGCGGCGTTGTCGGGTTTT
>JBKPNY010000085.1:0-8513 GCA_046732835.1 Gemmatimonadota bacterium | reverse complement strand
TGCTCACGGAATGCGGCCGCGTATTTGTTGTGCGCGAGAAGCGGATCGTTCCAGGGGGTTCTTCGCGGAGGCAGATCGCCAGTGAGCTTATGAAACTGAACCTGCACTTCGGGACGTGACAGATACTCCATGAGCTTCCATGCTTCTGCCTTGTGCTTGCTTCCGCGGAAAAGCGACAAGCTCGCACCGCCCGCCAGTGCCGCGCCCGGACCGTCAACTCCCGGAAGAGAGGCAGTCATCCACTTGTCCTGCATGTTCTTTGGGAGGCGATTACTGAACTCACCGATCTGCCAGGGACCGCTGATATACATCGCTATGTTGCCGCGCTCGAATTCCTGATAAAGGTTCGAGATCTCACTTGCAGCGAAAGGCGGCGCCAGCTTGTTGCGAAAGAGACTTACGTAGAAGTTGAACCCCTTCATGAACGGCGGCTTGCTGAAGCCGCCGTATTGACCGCTGTCGGTAAGGATGGGCGACTGTGCCTGCATTCCGAAAATGACAGGCGGTCGCCATTCTGTGATCGGAATGAGCAGGGGATACTGATGCTCTGACATTCTCGACTTCATTCGTGTCATGCATTGCTCCCACGCTGCCCATGTCGAAGGCATCGTCGGACAGCCGGCGCTGGCCAGAAGATCAGTGCGATAGAAGATCACCTGCGTATCGACGTACCACGGAATACCGTACGTGACGCCATCGACAGTATTGGTCTGCCAGATTCCCTCGAAGTAGTCGCTGCGAGGAATGTCTTTCGATGCGGCTACGCGGGAATCGAGCGGCTCGAGCGCATCAATCGCGGCAAACTCGGGCACCCAGGTGTTGCCGAGCATGGCAATGTCAGGCGTGGCTTCGCCGACGTATGCAGTGAGCAGTTTTTCATGCGCTGCTGTCCACGGGATCTGTTGAACCCTGACTTTGATTCCGGGGTTTTCTTTTTCGAATCCGGGGAGAAGGTCAGAGAGAACTTCGCCCTCTCGTCCCATCGCCCACAATCGGAGTGTCGGCTCATCATTCGATGATGATGAGCATGCCATTGCCGCAACTGCGGCAAGAATTAATGCCGCAGCTCTATTGACCAAGCCACCCGCCGGTAAAACCGGCGCGCTTCAGTCCGCGAATGATATGAGGATTGGTTCGCATCACCCGCCACACGAGTCCCGATCGATAATTCTCGATCATTGCGATAATCGGGCCCTGATCGATGCCGAGGTAGTCGGTGTCGAACCAGCCGAGTCCGGGAATGATCTTTCCGTGTTGAGGTTTGATCTGCGTGTCGAATGTCGGGTTGAAAGAATCGATGAAGCCGTATTCCTGGAACAGATTGTCGCCGTATTTCTCGCGCATTGCGACGAGCGCAGGTACGGCGATTTCCGGGGCGAATGCGACCGAGCCGCCGGATGCAGTTGGAGCGAGGGTTCCGTCGTCGCGAATCTCTCCGTCAGCTGCGCCGCGCGCGGAATAAGTGTGGAATCGTCTGGGTTTCCCACGGAGATCGAGAAGTGTGTCGAGTGGGCCGTCGACTGCGGTAAGTCCCCAGATGTTGGCGCCGTAGTCTTTCCAGTCATCAGGATTGGCCATTGCATATGCGCGCTGGGAGTACGTCGCGCGTCGTGAGTTCTCGAAGTAGTCGATTCCTTTCTGCTGCATGTAGGCATCGCGAATTCCACGGAAGTCGAGCCAGATGTGCGAGAACTGATGGCCGAACAAGGGAGCGAAATTCACGTGCTGCTGCCCGTAGAAGTCCGCCCAGTGATATGTGCTCGTGTACGCCTGGTATTCGGACGGCTCGACGGGATGTGTCGGAGATCCAAGTGCGAGGATATTGAGAATCTGCGCTTCGTTGTAGCCTCGCCAATCAGCTTCGATGAATCCGTTCTCCGGATGCCATCCCATGCTCACTAGTGGATTTCGCGGTCTTATCCATTGCCAGTCGACTCGCGCATACAATGAATCCGCGTATGCACGAATCGATGTCTCAGTGGGATTAGGTCCCGTGAAATACGATTGACAAAACAGAGCGCCGGCCAGGAAGAGCGAAGTGTCGATCGTTGAGAGCTCGACACGCTCGAACCGGTAGCCGGTGTCCATGTCGAGGAAGTGGTAGAAGAATCCCTTGTATCCCGTCACCTGCGCAGGTTGATCACTTTGCGGCGCGCGATACATGAACCTGAGAGTCGTAAGAGTGCGATCAGCTGCTTGTGTTCGTGTCACCCATCCGCGCTCGACACCAATCGGATACGCAGTCAGTGCGAATCCAATGGCTGCCACGCTCGAAAAACTTTTTGTTGGCCACCGATCGGGAGTGAGTCCATTGCTGGCGTTTGTTTTTTCCCAGAACCAGTTGAACGTCCGATGCTCGAGTGTGTCGAGGAATGCGGTTTGTCTCGCGCTGAGAGTTTGCTGTGGCGCGGGGACGGTCGTCGCGGTCGGTGAGCACGCCAATACCGCAGCGAGCAAAAGCAGAAAGGAGCGTTTCATTGGCGTTTCTCTGTCGCGAATGACTTGGCGGAACGATCATCCTTCTTTGCAACGGACCGCCGGATTTTTATCAAGGAAGGCAAGTTGGCCAAGGTCACAGGTGCGCGCCGAGCTTTCGGCTCAACCCCTGCGACCCTGGCCTGACTCAAACGGTCATCAGCGACTTCCAGACATTATTCGCGGCTGGAAATCATACGCTAAGCCAAGCTGCGCACGCCGCGGATCGGCGATTACACATCCAGGCTTACCGTAGTCAGCATTGAGTGTTCGAGTACCGTTGACATTCGTTGCGAACACGTCATTGAAGCAACCGTAATTATTAAAATTGAAAGCGTTGAACACGTCGAACGTAACGCCTAGGCGGTTTCCACTGGCGACCGCGAAATCTTTGCGGAGTCGGAAGTCGACATTCCGGAACGCAAAGGCGTTTGGAATGATGAATCCGAATTTTTCAGGATCTGTCACGCCGCGCTCGACAATTGGAATGGCTGGGAAGAAATCCTGTCGGTTGAACCTGCGTCCAGTGCCGAGGGTGATGAGGCTGCTGAACTGAATGCCCCATGCGTATGGGACGTCGGTCAGGACGTTCGCTACTATATGATGTCGTTCGAAATCGTCCAGCGGTCGGCGCGGCTGGTTTTCGACGACTGGGAAGGAAAAGAGATCTCCTCCCTCAGCCTCAGCCTTGATCGTGTAAGTCCAGGCGAGACCGGCACCCCAGTTCCATCCGCTCGTGCGACGGTACGGGCGATCGATCTGAAGGAAGAGCGCATCGTACCACGTTCGCACATTGTTTCTGCCGACCAGCACATTTCGATAAGATGGTACGAGAAAATCGTGGAACTCGCAGCACGTGCCGTTCGCGTTCAATTTGTGGTTGGCCCACTCGAACGTAAATCCGTTCGTGCTTCGTGTGCCGGTATACGTCAGCGCGGTGTTCCACGAACCGAAATCGTGGCGCGCGCCAACATTCCACTGATTGGATTTCGGAGGCTTCAAATCATTCGGCATGAGAAAAATCTCACCCGGTGGCACAACTCCGCGGGAAAGCAATCCTAACAGTCCTGCCTGGCTGAAATAACTGGGATCCCATTTTACGACATTCTGTGCCGGGATATCGGCCGTGCCAAATCTGAAATTGTAGGTCGGGTGCTGCGCGTTGTATGCTTCGTCGATTGTCGAGTTGAAAGTCAGGCGGTCGTAGAATATTCCCCATCCGCCAAACACAACGGTGCGGCTGTCCTTGTCGATTCCGTATGAGGCACCCAGGCGCGGCTGAATCGCGCCGTAGAACGCTTTTCGATCATTCCCGTCGGTGAAGTATCGATCGGGATCGATATCGATGAAGAGCTGATTCCTGTAGGCGGTGAGCGAATCCATAGTCGCCTGGCGCATGGCGAAGTCGCGGTTATACATGCCCGATTCGTAATCCCATCGGATACCTGCATTGATGATGAGACGCTCGACAGGTGTCCAGTCGTCCTGCGCGTAAAGTCCGACCTGATTATTGCTGTTTTTAACGCTCGGGTCTCCAGCACCGATTCTCGCCTCGACGGGGAATGCAAAGGCGTTTCCACCATCGAAAACGAAACGAGGATTCTCTACAAGGCGTTTCGTGAGGTCGTAATTGAGATGGTCGAAATTCACGCCCGTTTTCAGTACGTGCGATCCCGCTGCCTGGAACGCTGTATATGTGAAATCATCGCGCAACGAGAGGCGTCCCTGCGTCAAGTCCTGGGAAGCATCGCGACCGCCGATGTTTCCAATTCCGTTGTATTGCAGAAACGGAGTGTTCGGATTGAACGGATCAGTTTTCCATTGGAACTTCTGGTAGCTCGCGAGCGCTTCGTTCGTCCATCCGGCACCGAAGAGCGAATGTTTGATTCGGCCAGTGCCGACATTGCTTTGAAAATCTTCGCCGGTTGAAAACGCTTCTTCCGGACCGGTGAACTGTCCTCCGAAACGGCGCTTGTCGCTCTCACGGCGCAAATCACCTGTGAACTCGAACGACTGACGTTCCGAAGGATTGTAAGTGATCTTGGCGAATCCCAGATGTGAGCGGAACGGGGATACATGCTGTTCGCCATTCACAGCAGCAAGCCCAGCTGGCCAAGTCGCCGGGTTCCCGTTGAATCGCGTTGTACCTTCGCGATTCTGATAATTCCCCTCATACGAGCCAAAGAAAAAGACTTTGTCCTTAACGATCGGGCCGCCGAGACTAATGCCCGCGAGATAGCGCTTCAGCTCTGGCTTCTTGAAGTTCGGATTTGCTTTCCTGGATGCCAAGCTGAACTTATCGAGCGCAACAAAATTATCGTTGAGGAACTCTGTAAACGCGTTGGCCTGCCACTCGTTGGTTCCAGACTTGGTTACTGCAGTAATGATTGCGCTCGACGATTTCTGATATTCAGCTTTGAAGTTCGAAGTCGTGATGCGGAATTCCTGTAACGCATTCCGCGGGAAGGGATTTCCCCGGCTGGCATCCTGTCCGGCTACTCCGCCCTGAATGATGTCGTTTTTGTAGCTCGCGCCGTCCACAAAAACATTGATCTGATCGGATCGTTGTGCGCCGGCTGCGAACGTCTTGCTGGTTCCGTCGAGCCGATCGGGTGTGACACGCGTTCCCGGAGCGAGCGCTGCCAGGTCCAGCATGTTACGTCCGGGCGTTGGGAGATTGTTTATCTGTGCCTGAGTTACGTTGGTTGCTACTTCTGAAGTTTGTGTTTCTGCTGTTGCAGCTGCCTGGACGAACACCGTTCCGAGCTGCGTTGCCGCTTGCGAAAGATTGAAGTTCTGGGTCTGAGTTGCGCCAATCAAAACAACTACTGTGCGCGTCTGCGGTTCGCTTCCAATGCGGCGCACCGTCATTTCGTATGTCGCAGGCACCAGCCCCGCCACTACATAACTCCCATCATCCCGGACCGTGGCGCCGCGGGAGACGCCGGTCTGCGGGTTACGCAGTTGTACTTGCGCATTTGCAGCGGGCGCGCCTTCCACCGTCACCGTTCCGCGAACCATGCCCGTGGTTGTCTGCGATTGAAGTGTTTGCGTCCACGCAAACGACACTCCCGTAAATACCAGAAGCGTCCATAGGAAGCGTTTGAACCTGAACTGACTCGATATCATGTGGCTGTCTCCTGAATTGTGAACCGAAAGAACTTTGAAACCAGAAAAGCGCAGTATTACGTGTTAGGGCTGTGGCCCGGCGGTCCGCACGAGCCACGAATCACGAGTGTGGTACGAAGTGTTTCATGTCGCGCCGGATAGCGACGGTTAGTGAGACCAGCAATCAGAATTTCTGTCGCGCGCTCGCCGAGCTCCGCGATTGGTACATGCACGGAAGAAAGTGGGGGCGACAAATGCCGTGCAGTAGGAATGTCGTCGAATCCAGCAACGGCAATCTCTTCCGGAACGCCAACCCCGGCTTCACGCAGCGCACTCAATGCTCCGATGGCCATCGCATCATTTGCTGCAAAAATCGCGCGGGGACGCAAAGCCTTCGATGCGATCAATGTCCGGCCGGCATCATAACCGGAGTCCTCAGTGAAATCGCCCTGAACCTCCAAACGGGGATCCGGGGCGATTCCAGCTTCAGTCAGCGCAGCGCGGTAACCACTTCTTCGCTGTTCACCGTCAATATTCTGCTTTGCGCCTGTGATAATCGCGATTCGCCTATGACCATGACCGATGAGATGGCGTACCATCTCCTTTGCGCCGCGCTTATTGGCAATTCGCACTGATGCAACTCCCGGCTGCCTGATTGCCGAGTTCAGAAGGACAACTGGCTGTCCTTCCGGAAGCGAATCGACCAGGGGCTTTGCATCGAGATCGGGCGACATCAGGATCAATCCGTCAACGCGACCACGCATCGATCGCACTGCACCCTCTACCTCGACTGCATCGCTGTGCGAGCTCGAGACTAACAAGTGATATCCGCTCCGACGCGTGGCAACGTCGATTCCGCGAATGATTTCGGAAAAGAATTCGCCGTATAGATCAGGAAGGAGCAATCCCAGCGTATGAGTCTTGCTGGTGGTAAGGCTGCGCGCGCCAACATGCGGAGTGTAGCGCAGCTGAGCCGCGACATCCCGTATCCTTTTGCTCGTCTCTTCACGAACGGCATTCGCTCCACTGAAAACACGAGACACCGTCGCGACAGAGACTTCGGCCTTGCGAGCTACATCCTTGATCGTAACCATCGACCCCGTGCGTGATGCAGTCACCAATCAGGCGTTTCCTGTCAGGCCGGCAAAATGTAACCGTTTACATCAGAGGGCGGGAGTAGGGCTCGGACCCACTAGCCGCGAGAGACAAGAGCGTTGAGCTTATTGGAAGTGGAAAGCCAATCGAAGTCGGCACGTCATATCGACACACCCCACACCGCCCAGCCGAGAATCGCCATACTCGGCGACGCTCCATTTACAACTATTGTAACCAGCGCCGGCGGTGGTGAGACGAGATACGGCGACATCGTATTGAATCGATGGCGCAGCGATCCAACGCTCGATGATTACGGTCAGTGGTGCTACGTGAACGACATCACATCCGGTCGGGTTTGGTCTGCCAGTTACCAACCGATGTGCATCGAGCCCGAATTTTATCACGCAGCATTCCATAGTGATCGCGCAATTTTCCGGCGGCGGGATGGTGACATCGAGACGGAAATGGAGATCAGAGTCTTTTCGTCGAGTGCACAAGAACAAAGAACAATCAGGCTCACCAACGATTCGGAGCGGCCGCACGAGATCGAGCTGACGAGTTACGGCGAGATAGTCATCACGACGCCTCATGCTGACAAACATCATCCTGCTTTCCAGAATCTTTTCGTTCAGACGGAATGGCTGGCGGAAAGGAATGCGATTCTGGCAATGCGGCGTCCGCGATCTTCCGAAAACAAGCCCGTCTGGCTTGCACACGCGATATCTGTGTCGGGCACTATCGGGAATGTCTCCTGTGAGACCGATCGAGCCCGTTTCATTGGGCGCGGACGATCTGCGCGGAATCCAGCGGCGATGGACAAGCCCGGACAATTGTCGGGGCGGGCAGGTTCGGTGCTCGATCCTGTGTTCGCGATTCGGGCAAGAATCGCTGTTCCTCCCGGTGGAACTGCAGAGGCAACGTTCACGACTCTCGTCAGCACGAGCCGCGATGATGCAGTGGAGAAGCTCGGCCGCCCTGTCCAGGTGGAATCGACTCGCTTCGATATTTCAAGTGAAGCCGGAGCGCTGTACCAGGACCTTGCCGGCGCTCTCCTCTTCCCGGAAACGCGGCCGGCACGGGATCTCGCAGCGGGTCACATGGGCCCACGCGATTCGACTGGCAGCCCTCTACTGCTCGCATCGGTACAGCTGCTCGATGGAGTGAATGACGCAAAGGAGATCATAAAGGCTCAGCGTTATCTCGAGCGAAAGGGCTTCAACTTCGACGTCGTGATACTTGCGCATGGCCAGCAGCTTGCCGAGAACGTAAGCAGAGAACTCGGTGACAATCGGACGCGTGTGCGGGTTGTTCGATCGGACTCCCTCGATGGAGGTGAGCTCGCGCGTTTGCAGGCGACGTCGAGACTGCGCATCGAATGTGATGGTTCAGGGATTACGAGCTTTCTCGACACTGCCTCTCATATCACCGAGTCGCCAATTGCTCCGCAGGTTTTTGCGCGGCGTTCTGAAAATGCTTCAGCCGATGGATCCGGACTGCAGTTCTTCAACGGACTCGGCGGATTCAATGAAAGCGGAGAATACGAAATAAGACTCGATGCATTCAAACTGCCGCCAGCGCCATGGATCAACGTGATCGCGAACTCCCATGGTGGATTCATCACGAGCGAGATCGGATCGGGCTCAACATGGATTGCAAGCGCTAGCTCATTCCGGCTGACGCCATGGAATAATGATCCAGTCGGCAATCGTCCCGGTGAATGCATCTACCTGCGCGACGAAGGAACGCGCGAGCTGTGGAGTCCGACGCCCGCGCCAATCCAGGAAGGAACCGCATACACAGTTCGTCATGGCGCGGGATACACGACGTTCGATCAT
>JBKPNY010000084.1:0-13965 GCA_046732835.1 Gemmatimonadota bacterium | reverse complement strand
AATCTCATCGGTTCCGCCCATCGTGAGCACAATCCTGTCACTCACCGCGAAACCCGATTCCTTCCGCATCCTCTGAATCCGGCTCACGATCTCGCGGGCCAGTCCCTCAAGACGAAGCTCCGGAGTAATCGTCGCATCGATAGCAGCGAAATACCCCGCAGACTCGTTAACGATCAAATCGCCTGAGGCCCGTCGGATGATGGTCAGATCTTCCGGATCGAGCAGCCGCGACTCATTTCCGACGGAGATGGCGAGAGGCTCTCCCCTCTCGAATGCCATCAGCGCGCCGCTTTCAAGTGCCGCTACCGCACTGGCGGCAAGCGGCGTGTCCTTCCCGAATTTTTTTCCCAGACTTCTGAAATTCGCCCTGGCCTCGAGCTTTACGAGGTCGTCGGCCGAAGAAAGGAAGCTAATCTGTTTGACGTTCAATTCACCTGCGAGTAGCGGAACCAGCTGGTCCAGATAGGTCCGAACGTCCGTAGCCGCTGCCGGGATCCCTGGTACAACACAGACCATCCGGGATAGTGGCTGCCTGACCTTGATTCCCGCATCCTCACGTGCTGCTCGACCGAGAGTGGCGAGAGTCCGTATGTGCTCCATCGCCTGTTCCAGAGATTTATCCTCGAACTGGACTCCATCTCTCACATACGAGGCGAGATGCACTGACTCGCCTGTCAGCTCGTTGTGCACCCAGTCGGTAAGAAATGGCGCAAACGGCGCAAGCAATCGGCAGGTAACCAGGAGAATCTCGCGCAGCGTCGCAAAAGCAGCACGGTTGTCTTCGCCATCGACGTCGTAGTAACGCGCACGCGTGAGCCGCACATACCAGTTGGAAACGTCATCGACAAAGAACTGCATCACGAGCCGCGCTGCAGTCGTTGCATCGAAAGCGGTGAGTGCAGCGTCAGCCTCACGCTCCACCGTAGCGAGACGCGACAATACCCAGCGGTCGAGTGCAGACCGATTTTCAGGCGCAGGATCAGATTCAGACGGCTCCCACCCGAAATTCGCGTACGTCGCAAAGATTCCGCTGTACACGTTCTTGAACGTGAGCAGAAATCTTCCCGCTGTGTCTCTGATCGTCGCTTCATCGAACCGGCGGGGGACCCATACCTGTGATGATGAAACGAAGAACAGGCGGACTGCGTCGGCGCCATAGCGCGGAATCACATCCCATGGCTCGACCACGTTGCCGCGGCTCTTCGACATCTTTCCGCCTTCAGCATCGAGCACCAGATCGTTGACGACCACGGCGCGATAAGGCGCCGTATCGACTGACTCTCCAGTTGGTGCGAGATGCGACAGCGTATTCCGTGGCAGCGCTTCGCCCAGACCGGTTGCAATTGCAAGAAGGGAGTAGAACCATCCACGAGTCTGATCGACACCTTCAGCAATGAAATCAGCGGGATAATTCTTCTCGAGCTTTTCAGCGTTCTCGAAGGGATAATGCCATTGCGCAAAAGGCATCGACCCGGAATCGAACCACGTATCGATCACTTCCGGCGCTCGCTTCATTGTGCCTTCACACTTCGAGCATGCCCAGGTGTGCGCGTCGATGAACGGCTTGTGCGGATCGAATCCTTCGCCGATATCGCACCCTGATTTTTCCGCGAGCTCCTTGAAGCTGCCGACGGCTTCGACGTGATCAGCGTTTTTGTCGCAGATCCACAGCGGAAGTGGTGATCCCCAGTATCTGTCGCGCGAGATCGCCCAGTCGATGTTGTTCGTAAGCCACTCGCCAAAGCGTCCCGATCCGATTTCGGGCGGATTCCAGTTCATGCGCGCGTTGCGCGTGAGCATGGCGTCCTTGAACGCGGTTGTTCTCACGAACCAGGACGTGCGCGCGTAATAGAGAAGCGGTGTGTCACATCTCCAGCAATGCGGATACGAATGCTCGATGGTTCCAGCTTTCCATAGAACTCCGCGCCGCTTGAGCTCATCGATGATGAGCTGATCTGCTTTCTTGACGAACATTCCGCCGACAATCGGCATGTCCGCGGGGAATTCTCCCCTGGCATCGACCGGCTGAAGGAACGCGAGCCCGTTCTTTTGTCCGGCGGCATAATCGTCCGCACCGAATGCGGGCGCCATGTGCACTACGCCCGTACCATCTTCAGCGGAAACGAACTGTTCGCCGACAATTACCTCGTGCTTGCCGCTCTTGAAATCGACCCAGTCGAGCGGACGGCGATACTGCATTCCGACGAGCTCTGATCCCTGTAAACGAGAGACAGTATCCCAGCGATCCGCGTAATCATCACCGAGTACCGCATGTGCACGCGATGCCGCGAGGATGATTGTTTCCGATTGTTCTCCGGTCTTCTTTCTTAGTTCGACGTATTCGAGACCCGGATGCACCGCGAGCGCAACGTTCGACACGAGCGTCCAGGGGGTTGTGGTCCACACGAGTATTCTGCGTCTCTGCTGACTCTGTCTACTCTGTTCCTCTCCCAAAACGAGATCGAGCGCGATGTATACACTCGGATCTTTCACATCCTTGTAGCCCTGTGCGACTTCGTGGCTCGAGAGTGCGGTACCGCAACGCGAGCAGTACGGAAGGATCTTGTGGCCGCGATACAACAGATCCTTGTCGTACAGAGTCTTGAGAGCCCACCACACGCTTTCCACATAGTTGTTGTGGTACGTGACGTACGGATCACTGTAGTCGAGCCAGAACGCGATCCGCTCGCTCAGCTTCTCCCAGTCAGTGCGGTACTTCCACACGCTCTCCCGGCAGAGCTGATTGAATTTCTCCACGCCGATCTCTTCGATCTGCTGCTTTCCCGAAATCCCAAGCTGCTTTTCGACTTCGATTTCGACGGGAAGTCCGTGCGTGTCCCACCCTGCTTTGCGAGCGACCAGGAATCCCTTCATCGCCCGATGACGGCAGAATAAATCCTTGATCGTCCGCGAAAAGACGTGATGGATTCCCGGACGTCCGTTCGCTGTGGGCGGACCCTCGAAGAAAACAAAACGGGGCTTATCCGGCAAAGCCTGCTGAGTGCGCGCAAAAAGCTGCTCGCTCTCCCACCGGCGCAGCACTTCACGCTCCACCTCGTCCGCAGGGACGTCGGTTGGAAGCGGGCGATAGCGCTCGGTTGTGACAGCGGTTGCTTCTTCGCTCATTCTCTTGCTCCAAACAGAATCGATCCAAGGCGAACCATCGTTGCGCCTTCTTCTACTGCGATTTCGAAATCCTGCGACATACCCATCGACATCTCCGTCGCAGGATGTCCTGCGTCGGCAAGGATCCGGCATGTGTCGCGAACAGCGCCGAAAGTCTCGCGCAGCTCTTTCTCATCCGCGCCAAGCCTCGCGATCGTCATTGCTCCCCTGATCCTCAGTCCCGCGTAGTCTCTGAGTCTCTGCCCAAGCTCTGCTACCTCTGTGGTTGCAAAGCCGCCCTTTGTCTCCTCGCGAGCAGGATTCACCTGCACGAGTACATCAACCGGACTGCCGCGACCCAGCCCAACTCGATCCACCGCCTCGGCCAGACGCAAGCTGTCCAGCGCATGAAACAGCGCGAAAGCGTCGAGCGACTTCACCTTGTTGCGTTGAAGATGACCGATGAGGTGCCAGCTGACCGGCTCTCTTACCTGCTCGATTTTCCCGAGCGCTTCCTGCACACGGTTTTCGCCGATGTCGGCAATTCCGGCAGCGAATGCCGCCCGAACAGCTTCCGGACCATGGGTCTTTGTGACAGCGACAATCGTGACGCTCTGACCATGCCCTCCCCTCTTCACTGCGGCTTCGATTCGCTCTCTGACGGCCGCGACCCGAGCGCCCAGCTCCGGAAAAGGCATAGTCGAGAAATTTAACCCCTAGCTCAACCCCTGAACGAAGGACACAACCAGCCTCCGGAGGTCGTTGTACGTCACGAGCGCGAAGAGAAGGAGCACCGCAAAAATCCCTGCGCGGAGGATGTACTCCCGCGTCTTGAGACTGAACGCGCTCCCTTTGATTCCCTCGAGAAGTCCGATGATGATCTGACCGCCATCGAGCACGGGAATAGGCAGAAGATTGAATACCGCGAGGTTGGTGCTGATGAGCGCAATCAGGAAGAGAAGCTGTTCGGCTCCGCCTCTCGCAGCCTGAACCGAGGCCTGCGCGATCATTATCGGACCGCCCAGCTCCGATGCCGAAACCCTGCGAGTTGCGAGTCCGTGCAGCGCATCGATCACCGTGCCGGCCATTCGCCACGTTGCGCGCCATCCCGACTTCACAGCTTCGCCCATCGACACCGGCAGAGCCATCTGAACCGGAAGAATTCCAATTCTTCCAACGCTGTCGATCTTGCCAGTCGACGGATTGAAGGCCGTGTCGGACGCAGGAGTGATCGTGTAATTCAATCGCTGGCCATTTCTCATCACTTCGAAGCGCAGCGGAATTCCAGGTGACGCGCTCACCTTCGTGACCAGTCCTTCCCAGTCCACGGCTTTTCCGTCAATCGCCACAATGCTGTCGCCGTGCTGAAGTCCGGCATTCGCGCCCGGTCGGCCTGCGAACAGAGAATCCGCCTTTGTCGATAGAAATGGCGTTCCGTAATGAGCGAACATTCCCGTCGTGACGACAAGAGCGAGCACGATGTTCATCGTGACGCCGGAAAAAAGGATCAGCATCCTCGCCCACAACGGCTTCGACTCGAACCACCGGTGCTGCGGAATTGGCTTTGGCCCGAATGGAATCATCGCGTTCGGATCGAGCGCCTTTCCGTCAGCAACCTGGGTCGCCGAGTTTTCGCTTCCACCTTCGAGAAATGCGGTCGCCTCGTCATCCCTCGATGCCATGCGAACGTAGCCGCCGATCGGAAGCGCGGCGAGAATGTATTCCGTCTCGCCATACCGTCTTCTGAACAGTGCTTTTCCAAATCCGATCGAGAAGCGCGGCGTATAGACGCCAACTGCTTTTGCAGCAAGGAAATGTCCCAGCTCATGCACGAACACCACTAGGCCGAAGACAAAAATCGGTGCTATGTATGCCAGCATTAAAAAAGCTCCATCACGTGACGGCGGCTTGCCGCATCGGCCTCGAGCAGCTGCTCACGTGACGCGCCCGGTTTGTCGCCGAGCAGGTCGAGAGCGCTTTCGATTGCACGCGGTATGTCGCCAAATCGTATCCGTCCAGCCAGAAACAGCGCCACAGCCTGTTCGTTCGCAGCATTGTACACCGCAGGTGCCGCGCCGCCGCGTTTTCCTGCCGCGATCCCCAGTCGAAGTGCCGGAAATCTGGCCGCATCCACCGGCTCGAACGTAAGCGGAGAGATAGCGACCGGATCGAACGGAGCCAGTCCCTCGTCCGCTGCTCTTTCGGGATGAGTCAGTGCATACAGCACCGGAAGCTCCATCGACGGAACACTCATCTGAGCGACCACACTTCCATCCACAAACTCGACGAACGAGTGAACGATGCTCTGCGGGTGAACTACTACTTCGATGCGATCGTAGGGCAGACCAAAAAGGAAATGCGCTTCGATCACCTCGAGCGCTTTGTTCGCGAGAGTCGCGCTGTCGATGGTGATCTTTCGTCCCATCGACCATGTCGGATGTCGAAGCGCATCCTCGATCGTTGCTTTCTCGAGTTGATCTTCACTCCATCCGCGGAATGGTCCGCCCGAAGCAGTGAGAATGATCCGCCGAATATCCGACCGCGGTCTCGATGCAATGCACTGGAGAATCGCGCTGTGCTCACTGTCGACCGGAACAATCTCGCCGCCGCCTTCAATACACGCACGCTCGGCCAGCGCTCCCGCTACGACGAGTGTCTCCTTGTTTGCGAGTGCGACACGCTTTCCTGCCTTGAGCGCTGCAAGCGTTGCGTCGAGTCCCGCCGCGCCGACAACCGCGTTCAGAACGATGTCCGCATCGGGAATTGTCGCAGCGGCAACGAGACATTCAACGCCGCGGTGCCAGCTGTCCCGAGTTTGCTCCCCACCACTCACGAGGCCGACATAGCCCGGATGGAACTCATCCTCCTGCGCAGCAAGAAGCTCAGAGTTCGTATGCGCGGTCAGCGCTCTTACATCGAAGCGCTCTTTCTGTCTCGAGAGCACGCGCAGCGCGGTCGTGCCGATCGACCCGGTCGAGCCGAGGATCGCAACGCCGCGACGCATCATCCCGGCGCCGCCTTGAGGAAATATCCGAGCAGCACGTAAGCCACCGGCAGAACGAACAGCAAACTGTCGAATCGGTCCAGAATCCCACCGTGACCGGGAAGTAACCGGGATGAATCCTTTACGCCTGCATCCCGTTTGAAGAGAGACTCAGCGAGATCACCGATCTGGCCAACACATGAAATGATGATCGCGAAAAGAGTGAGTCCCACTGGCAGCATAGTCAGCTGCGCGTACGGCTTGAGCAGAAACAGCACATAAAGCCATGCGGCAAGAACTGCGATTGCCACACCGCCCACCGCACCCTCGACTGTTTTCGCCGGACTCACAGAAGGAATGAGCTTGTGGCGACCCAGCGATCTGCCAACGAAATACGCGCCTGTGTCAGTCGCCCACGTGAGCGCGATCGGCAACATTAGAAGAATCGTCCCTGCGCGCGGATCGATCACATAATCATGATACCTGATTGGATACATGTAAGTGACGAGTGCGGGATAGATGATACCGGCGACAGTGATTGCGAGACTGACGAGCGGTTTACGCTGCGTGCCGCGTGCCCATATCACACCCGCGGTGAGCGCAAGGAAGATCAGCACTCCAACCGTCACCGTAACGCGGAACACGCCGAGGTATGTTGCGTGCACCATTAGGGGAATGCTTGCGGCGAGAACAATTCCTGAATTCTCGAGTGGCTCGTGCCCCGCTTCGCGTGCCATGCGGTAAAGCTCCCACGCGCCAATCGCAGCAATTGCGCCGAGCGCGGCCGCCAGAATCCATCCGCCGAAATAGATCAGCGCAATTGTCAGCGGCGCGCCGACCAGCGCGAACAGTACCCGCTTCGGGAGCTCGCTCACGAGCTCAAACTTCCATTATCTCTGCTTCTTTCGACTTCAGAAGTTCGTCGATTTTCTTGATGTAATCGTCGTGCATCTTCTGCAGGTCACGCTCGCCGTGCTTCACGTCGTCTTCACTGGTGTGCTCGAGCTTCTTCATCTTCTCGCGTCCTTCTGTGCGCGCGTGGCGAATACCGATGCGCGCTTCCTCCGCGAGCTTGTGCACGACTTTCACCAGCTCCTTGCGACGCTCCTCATTGAGCGCGGGAAGCGGAACGCGAATCGTTCCGCCCTGAGACTGCGGGTTGAGTCCAAGATCAGAATCGCGAAGAGCTTTTTCGATTGCCTGCACCTGTCCCTTGTCCCACGGTGTGACCGTAAGAAGACGCGGCTCCGGCGCGGAGACACTCGCGACCTGATTCAGCGGCATCGACTGTCCGTATGCATCGACCTTTACCGTGTCGAGAAGACTTGTCGTCGCCTTTCCCGTTCTGATCGAGGAAAGCTCGCGCTTCGATCCCTCCAGCGATTTTTCCATCGCCGCGCGGGAATCCTTAATTATCTGCGGTATCGTGCTCATGTACGATCGTTCCTATGCGCTCGCCTGAAACAGCGCGCGCAATGGCTCCAGGTGTGTTGATGTTCAGTACTATGACCGGAAGCTTGTTCTCTCTGCAGAGTGCAATCGCAGTCTGATCCATTACGCCGAGCTCTTTCAGCATCACGTCGCGATAGCTGATCTCGGGAAAGAGAGTGGCAGTCGGCTCCTTCTTCGGATCGGCTGAATATACTCCGTCGACACTCGTCGCCTTGATGATCACCTGCGACTTTGTCTGAATTGCTCGAAGCGCAGCTGCCGTATCGGTGGAGAAGTACGGATTTCCCGTGCCTCCGGCAAAAATGCAAACGCGCCCTTTCTCGAAATGACGAAGGGCGCGCCGCCGAATGAATGGCTCCGCAATCTGCTCCATGTTGATCGCGGTCATCACTCGCGTTTCCATTCCGTTCCTCTCGAGAACGTCCTGTACTGCGAGCGCGTTGATGACTGTGCCCAGCATTCCCATGTAGTCGCCGCCGACTCGATCCATTCCGTGCTGAGCGAACTGCGCGCCACGGACGATGTTGCCGCCGCCGATTACAAGCCCGACTCCGGCACCGAGTGACGTTACTTCCTTGATTTCACCGGCAATCCGGTTGAGGGTGTCGAAATCGAATCCGATACCCTTGCCTCCGGCGAGTGCCTCGCCGGAGATCTTGAGTAATACTCGCGAATACGCCGGCGAGGCCAAGGAGCTCTTACTCCTCGCCCATCTGGAAGCGAACGAAGCGGCGGACCTGAATGTTCTCGCCGACTTTGGCCGATGCTTCCTTGATCAGGTCGCCGATCGACTTCTTCGGCTCGCGAATCCAGGGCTGATAGATGAGGCAGTTGTCCTTGTAGTACGACTCGACTTTGCCTGCCACCATTTTCTCGACGATGTTCGCAGGCTTGCCGCTGGCCTTTGCCTGCTCTTCCGCGATTCGTCTCTCGACTTCGACCTTCTCTACAGGCACGCCGTCCTTGTCGACGGAAACTGGAGCAGCGCTGGCGATGTGAAGCGCTATCTCGCGCGCGAGAGTCTTGAAGTCGTCAGTGCGTGCGACGAAATCGGTCTCGCAGTTCACCTCGACGAGCACGCCGACCTTTCCGTTGTGATGCACGTAGCTCGTGATCACTCCTTCAGAGGTCTGCTTGCCCGAGCGCTTGTCAGCCTTGGCCATTCCCTTGACCCGGAGAGCCTCTGCTGCCTTGTCCATGTCGCCCTTCGACTCCTCGAGGGCCTTTTTCGCTTCCATCATTCCCGCGCCAGTTCTCTGGCGGAGGCTCATTACGTCTTTTGCTGTAAACATCATTCGATCCTGGTTGTCATTGCTCAAAAAAAGGCCGCCGACTTTTTAAGGCCGGCGGCGCATTCTGCCCGCAGGCAGAGGGAACTTAACCTTCCGAAGTCTCAGCGTTAGCTGATGTGTCTTCAGAGGCCGCCGCTTCGGCTTCACCACCACTTTCACTTTCTGCGCCAGCCTTGAGTCGCGCTGCAATCGCCTCTGGCTTTGCACGACGACGACGCGGACGACGCTTCCTCTTGCGATCGCCATCGCCTTCCGGCTCGGCGCCGCGGTCGGAGCTGTAAGTGTACGACTCCGTTTCCTCTTCTTCCGCGCGAATCGGCGCTTCGCGACGCGCTTCGATGATCGCATCTGCGATCGCGTGCGTCACGAGCTCCACCGACTTGATCGCATCGTCATTTCCCGCGATGGGAACTGTGATGAGATCAGGATCAGCATTCGTATCGACAAGAGCGATGATTGGAATGCCAAGCTTGTTCGCTTCAGCCACTGCGATGCGCTCCTTCTTGGAGTCGATCACGAACATCAGGCCGGGAAGACGATTCAGGTTCTTGATACCACTAAGGTTCTTCGAAAGCTTGTCGCGCTGACGAGTCATCATCAGCTGCTCTTTCTTGGTGTAGTTCTCGAAGTCTCCGCCCTGCTCGGAACCTGCCTCGAGCTCCTTCAGCTTGCGCACCTGCTTCTTCACCGTCTGGAAGTTGGTGAGAAGTCCGCCAAGCCAGCGCTCCGTGATGTGCATTGCACCTGCACGATCCGCTTCTTCCTTGACGATGTTCACAAGCTGTCGCTTGGTGCAGACGAAGAGAACGTTCTCACCGCGCAGGATGACATTGCGCGCGAGGGTCTTCGCCATCTCCAGCTGACGCAGCGTCTTCTGGAGATCGATGATATGAATACCGTTGCGCTCCGCGAAGATGAAACGACGCATCTTCGGGTTCCAGCGACGGGTCTGGTGGCCGAAGTGAACTCCGGCGGCTAGCAGCTGATCGAGATTAGGCTCAGACATTCAGTAAAAGATTGATTAACGCTTGGAGAACTGGAACTTCTTGCGAGCCTTTGGACGGCCGGGCTTTTTACGCTCGACTGCGCGGGCATCGCGTGTGAGAAGCCCCAGATCGCGGAGCTTGCGGCGGTGGGTCTCATCGATCTTCACGAGTGCACGCGCTACGGCCAGACGAAGCGCACCGGCCTGGCCGGTAAGTCCGCCGCCCTGAACGCGGGCCATAATGTCGAATCGTCCCAGAGTATCGGTTGCTGTGAAAGGCTGCTGAATCGCCGAGACGTGCGCGGAGCGCGGGAAATAATCGCCAAGTGTGCGACCGTTGACCTGCCACTTCCCCGAGCCTGGCTTCAGGTAGAGACGGCAGACCGCTTCCTTGCGGCGTCCAATTGTGTGCGTGGCGGAACTGTCAGCCATTACTTCTCACTCTTCTTGTTGAGGTCCAGCACTTTCGGCTGCTGGGCAGCGTGAGAGTGCTTGTCGTTCGCGAAAACACGGAGCTTGCGGCGGAGCGACTGTCTGCCGAGTGCCGTCTTTGGCAGCATGCCGTAGACAGCCTTCTCGATGACGCGCTCGGGATGCTTCTCGATCATCTGTGCGTAGGGCGTGAATCTCTCGTGCCCCATGTAGCCAGTGTGATGGAAGTATCTCTTCTGCTCGCCCTTGCGGCCGGTGACTTTCACTTTGGACGCGTTGATGACGATGACGTTGTCCCCCGTATCCATGTGCGGGGTGTACATCGGCTTGTGCTTTCCGCGGATGATTCTTGCGACTTCCGCGGCAAGGCGGCCGAGTACCATTCCGTCGGCGTCGACAACGTACCAGTCGTGTTGAATGTCAGCCGGAGTGGCGCTGTATGTCTTCATAAATACTGAAAATGTTTGCGATTTGGGACAGCCGATCAATTTACAGATTGGCGGGGCCTAAAGTCAACCGGCGTATAGCATTGCGAAACCGACACGCAAACCAAAAGACCAGACCTCATCAACAGCCCTTCGGGTTGCACCGAACCACTCTCGAAGCAGTCGATTGCGATCCAGCCGGCTGAGTAGACAAAGTCACCGTATACGAACCCTTCTTAGCATAGGTGTGCGAAACGCTCGCTCCCGAGCCGGATGAGCCATCCCCGAAATTCCACGACCACGCAGTCGCATTCAAAGACCCGGAACCATTGAATGAGCAGGCAAACTTGTTACAGCTGAAAGTGAAGGTCGCGACAGATTCAGTCGGAGGCGGCGGTGGCGGTGGCGGGGACGAGGAATACACGAGCTTGTAGATGGTCCCGCTCTGATCATCCGAGATGTAAATCCCGCCATCAGGCGCAACTGCAACATCGACCGGCCTGCCCCAGTTGGTTCCACCTGCAAGCCATCCACTCACCAGGTCGATCTGATTTCCCGGAAGCTGCGTCACCGGATCCCACGGGAACTCGATCACCTTGTATCCCGTCTTTGCCGATCGATTCCATGAACCATGAAGCGCCGCTATTGCGCCCTCGCGATACGCGGTCGGCGCGTTGGTGTTTTGCAGGAACATGAAGCCGAGTGGTGCCGAATGCGCCTGGATTCCCTTGTTGATGCGGTCCGCAGCGTTGCAGTCCAGATGCGTCCCGTCTGCATTCAGCTGCACATCGCGATCGAACGGCATGTTGTCCATGCCGCCGTCAGGATTCGGGTTGCAGAACGGCCATCCGTAATTGCCGCCGCTTCGCACCTTCGTAAACTCATCCGGCGGATGATTGTCGACATAAGACTGCATCACCTTTCCATAGTCGTCCGTCCCGTCGCCATCCCAGCTGTTGTGGAACGGGTACGCGATGTCGTCGCGGTTATTGACCACCACCCACAAGTCGGAGGTATTCGGAAGAATCGAAAGTCCTTCGGCGTTTCGAAGTCCACTGGCAAAGAGCGCGGGGTTTGTTCCGTCGGCATTGTAGGTGTAGATCGCCGCGCGCACCGGATTGCTCTGGGTATCCGAGCTGCAGACGTTGCACGTGGATGCAATGGACAGATAAAGCGTTCCATTGGAATCGATCGCGATGTTCTTCAGCTCATGTCCGTACGCTCCACCCAGTCCCGGACTGCTTGCATTCGGTAATCCCGAAATGATTACCTGCCGGCCCTGCCCCGTCGTGGACGTAGCGCTGTACGTGTAGCGCGAGACTTTGTCGCCTTCAGCGACGTAGACGTAGGTCGTGCCTCCAATTGTCGCGAAGACAATGTCATGAGGTCTGTAAAGTCCTGACGCCCAGGTGAAGGTGGTCGGGTCAGCACCCGCAGCACCAGGCCGCACCAGATAAATCGCGCCAGCTCCAGGATTAGATACGAATACATCTCCATTCGGCGCGACGGCCATAAATCGTGCACCGCCGACTCGAGCAAATACCGCGATGGTGAAATTGGGAGGAACGGTCAGAAAGCGATCGACATTGAAGGGAGACGATCGCATGCTCGCGGGCACATCGACCTTGATTGTGAGCGACGCACCAGGCGGAGGATTCACTGCGGCGCGCGGCGTGAACGCCATATCATCGCCGGACGCGGGGGCGCGAACGGGATTGTCAGAACATGCAGTAGCGACAGCAACTGCTGAGATCAGGGAAACACGGGTCCACGACATGGGGAAGTCCGATGCAGGTCTGGAAAATTCCCCGCATGCCCCGTTCCCAGAACGACCCTATTCGAGCTCGACTAGAACCGTTCCCTTCTCGACAGCTTTACCGGGCTGAACGTTCACCGACTTCACCTTCCCGGCAGCAGACGAGCGGAGCTCGTTCTCCATCTTCATCGCTTCCATCACGACGACACCCTGACCAGCCTGCACTGCATCGCCCACAGCGACATTCACTCGCACAATCAGGCCAGGCATAGGTGCAACGACAGGAGCCGGCCCGCTGGCCTTCGAGGAAACAGCCGTGATATCGCGAATCGTGCGGGTTCGCTCATCGAGCGCCTCCCCATCGAAACGAAAGCCGTCGACCCAGAGCGTGTACGCGCCCTTCGTCGAGCCCTTTCGGACGATGACGCGATGAACCTCGCTTCCAATAGTCACGATTCGAACCGGCGTTCCGTCGATCTCGTCTACTTTCGCTAGAACCCCGTGACCGTCGACAGTGACGGTCTCACCTCCGACATCGAGCTTAGTCCGCTCACCATTCAGATCGACGATGTACTTCATGCGGCCTGGGGCACGAGCTTGCACACCGTTTCGATGTGGGCGGTCTGCGGGAACATGTCGAATGGGACCAGGGACTCGACGCGGTAGTTGGGCAGCCTCGCAATGTCGCGCGCCAGCGTGGCCGGATTGCAGCTGATGTACGCGATCACCCTGGGCTTTTCACTCGCCTCGTTCAGGATCTCGGTCACCCGTGCATCCGTGCCTGAACGCGGAGGATTGAGTATCACTGCATCGGCTGGAAGTGTCTTTGCCAGCACCTCTTCGACGCGCGCTCGAAGCGAGACAGATCCTTCGGGAAGATGCAGCGCACACCATCGTGCGGCATCGCTGTCCAGCTCTATTGCCGTAACCTTCGCGCCGCCTTTTGCGAGTGCGATGGCAGTGTCTCCAGATCCTGAGTACGCATCAACTACTTTCTCAGGTGAATAGGCAGAAACCGTTGCGATTACATGCTTTCGGAGACTCGTCGCAACCTCTGCATTAACTTGTGCGAACGACGCTGCCGGAGGCTGCAATGATCTTTTCGGACGGCGATCTCCGATCGGCCTCCGGTATCCTTCGTCGTTTTCCCACCACGCAGCGGCGAGAGATTTCACTGAGTCAAAAAACCCGGAAGCATGACTCCATCGCATTCCTCCCATCATTACGAATACAGGTCCATCGGGGGTAATCCGGACGCTGCCCCTTAAGGCCGCGACCGGCGGAAAAAATCCCTGCATTTCCAGGATGTCCCTCCACGTCGACACAACCGCCCTGTCGGTGATCGGACAGTCATTCAAGGCAAATACTTTTGCGGGATTGTCGTACTGATGAAGCCCGGCGATCCATTCCCCGCCCGGCATCCTTTGCATCGCCAGCGTCAGCTTCGTCCGGTAGCGCCACTCCGCATCACTCGGCACCACATCATCGACTTCCGCCGCACGTCTCCCGATTCGCTCGACTGCATCCTTCACGAT
>JBKPNY010000083.1:0-2379 GCA_046732835.1 Gemmatimonadota bacterium | reverse complement strand
TGAATCCGAGTCCCATGATGAAGCTTCCGAGGTAAAGAGGATTTCTGGTGTAGGCGTATGGGCCGGTAACGGCGAGCGCATCATTCTTTCGCAAATGACCTGAGGCCCACGCGCGAATCGCCAGACCAATCAATGAGATCGGCGCGCCGACGGCGAGCGTCAACGGTCGCGGCCGCGCGAATAGAACGAAGAGCGCCGCACACAAGAATCCGAGCGGCACGCGCCAACGTTGAATCCAGGTTCCGCCTCGACGTGTCATATTCAGTCTCGAAACCAACTATCTTTCATGTCTCAATGCAAATTTCTCATTTGTCTTCTCTGCACAATCGTTCTGGTCTCACGCGACCAAAATGGAAACTGGTGGATTCAACTTGAAGTGCAACTTTTGAAGTTAGTGGTTAAGAGCAAGCTGCGATAGCGTGGGCGTGCTTTATTAACCGCCAAGTCAAAAGAAGCACACATGAACTATAAACAGCTTGCCCGTGAACAAAGATACCAGATAAACATTTTGAAGAAAGCCGGCCATAACCAAACTTACATCGCCCTGATGATCGGATGTCATAAAAGCACGATCTCACGAGAACTGCGGCGCAACCGCGGCCAGAAGGGCTATCGCCACTACCAGGCTGATGAACTGGCTTATGACAGGCAATGCGAGGCCTATAGTTCTCGCATTGGCTGGCAGACTTGGCAACAGGTCGAGCGGCTCTTGCGCCAGGACTGGAGTCCGGAACAAATTTCCGGACGTTTGAAGCTGGCCCAACAGCCCAGCGTGAGCCATGAATGGATCTACCTGTACATCTACGCAGACAAGAGGCGCGGTGGCACTTTGTATCGCCATTTACGCAGTCAAAAGAAGCAGCGCAAGCGTTATAGCGGGTATATCCGCCGGGGCCAGATCCCCAACCGCACTAGCATTGAGAGGCGTCCAAAAATCGTGGCCAGCAAAGGCCGCTACGGCGACTGGGAGGCTGACACTATTGTGGGCGCTCGCCATAAGGGCGGCATCCTCAGCGCCGTCGAGCGTAAATCAAAGCTGACCCGTTTGCGCAAACTCGCCACTAAAGCAGCCGCAGAAATGAAGGACAACACAATCGAGTTGTTAACGCCGCTCGCTGCCCGGGTGCACACCATAACGGTAGACAATGGTAAAGAGTTCTGTGAGCACGAGCTGATTGCTAAAGGGCTCCAGGCGCGCATTTACTTCGCGCATCCCTATTCCAGCTGGGAACGAGGCCTGAACGAAAACACCAACGGTCTGGTGCGCCAGTACTTTCCTAAGAAGTATGAGTTCGCCAAGATCTCGGACCAGGACCTGCAACAAGTGGAAGACCTATTAAATAACCGGCCTCGCAAGACGCTTGGTTACCGGACCCCTAACGAAGTGTTTTTCAAACAACGATCTGTTGCACTTCCAAATTGAATCCGCTACTGACAAATCTAAAATGACACATGGAAATTCGTCCCGGTCTTAGCATCAGCGTCAAACCGTCGATACCGCTGTCGTCAGCCGCTTGCTAACCGCCTGTAAAACCCGCTCGACTTCAATATCCATGCAGATCCACTTTGAACATGCCCGCCGGTGACAATCAACACGGCAATCAATGTCGAGTCGTTCCACACAAACGTCTTCGCTTCGTGGACTCCCATTGCGCCACCATTCCGTCGGTCCAAACAGTCCGACGATGGGCGTGCCCGCAGCAACCGCCAGGTGCGTCGGGCCGGTGTCGCCGCCTACATAAATTTGAGCGCGTTTTGCGAGTTCATAGAACCCCTTCAAGGAAAGACTAACTGCGTGGACTTTGCCCGAGGTCGAAGCTTGCAACACCCGCTCAGCCAATGGTGCCTCGCCCGGACCGTACGTGATCAGGGATGACAGGCGGTGGTGTGACCAGAGTTCATCGGCGAGACGGCCGAACCGTTCGACGCTCCAGAGCTTTGTCGGCCAACCGCCGCCCGGATTGAGAATCGCGAAAGCCCCGCTCGTAAGCAGTTCGGATTCTCGCGCCTCCGCCACATGCTCCGCTCTGGTGGCGATCGGAAACTCAAAGTCCTCGGCGTCTTCGGGAACTGCGATACCCAACGCGTCGCGAGCGAGGCTCAAGTTTTTTCGGATGACGTGCGAATTTTTGGATGTCGGAATCGACTTTGACAATAGCAGGCGGCTGGCCGGCTCGCGTAATGAGTCTTTAGTGAAGCCGAAAACACGACGCGCGCCGGAAAGGCGCGCAATTGAAGCGGATTTGAGTAATCCCTGGAAGTCTAAAGCTAAATCGAAGGCTGAGGCGCGAAGCTGACGTAACTGCTGGCGCGGTGCCCGCAGCGTCTCCCCAGACACCAACCCGCGCCTCAAGGCCTTCGTGTCGACTTCGATGAGGC
>JBKPNY010000082.1:0-11067 GCA_046732835.1 Gemmatimonadota bacterium | reverse complement strand
ACTCCACCATCGCGATAGGAGTCCGGCTCTCCTGCTTCGATTCCATACATGTCGCGTCGAGCTTCTGCACCGAATGCGACGTTGAGCGGACCTGAGAACGAGCTGATGTCGAATGGGCGAACGACGTCGAGATTCGCTGTGAGCTCACCAAACTTGAGCTTGCCCGCATAGAACTCAGTCGGACTCGCATCACCCAGTGTCGCGTTTACAGTGTTGGTGATGTCGAAGCGGAAATCGTTGTGTCCGTACACAGTGCTCAGGTCGTAATTCCAGCCGCTGACTTTCCCCTTCACTCCAACGGTTCCGGAGTAGTCGTTGATCTTGCTGTTGATCTCTGGAAGAAATCCATCGGGGAAAATAGATCGCACCGTGTTGTTTCCATTCGGGAGACGCCAGTTTCCTGTGCCCTGCCCTTCTCTTCTGCCTCCGATTGCGAATGCGTACACCTGCATTCCATTGGAGAAGGTCGGGAGCGCGGCGTTGAGAACACCGCCTATATCGTTGACGTGCGCATCGCCCTGGCGGAAATGAATCTGATTCGTGAAAGCCGGATCTGTGTTCTTGGGACTGCCATTGAAGTACTGCTGGCGAGGATCACCATAAGCTCGATTCGTCGACCCTCGATTGTTGTACTGCCCTGTGACGTGCCAGAATCCTGCCCCGGTCAGGTTGCTTCCTGTGCTTGCGTCGACAGAAGTGACGTCGCCGTCCGTAAGATGACCATCAAGCGGATAATCGTCGGGCTTTGTATAGCTCGACCCTACCTGAACGCCTGCGTCAGTAACCGGATCTGATTTGAGGATGATGTTGATGACGCCAGCGATAGCATCCGATCCATACTGCGCTGCAGCGCCATCGCGAAGAATTTCGATTCGCTCGATCGACGCGGCAGGAATTGCATTGAGATCTGCGCCAGTCGACCCGCGACCGACTGTTCCGTTCACATTCACAAGCGCGGTTGTGTGACGACGCTTTCCATTGACGAGAACGAGAACCTGGTCGGGACCGAGACCTCGCAGTGTCGCTGGCCGGATGTGATCAGTTCCATCCGAGATTGTCGGGCGCGGGAAGTTGAACGAAGGCGCCAGCAGCTGAAGGATCTGGTTCGTTTCCGTTGCGCCAGTCTGCTTGATCTCAGCACTCGTCAGCACGTCGACGGGAACCGGTGCGTTGGCGACCGTACGATCGCTCACGCGCGTACCCGTCACGACGCTCACGTCGAGTGTCTGAGTACCGCGATTCAAGGCGTAATCCCGGGAAGCACCGCTTCCGCTGACGATCACCGTATCACTAACGGGCGTGTAGCCAAGCGAAGCTACCCGAATGACGTACGTTCCAGCCGCGACAGGCAACCGGTAAGTCCCGTCTCCGCGTGAGATTGCGCCTTGTGCACCGCCGCCGATCGACACGCGCGCGCCCGCGATAGGCTGGCCGCTTTGTGCGTCGGTTACTTTGCCGGCGATCGACTGTGCGAGCGCGGCACTCGAGCAGAGAGTGGTTGCAACAACCGCGAATGTGAGCGAACGTCGGAATGCCATGAAGAATTCTCCCAGGGTATGAAAGCCATTAATGAGCGATCATATATTGGAGAACATCACCGATGCCGCAATAGAGAAAAACAGTCAGAAGACGTTAGAAGCGTAGTCGACCAGCAACTGCAGTCAACTACGCTTCTTGCGACTTCTGACTGTTTTTATCCGGGCTTACTGAACGAAATTATACAACCCATAGAGACCGACTGCTGCACCTGCGACTGCGATAAGAACTCCGGCAGTTCCGCCGATCACCGCCCCAATGATGAGTGCAGCCCCACCGACTACCATAAGTGCGACATTCTTACCGGCACCCATGTGCGTGTCGGCAGCGGGTGCAACCTTCTTCGCTGTCTCAGCACGACGAATTCCAACAACCGAAGCCGCAACCGTCGGCCCGGGCGTCGCACGCTGAGCAGTCGTCGCCTTTGCAGGCACCTGTGCGATGGCAATCGCGCCAGGAGAAGTAACGGCGAGCAGTGCGGCTGCAACGGTAGCAATTATCCTTTTGGTCAAGTCCCTCTCCTTGTGCGGTGATTCAGCGTGGAAAATAAGCGCGTGCGCGGTATCTTGGCAGGCCAATGAGAGACGCGGCAAAGAAGCTAGTGTCCAGCGAGTGGATCGGACCGCTCGCGCTCGCTTTCGTCCATCTGGTTCTGGCGATGCTGTCCTACCAGCAGGCGCCCTTCACGGGCGGGGATGACGCAACCTACATCTCACTCGCAAGGTCGCTGATCGAGCGACACGACTACCGCGACATCTGGAATCCCGCGCTCCCTCTCCACACCCAGTATCCGCCGATTTTCCCGATTGTCGTAGCGGGAGGACTGCTCGCAGGTCTCGCCCCGTCGGAAGGACTGAAGATCCTCATGATCTTCATATCGACCGGGGCAGTGTTTGCGAGCTGTCTCTGGCTTCGCCGTGTCACCACGCCCGGCATCGCATTCTGCGCCGGGTTCTTCATTGTCATCTCGCCGGAGGTCATCTGGCTGGGACAGGAGGTTCTTTCCGACCCGCTCTTCTGGCTGTTCGCCATGTTGGCCCTCATCGCATGGCGTCACGCCGAGCGCCGCAGCGAAGCGGCAAAAACCCCGATGCCGGTCGGCCTCGTGGTGGGAGCAGCCGCGTTCACGCTTGCCGGATACTTCACGCGATCAGCAGGTGCACCTCTCCTGCTCGCCGTGTTCATCTGGCTTCTCCTGAGAAAACAGTATCGGGCGATTGGAATTGTCATCGCGATGTCGGCGCCCTTGATCTTTGCGTGGTGGCTGCGCGGACACGGGCACGGAGCCGGAGGTTATCTCGCTCCATTCATCGCAGTGGATCCGTACAATCCAGCGCGCGGAACTGTAAGTCCGACGATACTCGTGGAGAGAGTTGCAGAAAATCTTTCGGTTTACGCTCAGCAGCATCTCGCTCGACTGGTTTTTGGATCGCCCCGAACGGGTGTGGTCTTCGGAGCTGCATTTGCTGCCGCTGTGCTGTGGGGATGGGTAAAGCGACTGCGCGAGCGTCCGGGGCTCGCTGAAGTCTGGCTTCCAATTTATCTCGCGCTTGTTCTTCTCTGGCCAGCCGCCTGGGCCGGCGCGCGATTTCTTTTTCCGGTAGTTCCACTCCTGGCGCTTTACGTTGGGCTTACCATCGCCGATCTCGCCAACGCGGCCTCACACCCGCGCGTGTTCGCGGCTGCGCTTCTTCTCGCAGGCATAGTTACCGTAAATCCAGCATTAAGGAGACAGATAAAGATCGGGGGGGAATGTCGTGAGCGATTCTATTCAGGTGAGAGATTCCCGTGCACAGGCCGGGAATTCGCCGATTTCTTCGAGACAGCCGAGCTCGTTCGCGGAAAGCTTCCGCCACATTCAGTTGTGCTCTCGCGAAAGCCAACCATTTTCTTTGCGCACTCCGGATATCAGAGCGTGCTGTATCCGCTATCAGCAGAGCCGGATTCTCTGTTCAACCTCGCTAAGAGAATCGGTGCCAACTATGTCGTTGTAGATCAGGTCGGCGATCTCGCGCCCAAGTACCTGCATCCAATACTCCTCGCCCGGCGCGACGATTTTTGTATTGTTCGCGAGCTCTCGACAGAGAACGCGGCGTTCGCGCGAATCGACATGAACGGTCCTCCGCGAGAGCCGGGATTAGCGGCAAATTCCTTCAGGACCTGCGGGATTACGAAGTGATCTTCAGCCTGAAGGCGCCGGCTTCACGTCCGCGTCGAATGCTGCGGTAAGAATTTTCTCCCCATGACGAACCTGCACCCAGATCCGATACGGGCCAGGCTTAGGGAATGCGTAAGGGAATGAAATGCTGCCCGTAGTTGGCGCTGCCTTCGAAAGCTCTGACATCTCCGCCATAGTCAATCGCTTCCCGAGGGATCCGCGAATCGTGTCGCCCGGCTGCCGCATTGCAAACGCCATCTGAGATGCCATCGAGAATGTGCCGTTCGGATGCAGATGCACGAACACAGATCCGTCATTGCGAACCACTACTGCGTGCGCCGCCATTCCCATGTAAGGCTGCAGAGTCGCTGGCGTTCCATCGGCATTGGTGATCGAGAACAACAGGCTTGCAGGCCGTCCGGCGATCAGCTCCCTAGGCCTCTTCCATTCCATTGTCACACCACTGTCGAGCAGCGCCCGATCGCCGGAAGCAGCTTCGCCGGTGAACCACGAATCATCGCGGTCGCCCACCGCGGTGGGCAAAGCCGGAGTACCCGAAATGTCGACGGAATTAACCAGCGTGTGTGTGAAGCCACTCTCGTGGACGATGTCGGCGAACACTCGATACTTTCCGCTCGGGAGATGAGGCAGAACTGCAGAAAACGCGACAGTGTCCGTTGTCTCGGGATGCAGATGCGCGAATGCTTTCATGTCGTCGCGCACAACGAAGAGGTGCATCAGCTTGCCATGATCTTCGAGCAGCGGACTCCATGAATTTTCGCGATTTCGCTGCAGCCAGGTTGTGTCCCAGCGGTGACGCCACGCTTCATTTTCAATTGCGACACGAATGATTCTGCGATCGGCTTCAGTCTTTATCGTGGCACTCGATGCGAACGGCTTGTACATGTTCGCTTCGTACGCGCGATCTTCGCTGTTCCACCACTTCCAGCCGCCAGTGAGAAGGACCACTGCAATCACGGTCGTGAGTGCCATCGCAACTCGTGCACGATTTTTCTTCGACCGGTCGGGGGTGTCGCCTGGAAAAAGCGAACCTTCACGTACGCTGGCTCCGACAATGGTCACCAGGCCAGCAAAGAGAAAAACTCCCATCGCCGCGAGTCCCACACCCATCGGCTTGTCGAGCTTGAGACGTGAGTACGCAACAATCACAACCGGCACTACTGCTTTCCCGGTTCCCTTCTTTCCGCTGACGTTGATGGTGACGCTGTTCGAGCCGCCGCTCATCATCCACAGCTTTCCCTCGAAAAGTCCGGGATCACCGGCAACCGCATTTGCCGGCTCAGGCGGAGGAGCTCCGCCTGTAGCGTCGAACTTGTTTGCCTGAATAGTTACAAGATCGGGTGCGTCTCCATCGGCGCGCACGAAAATCTTTGCGACTCCGGGAACAACCCCTGCTGTTTCGATCTGCACCGTAAGGTGATAGGGCCCCGCATTCCCCTCAAACCACGTATCCGGGCTGCCAACGTGCGCGCTTGCCAGTAGATACAGGAAACCAACGCCGACGGTTCTGAAAAAAGAGCGAATCATCTCTGAATGCGCGACATGCTCTTGCCCCACACCAGCCCCAGTCTTGTAGAGACAACCGCAGCCGCCAGCGCGATCGACATTCCCTTCAGAAACTTCGCGGGACTCCACACGCCGAATTGATCAGTCTCGAGATTCCAGTACTGATAGCGCCACGGGCCGGGTCGGCTCGAATAGTCCCACTGGTCTGCGCCGAAAAAGAAATTGCGCGCGGCCGGCGACATCATGAACTCTGACCAGAACCAGTGCACTGCAAGCATGGCCACCACAAACGCAACGCCGATCGAAACAGAAAGAACCCAGTCGTTGCTCGACTTGCGCTTCAATAAAAGATCGATTGCAACTGCAGGGGCGATGAGCAGAAGTGGAAACGGAGGCGGCACCATGTGCGTTACAGGATTGTAGATCGGTGCAAGCTTCGCTGTGGCAGGCACAAGCTGAAGAACCCAGATCGCAATCATCGTGATGAGCATGTACACGACTGCAATTCTGGTTGCAGGCCATGACAGGCGCGACGCCCTCGCAAATGCAACGAGAAAAAGCGGAATCAACACTGCCGTGGCTCTGTAGAACTTCGAGCCATGCATCGTGTTCGCGAACGAAGCATCCTCGGTGATCATCACCGAGAGCATTTCTATGATCACCGCTGCAGACAAGGCGAACACAATCGCGAGCCGCTTTCGGTCAGACTCCGACTGCGCCCTGTTCTGCGCGCCGAGCGCCATGTACATCGCGCCGAGCTGAATGGCGATCATGCCGGACGCAAGGACAAGGTGAGGTGGACTGATGATTTTCACATCGAGCCCGTACGCGTTGTGCCACCAGTTATCGAACGGCGCCGATGTCACCATCATGATGGTGCCCCAGATGCAGATCCACGCTCCGAGAGGTGCCTGGAAGTATTTCCAGAATCGAACTGACCGCGCACGTTCAGCGGCAGAACCCGCAAACGTCGTCTTCAATGCCACGTAGCCGCAGCTCAATCCCGCGACAATCGCTCCGATCTGTTCGATTACGTGAGGCGGGGACCAGAACGTGTCACGACCAATCGTCCGGTGCCACGAAATATCCCAGATGAGTCCCAGTACAATTGACGCGGAAGCAGTGAGAACTGCGTAGATCGGCCACTCATCTGCAATTACTCCCGCACGTTCCTGGTGAGTGGTGCGGGAGTTATCGGGTAATACAGGAATTGTTGCTGCCATCGACCGGAGGTTTGGGACTTAGTAGTAGCTTCTCCGTCCTCTCCGCTCCGGGATTCTTACGCTCCCCTTTACGGTGTCGTAGCGGATGGAGCCGCTGCCATCGTGCTCGACCACAAAATCCCCCGACACGCGATCGACGTCAATGTTTCCCGAGCCGTCATTTTCGACACGCATGGTTCCACCGACACTCGACACGTCGATGCCGCCCGATCCATCCTCATCGACTGTGAAATTTCCGGTCACATCGCGAGCGCGAATTTCTCCCGAGCCGTCCGACACTCGGACCGAGCCCTGAACGCCTTCGATGATGATGCTGCCGGATCCGTCCCTTACGCGCACGTCACCCTTTGCATCGCGGATGTGTATCTCACCTGACCCATCCTCGAAATCGAGAGCGCCTGTGCTGGTGAACTCGGCTTCGCCACTGCCGTCATCGACCTCGAGCGGTAGCGACGACGGAACCTCGATCGTGAGATCGAGAGCCATGTTGTCCCAGTCATCTCCGTTTCTGCCGAAGTATCCGTCGCGATCATCAGGCATGTCAGCCTTGATGTAAATCTCATCACCGCGCCGCTCGGCAATCAGCTTGATGCCATCGAGCCGGCGTTTGCGATCGGACCTCGCAGTTCCTCGAACGCGAACCTGATCCAGACCCTGTCGTCCCAGGACCTTGAGGAAACCGGCAGCGGCATCGATGCGAATCGATCGCGCTCCCGATACGGTGACATCGGCATTCCGTGGAGACGTATAGTCCTGGAATGCATGAGCCCGCCTCGGAATGAAGACGGCGGTGACAATCAAAGCGCCGGCGACAGCGGCGCGAACAAAGGGTGTGGCTCGGTTCATCGATCCTCCCGGACGGGGCAGCAGGAAAAGGCCCAGTGGGATGGACCTTATTTGCTTTGATGACTTAGAGAGCCGTACGGTTTGAAGCGGGTCTGGTTTCAGCGCAGGGCTTTGAGGATAGCGGGCTCGAGGTTCTGTTTTCCGCCCAGGCCTGTGTAAACCACCTTCCCGGCCTTGTCGAGGATAACCACATAGGATGTGGCCGGGACGTCGTAAGCCTCGGTTGCCTCTCCTTTCGCATCATACACCGTCTGGTGCGGGTACTTCTTCTTAGCGGTGAAGTTCTTTACCCGATCCCTGGTCTCATTGACGCTTACAGCCACTGCGAGGAATCGCATTTTCGAGCCGTATTTCTTCTGAAGCGACAGGAGCGAAGGCTCGAGCTCCTTGCAGTTGGGGCACCAGAATGCCCAGAACTCGATCAGCATCGGGGACTTTCCCACGTACGACCCGATATCGATGGTCTTTCCGTCGAGCGTCTCCACCATAGCCGGGGGAGCCTGGGTTCCCACAGCGATTCCCGATTCCTGCGCCTTTGCGATGCTGGCGGTCAAGGCCGTGAGAGCGAACAATATTGAAGCAGCGCGCATTGATGATCTCAAAAAAGAAGTTGTCCCATCTTGACCAGGTAATACTCCGCAACGCCGATCATGATCACTGCGAATGCTCGTTTGACCCAGACCATCCATGCGCCGGCTCTGGGCAGACGGGTGAGGGTTCCGCTGAAAAGCCCGACAGCTACGAGCAACGCGCACATTCCAATCGAAAAGCTCAACAGGTAAACGAAGCCCATTGCAGCGCGCTGCGTTGTTGTCACCCAGGTTAGAACAGCGGCCATCACAGGTGCGCCGCACGGAGCCGCGACCAATCCGGAGACGGCTCCCATTACGAACGCGCCCGACGCTCTGCCGGCCGTTCCCGCTGTCGAAGCTTTTTGAACGAGACCTGCCGGCAGTCTTACCGGGAGGACGTCGAGCATCGACAGTGCAGCGATGATCAGCACATTTGCCATGGTAAAGTAGAGCCATGGATTAGTGCTGATTGTTCCGAAGATCGTGCCGGTCATCCCCGCGATTACGCCGAGTGTGGCGTATACGATTGCCAGTCCGGCGACGTACGAGAGTGTGAGGAATATCGTGCGGCTTTTTGGAGGCTTCGTTTCTCCGACCGATTGTCCACCAACAATTGCTGCTGTTATCGGGATCATCGGATAGATGCAGGGAGTCAAGCTAGTGAGGACTCCTGCTGCAAACAGCAATGCGATTGCTATCAGGGGGTTACTGCTGAGCTTGGCGGCAATGTCGGAAAAATCCATTCCCCAAAGCTACTATTGAAGCCGGGGATACCGACGGACCTTTAGATTTTCGGGCACTCATGAGGAAAATCCTGCTAGTCACGGCAATCCTGTTACCCGCGGAAGCCAAAGCACAATCGAACGACAAATTCGCTGGACTCGATCAATACATCGAATCCGCAATGAAGGATTGGAAGATTCCAGGGCTCGCAGTGGGAATCGTCCGCAACGACTCCGTCATTTACGCAAAAGGATTTGGAGTCAGAACGATTGGCAAACCTGAAAAAGTCGACGAGCACACGCTCTTTGCCATTGCATCCGATACCAAATCGTTCACCGGAATGCTGCTGGCGATGCTTGTCGATGACGGGAAGATCAGGTGGGATGCGCCGCTCACAACGTATCTGCCGACACTCAAATTCGGTGATGATTTTCTGACCCGCGAGCTCACTGTTCGCGATGCGCTTACACACCGGAGCGGACTCGCGCGCGGAGACCTTCTCTGGACTGCCGGCTGGCCTTACGATCGTGCCGAGCTGCTCAGGCGATTGAGATACCTCAAGCCTTCGTGGAATCTCCGGACACGCTATGGATACAGCAATCTCATGTATCTGGCGGCCGGAGAAGCCGCAGCAGGGGCAACCGGAAAGTCGTGGGACGCGCTCATCAAGGAGCGGATCCTCGTACCGCTGGGGATGAACGAAACAAATACGAGCGTGAGCCTCCTCGGCGACCTGCCTAATCATGCTTCACCGCATTCCGAGGTCGATGGGGCGATAACGGTCGTTCCATATACGAATATCGATGCGGCCGGCCCTGCCGGTGCAATCAACTCCAACATCGTCGACATGACGAAGTGGCTTCGCTTTCAGCTCGACAGCGGCCGCGTGAATGGAAAGAGGCTTGTCAGCAAGCGGAACTTCATCGAGACGCACACCCCTCAGACGGTCATAAGGGTCGATTCAACATATCGCGCGTTCAATCCGTTCACTCACGTGAGGAGCTACGCCTTCGGGTGGCAGGTGATGGATTATCGCGGGAAGGAAATGATGTCGCATGCCGGCAATCTCGCGGGGATGAACGCCATGGTCGGACTACTTCCAGAGGAACGCTTTGGGATAGTAGTGCTGACTAATCTCGACGGAAACGCGCTTCGCGAATCCATCATGTACAAGGCAATGGACATGCAGCTCAAGGCACCGCCGCGTGACTGGAGCCGCGTTTCTCTCGTCGAGAAAGCGTCGTTCGACTCGATCGACGCAAAGGATCAAAGAGAGGCAGATGCCAGGCGGGTGCCAAACACGCGTCCGTCATTGCCGCTCGAGCGATATAGCGGAGTTTATCAGGACAGTCTATATGGTAGTGTCACCGTGCGGGTCGAGGGTCAGCACCTGGTGCTCGACATGGCGCCGAAAATGGTAGGCGATATGGAGCATTGGCATTACGATACGTTCAAGGTTAAATGGCGTGATCATCGTGACGGGACCAACCTCGTCACGTTCGCGCTCGACGCCGACGGCGACATCGATACGATGAGCGCCGACATCGGCGGTCCGACGGAAGAGAGGCCGCGCATGAAGCGCGTGGGCGATCTTCCGAAAGCAACTTCCACGAACACGAAATGACAGCAGCTACTGCAAGGGCTGGAGCAGGAAAGCCTCCGACAAAAACTGCGGCGAAAGCTGCGCCTGACTCGGGCGCCAACTACGAGCCGTCGTACAAGGCCGCCGCTATCGCCGCGCTTCTTGTCTTCATTCTCTACTACATCACTATCTCGCCTTCCGCATGGATGTGGGATACCGGCGAATACATGGCTGCGGCAAAGGTCCTCGGGCTTCCGCATCCGCCGGGAAATCCGTTCTTCATGCTGATCGCGCACGTGTTCGGCGAGCTTCCGTTGCCGGGCAACTATGCGCAACAGATCAACACGATGGCCGCGCTTGCGAGTGCGGCGTCTGCCGGCTTCTGGTTCCTCGTCACTGAAAGAATTCTTTCCGGCTGGCTGCCTAAGAGCTGGCAGCGACTGACAGGTGCCGCGCTCGGAACGTTGATTGGCGCCACTGCCTTCACAGTGTGGAACCAGAGCGTGGTGAACGAGAAGGTCTACACCATGACGCTTTTCTTCTTCACCGCGGTGTCGTGGCTCATGATCTCGTGGACCGATGATCCAACGGGACCGAAGGCGAACAAGCGTCTTCTAATGGTGGCGTATCTGCTGGGACTTGGATACGCGAATCACCCCGCAGGATTTCTCGCGATGCCCGCTGTTGGCGTTGCGATTCTCGTCAAGCGATGGCAGACATTCCTCGACTGGCGTCTTCTCGTAAAAGGACTGCTGGTGCTTGCAATCGGCCTTACGCCATTCATTTACGAGCCGATTCGCGCAGCGTATTTCCCTCCGCTGAACGAGGGTGAGCCAACTGCGTGCGTCGAGAAGATAGAAGCATCGTGCACATTCACCGAGCTCACCAAGAAACGATTGA
>JBKPNY010000081.1:0-1651 GCA_046732835.1 Gemmatimonadota bacterium | reverse complement strand
GTTCCCATCAGTACAAAGAGTGCGGCCATAGACTCATTGCCGGCCTGGCAGATTATCTCTGCCAATGCCTCCATCTTTCTTGTAATTGAGTCATCTTCTTCGTCGCCGGGTGTCCGCATGGATTCGAATGTGTCGATGATGTTTTCGCCAGCCTCGGCGCGGCTCAGGAGTTCAGCAAGCCACGGGTCATTTAACACCAAAGCGGCGCGGATAATCGTCCGCCACTGTGGATCGATCGTTCTGTCGTTTATCACTGACTCAGCACGGCGTTTGGTAGCATCGCTGACTGTGATTATGGTTGTTTCGGTTTCGTGAGGTGTTTCGACGCGCACTGATGCGCTACTATGAGTAGTCATGGATTTCAATCCTTTCTGTTGAAGGGTTGAGGTCTTAGGGTCGGCTTTGTGAGCAACCACAAGTCGGCCCGCTTCTTTGTATGGAGGCGTGCTAGGACCATAGCACAAGAATCTTCGTTTGGGTGGAGAAAATTTAGCACCCGCAGAGTGATTGAGAGGTTTTAATGAACTCTAAAGCGTTACGAAAGGATCTTGCGCATCTTTACTATCGACCACAAAACGGTGAATCGCTTTTTCACTACTGTTCCGAAACCGCATTCTGGGAAATCCTTAACAGCCAAACGTTATGGCTTTCAAGTGTTTGGTCCATGAACGACGAAGAAGAACTATGGTGGGGGCGCAAAGCGGTGGGTCTTGTGCTTGGCAGTAACGCCAGAAACTTTCCACCAGAATTTCGAGAGTTCATTCTGGCTTCACTAACGAGGCCAGATCCACACATGTTGCCCTTAGTCGCATCATTTTCACGTAATGGAGATCTACTGAGTCAATGGCGAGCATATGCTGCGGATGCTACCGGGTTCGCGATCAAGTTCAATCCTAAAGTGCTCCGCAAAATGCCGGTTCATATGACGTCTGTCAGTTATAAATCTGAGCAACAGAATCAATTAATACTCAACACCCTTCGACTATTTTACGAGTACTGGAAAATCGGCACAGAGCCAGCGACATTGGCCCTGTCGGAAGTATTGATAGACTTCGCTCTCGACCTAATCGCGATGAAACATCCCTCCTTCTTCGAAGAACGAGAGGTTCGTTTAGTTCATCTTCTTGTAAAGGATGGAGATTCGTGGATCGATGTCGGAGGACATGACGAGAACGAACGCCCGACTATGCCCGTCGACGTCATGAAGCGTGATAAAGATGGACAAGAAGTGCCTTATATCGCGTTGCCATTCCCTAATCGCTCAGTAATAGCAGGAGTAATATTAGGGCCTAAGAACCCACTTTCCAGCGATGAAGTTCAACACAAACTCATCAAGTTAGGATTTCAAGGCGCTTCGGTGCAGCGATCATCTTCATCCTACTGCTGAAGCAACGGGAACCGCGACGCAAGTCTCCCGAGAAGCTCAATCGCTTCGAGCGCTATTCACAACATCAGCAAATGGAAACGGGCAGCCACGCTGGACTGCCCGTCGTTACCTAATCTTCGTCCTCGAGTTTAGAAGTTAAGGAATTACCTTCTTCACTGCCTTGCCGACTTTCTTTGCGCCTTTAGCGCCCTCGCTGCCGACTTTCTTTGCACCTTCGACGGTCTTCTCCCCAACGTCCTTGCTCGTGTCAACAGTCTTTTCGCC
>JBKPNY010000080.1:0-80876 GCA_046732835.1 Gemmatimonadota bacterium | reverse complement strand
ATTCTCCCGGTACACGAGGGAGCCCGAATCGAAGGAGCACTGCGAGATGTTCTCTCATGCTGGAGAACCCGCGCCATTCGGATCGCTCACGATAGAGAATGTGGATGAGTGCAATCGCACTTGCAGACAGCCACATCGTGCCCGTCAATGCGAGAACTGACGCTGCGTTCTTCTCCCCAACTGAGAACGCCAGAGGCGGCACCAGGGCAAGGTCGATGATCTGCAGCACGTTTGCGAATTTCATCTCCGATCTGCCTCGATAAACTGCATAAACCATCGAATGCAGGGCGATTCCCGCCAACGCCATGGTCACGGGCGGAACCAGATAGTTCAGCGAAGTGCTTCCAAAGAGAAGCATCGCACCAAAGCCAGGTGCTGCGTTGAGCAGCAGCGCAATCGTAAGCGGGGGAAACAATCCGGCGGTCAGCGTTGCAGTTGCAAAGCGGCTTTCCGAGAAGCCTTCCATCGCACCCGCACGTGCAATCGCGATGTATCGTGGTGCAGCGATACCAAGTCCCATGACAAGCGGCAAGTAAAGCAGTGCGACTGCCCGCCGGCTAAGCGTGTATTCACCAAACCCCGCTGGTCCGAGCAGTGACGCAGCGAGCTTCAAGATCAGAATCCCCGAGATGGTCACAAGCAGCTCGGTGACCATGGTCCACGCGAGCTGAACGCGCATCAATAGATCACGTATCGAGCGCCGAGGGTCGCGTTCACGTTCGTTACGTCGGATTTGAAATCCCGATTAAAATCGCGAACGAGCGTCAGTCCATATGTGAGTTCAAAGGAATCAAAGAACCTGGTGGCTTCGTACCCGAGTGCATGAGTGACATCGATCGATCGGGGACTTCTGACGCCCAGCAAAGTGTAGTCACCATTTTCCTGGCGCACGACTCGAGTCCATGACGCGGTCCATCGACCCTTTGGCGTGAAATGATCCACTGCCGTGACTGAACCCGCTCCTGTTCCAACGCCGACGTCCGCGCCAAGCATCTGGCCTTTGTAAGTGTGTCCCTGACGAATCAGACCGTGAACGTACATCTCTCCTTCACCACGATACCGGGCAATCTGGGGAAGCTGGAAGTTCATGATTTCCATTCGGCCCGCGGTCATGGAAGTCGCCGATTCCTTGAATACTTTTCTTGCGCCGATTGAATAAGCGCGCGAGTGGTCGATTTCCTGTACGAGGTCACGGAAATCATAGCTGTGATCATCGCGTCCGTACTCCGCGCTTATCTCGAATCCACTTCGCGGCAGAACCCAGCGAGCGAACACCGATACCAGCTGATTGTCGGCTATCCCAATGGATTGATCCGGCGGAAAGCGAGGATCTCTGATCGCGTCAGCAGAAAGATCCTTTTTAAGAATTCCCTGAAAAACCTTCGTCGCATAGCTTCGCGGCAGCCCTGAAATTGGCCATATGGAGTGGAAGAATCGGATTCCCCCTAACTCCAGTCCCGTCAGACCGCGCGGCTGTAGAGAAAAAACAATTCCAGTGGTGAATCTTTTCGTGCCTGGCTCCAGGGGACTGAGGTAGTGAGACGCGCCCGTGACCGAAGAGTAATCTGACTGGAACAACTCGCCCCACATCAGCTTTGCGTGAATCTTTGCGATGAAAAGATCAACGGGTTCGCTGGTGCCGACAAAGAGATGGGGAAAACCCGCTGCGTTGTTGCCGAGAATGACTGGTAGTTCCTGGCCAGGTCCCCACTGCTGGTTACCAGTACTTACCCCTGCCATGACAAATGGAAAGTCCACGCGGAGAGTCGATTGACCGGGATCGATCTGCGTGTAGGCAGAATTCCCGAATCGCTGGGGACGGTCCACTCCAACGAACTTTGGGTCACCGAAAGCGGCACCCCCCGGGCGTCCCGTTGCGATGATGTCAAAATCGGAATTCTCGGCACGAAACGACATCGGTGCGACGGTCAACGTGACCGGTCCCCACTCGGCAAAAAAGCCAGCCTGCAACGAGGACGTTAGTCCGCGTCCAGCCCAGACAGGTCCGTCGTTGGAGCCGTACGGGAATGCCGAGTTGAAGCGCAAGCTCGTTGCGGGCTGAATGAAACCAAAGCTGACTCCGCCATTCCCCCACGGAGTCTTATCGAACCTTTCAGCCCACGGATGAAGGCTGTCTTTTGGCAGCAACGTGGAAAGCTCGCGTTGTGAAAACGGGCGTGAGCTCCATGGGTACAGCGGGACCTTTCCAATGGTCTGCAAGTATCGGAGATAATTATCGGCGACGCTGTTGGGAAAGATTTCGTGGCGAACGCTCCGGTCTCCTGCTGTAACCTGAGCACCTGCAATCGAAGGGAAAACAGTGAGAAGCGCGCACACTGCTCGAGCGACGTTGGCGCTTTTTCTATTCATTCACTTCGTGCGGCATGGTAAGTTTCGCCCGTCATGGTCAGAAAAAAGGTTCCACAATTTAAGACAACGATCGCGATAGTGCTGACAATCGCAGCGCTGATTGCGCCGCGTGTCGCATGTGCGCAATCGCATCCGGATTCCAGCTCACTGCTGCTGCGCTTCGTAACACCTTTGACTTTGGTGTACGGATTACCGGATGACAGAACGAGATTGGACCAGCTTCAGGGTCGAGCGGATCTCGACGGATACTTGATTCGCTCAGCTTCTTCGCTGAATCCGCGGGCGAAATCGAATACGTGGTGGTCAGCAGCAGTCATTGCTCCCGAGTATTACGCGGTCAACAACAACGCGATTCCCTTTTCGATCAACGATGGTCCTGTTTGGGCGGGAGTTGGCACTAGTTCGCGCATGCTCATTGGTGCGGACCTGGCAGCGGGTCCTTTCCGCCTGATACTGGCGCCCGAAATAGTTCGCACCGAGAACGACTATTTCCTGCTTCGCGATACACTTCGTTTCTATTCGCCGCCAGTCCCCGAAGAACGTGCAGGGAAGGGGTTTGTATTTCCGTGGTACGCTCTCGGTCCGTACTCGATCGACCTTCCAACCCGGTTTGGAGATAAATCGATACAGCGACTCGATGCAGGTCAATCGACCGCGATGGTGGAATACGGCGGAGCAGCCGCAGGCATTTCGAACGAGAACCAGTGGTGGGGACCGGGAATTCGTAACGCTTTGATACTAAGTAATAACGCTCCTGGATTTCCTCACGCTTTCATTCGAACTTCGCATCCGTGGAAGAATCGAATCGCATCGGTCGAAGCGCGGTTGATCATTGGCGGCCTGACAGAATCACACTGGTTCGACACGACAGCGAACAACAACGTCCGATCCCTCAGTGCGTTCGCATTTTCTATTCGGCCGAACATTGCGAAAAACCTCGTCATTGGCGGTGCGCGATCGGTTTATGCAACAACCACAGGGTGGGGACGAGTCCCTCGTAATTTTCTCGACGCGTTCTCCAACGTCGGCCGACCCAACAATCGATCTCTCAGCGATTCCGTAGTCAGTCCCGGAGGGCGCGACCAGATATTCTCATTGTTCGGACGATACGTCCTTCCCAATGACGGATTCGAGACATGGTTCGAGTGGGCACGGCTCGAATTTCCATACTCGTTGCGCGACGCTTTTACCGCTCCGAACCACAGTCAGGGCTACACACTTGGCGTTCAGTACGCGCGGCCGGCGTTCACGACTGCGGGACGTTTCCGTTTTCAGGGAGAGCTGACATCAGTCGAGCAGAGCGCAACATGGCGAGACCGGCCGCAGGGAAGCTTCTACACCAGCCGAAAAGTCATCCAGGGCTACACGCAGATGGGCCAGCCACTTGGGGCAGCGATCGGCCCCGGAGCATCGAGCCAGTGGCTGGCGGCGGATTTTATCGACCCTATGTGGAGCTTCGGCATCTTTGCCGGACGAATTCGCTGGAACGAGGACATTCACAGCACGTATGGATTTGCTCGTTATCAGGGATACTGCATTCACGACGTCAGCATCTTTCCGGGAGCACGAGGATCTGCGTCCAGCCGCTGGGGATACATCTCCGCTGACATCACCCTTGGAAATCGACTGAACGCATGGTTCCAGGAGCAGTCGGGGTGTCCCAAAGGGAACTCGACGATGGACATCCGGAACAGGACAATAAGTGTGACAATCGGAACATTCACACCTGGTCGTCGCGCCAGATGACCCGGCCGTGTAAATTCAGGCTGGCCAGCAACTTGCCCACGCTTGAGGCGGGGCGGCGCGAGGGCCGCCAGGGTAATTGTAAAACGCAAAATCCAGCCTGATGGCGAAACGCTCGTCGCTAGCTAGTCACCACCATCTCCAACTGACGTCTGCACCCGGAAATCTCGCACCGGCTGCGTATGGCGCATCTCCCCTCAGGGTTCGCACCAAGCTGCGTGAACGGAGACCTGTCTCGGTCAAAAGGCACACGGCCCGTATCGCGACGCGTCTTGGAGTGCTTCTCCTGGGCGATATCGTCGCGGTCTTTGTCTGCGAGGTTCTGTCATCCATCGCAGCTCAGGGCGACCTCTTTGGCCAGTCAATCGCGACCCAGTTCGCGCGAGCGCTCGATACCGGGTACGGTACCACTCTGAATCTCGGGTTCGCGGTAATCGCGAGCCTTGTAGTTACAGGCAACTACAGCCGGCATCGCAGACTCAACGGCACACTTCGACTCCTCGCGGCTTCCTCTCTTGCAGCCGCGATTCTTCTGTGGAGCATGGTGACGTCGGGGAATCTCGTCGAAGCTGTGGCTGTCTATGTCGCGACTGCATCACTCACGTGGATTGTGCTCTTTGCCACGCGAATGGCGACCGAGAGATTCCTGAGTCGGGTATGGCCCGGAGCGCGGGGAGCTGCACCCGCAGTTCTCATCACGGATAGAAAAGAAGACAGCCTTCACCTCGAAAGGGCGGTCATTGGCGCAGGCGGAGATTACTCCCTCGCCGGATACGTTCCCGTTGGTCGCGCGACATTCGATGGAGTGCTTGGCACTGTGCGCGATCTCCCGGAGATCATCGATGCGCATCACGTCGAGGCGGTGGTTGTCTGCCAGCATCTCAACGATCAGCAGATCATCAACGTCCGCGAAGCGAGTCTCGCTGCAGGTTGTCAGCTGCTGTATCCCGCTCGCGCAGTGAAAATCGCGGGAGTTCGACCCGCGCTTGTGTGGCACCAGGATCAACCATTCTTCGAGCTTGGCGCTCCCGTTTTGAAAGCTTCCGCGGTAATCACAAAGCGCGTCGTCGATGTCGTAGGGGCGGTAGTCGGAATCATCCTTCTCGCGCCAGTGCTCGCGCTGATAGCCATCGCGATCAGGTTCGATTCGCCAGGCCCTGTATTCTTCACGCAGGATCGCGCAGGCCTGGGCGGACGGCGCTTCAGGATGCTCAAGTTCCGCACGATGCGCGTTGGAGCTGACGCTGAAAAGCATGAGCTCTCGCACCTGAATCACAGCGGCGATTCGAGACTTTTCAAGATTCCCGAGGATCCGCGCGTCACTCGACTCGGATCACTCCTGAGACGCTGGAGTCTCGACGAGCTTCCGCAGTTCTGGAATGTCATTCGCGGGGAAATGTCGCTGGTTGGGCCGCGACCGTTCTTCGAGGCGGACTTCGCGAATTATCAGGATCATCATTTCCGCCGGCTCGATGCAAAGCCGGGCATCACGGGCCTCTGGCAGGTGTCAGGCCGATCATCGGTCGTCGATTTTGAGGACGTAGTCTATCTCGATCGACAGTACATCGAGCAGTGGTCTCCCTGGCTTGACGTGTCTATCATGTTTAGAACCTTGCCGGCAGTTGTTCGACGTGAGGGAGCTTATTAGGTCTTCTCTCCGATAGCCTCATCGGAGAGACAATCTCAGAATTTCAGCAGCGGCATAACGCGACCGATCATTTATCAGAGGATCAGATTTGAAAGTTTTTGTAACCGGGGCTGCTGGATTCCTCGGAAGCCATCTGGCTGATGCATTCATAGCAGGGAATCACCAGGTCTCCGGCTGCGACAACATGATCGGCGGAGACCTGCAGAATCTTCCCGAGGGAATCGACTTCGAGCAGGCGGATTGCGGCGATGTCGCCGCAATGAAGCGTCTGACCAAGGACGTCGACATCCTTTTTCATTGCGCGGCAATCGCAACCGAAGGCCTGAGCGTTTTTTCTCCGGCGCTGATTGCGCAGCACGTCTACCAGAACACGGCGGGAATTCTCGCTGCAGCGGCGACGAACAAAGTGAAAAGATTCGTCAACTGCTCGAGCATGGCGCGCTACGGCAACGGCCCTGTTCCCTTTGTCGAGGACCAGCCGGTTCAGCCAGTCGATCCGTATGGCATCGCGAAGTATGCGGCCGAGCTGCTCGTGAAGAACGTCTGCGACACTCATGGCATCGAGTACGTGATTGCGGTTCCGCACAACATCATCGGTCCCAAGCAGAAGTACGACGATCCGTACCGCAACGTCGCGAGCATCATGATCAACCGCATGCTGCAGGGTAAGCAGCCGTTGATCTACGGCGACGGCGGACAGAAGCGGTGCTTCTCGTTCGTGCAGGACTGCGTGAATCCTCTGATCAAGATGGGAACGATGCCCGGCTTGTCCGGCGAGGTGATCAACATCGGTCCTGACGAGGAATACGTCTCGATCAACGAGCTCGCGGAAACCATCGCCGATCTTTTGAACTTCAAGCTGGATCCGATGTACGTTCCCGATCGCCCGCGCGAAGTTCGATACGCCACTTGCTCAGCCGACAAGGCGCGAAGACTTCTGGACTATAAGACCACGGTCTCACTGCGCGACGGACTTCAGAGCATCATCGACTGGATCACGCAGCACGGCCCCAAGCCTTTCGCTTATCATCTGCCGATCGAGATCGAATCTCCACTCGTGCCGGAGACGTGGACGGCCCGCCTCCTCTGAGGAGCGACCGGGCTTCAGGGAAACTTCGCATCGGGATGCTTGGCCTTTACGGCATGACGATGCCCAAGCTTCACTTCACAGGATTCGAGACAGGCTTCGGAGAAATTGCGCCGAGGCTTGCTGCTATGGGTCATGATGTGGTGATGTATTGCAGGCGCGGATCATTTCCCGAAGAAATGAGGGTGCCGGAATACAAGGGCGTGCGGCTGGTCTATGTGCCTTCGCCCGGCGGAAAGAATTTCTCCGGAGTGCTGTCGACGTTCTTTGCCGTTCTTCACGCGCTCACGCGCGGGAACTACGAGATTTTTTTCTTTGTGAACGTCGGAATGGGCCATCATGCTGCGCTGTGCAGGCTCTTCGGAAAGAAAGTCGTGATGAACGTGAACGGACTCGACTGGACTCGCGCCAAGTGGGGACCTGTCGCCCGCTTTTATTTCCTCTCGGCTGCGCGTTCTGCGGTGAGATTTTGTACCGAGCTGGTCACGGATGCGTGGGCGATGCAGGATTTTTATCGCGAGCAGTTCTCGAAGGAAACGACCATGATTGCTTATGGAGCTTACGTCGAATCGTCAGCGAATCCCGATCTGATCAAACAGTTTGGTGTCGAGCGCGATCAATACTATTTGATTGCAAGCCGCCTGATTCCGGAGAACCATGCAGACCTGATCACTGAGGCTTTTCTCAAATCGGGCTCGAAGCGCAAGCTCGTGATTGCGGGTGGGGCGAACTATGACAGTCCATTTCATAAGAAGCTGCGCTCGATGGTTGGCGAGAATGTGATTCTAACCGGCCACATCGATGACCAGGAAATAATTCGCGAGCTTCACTGTAACTGTTTTGCGTATCTTCACGGTCATTCTGTTGGAGGTACCAATCCATCGCTGCTCAAGGCGATGGGATATGGAAACTGCATTCTCGCACTCGATACGGTTTTCAATCGTGAAGTTCTGGCCGATGGCGGGATATTCTTTCCGCGTGATGTCGATGTTCTTGCGAATGAAATTCGCTCGATCGAATCCGATCCGGGCAGGGTGGCGACCTTGAGAGCGATGGGGCCTGAAAGAATTCGCGACAACTACACCTGGGAAAAGATCGCGTCGCAGTATGATGACCTTTTCCGCGAGGTCGCCGCACGATGACGCGTTTGACCGGTACGCGGTACCGCAGTTCTGGTTCAGCGAGGCGATAGTTGGCGAGGACGTGGCCAGTCACAGGAAAGAAGCAGGCGATGCTGGCGATGTTCGACGCGCTCGCCGGACCTATGTCCGCAGTCTTTCTTCGCGAGAATCACGATGGCACGCAGCCGGTGCGAAAGATTCTCGTGCTCGAGCTGTGGCACATGGGCGATGTAGTTCTTGCAACGCCAGTGCTGCAGTCTCTTCGCGCGATGTACCCCGAGGCGAAGATCACCCTGCTCGCCAAGAAGCACGCGTGCGAGCTGCTGGCTTCCAGCGATCTGGTAGATCAGATCGTGACCTTCGATTTTCCCTGGACGGCAATGAGCGACAAGTATGATCCGTCGCGATATGACAAGCTTGCGATTCGTGAGCTGGTCCGCAGTCTCAAGGAACAGCAGTTCGACCTGTGCCTCGATTGCCGAATGGATCTGCGCAGCAATGTGCTCACGCGATCGATCGGGGCGAAGCGAAGAGTTGGGTATGACTTCGGCGGCGGCGGATTTCTTCTCACTGACGCCATTGAAGCCCCGTCGGCGGATCAGCACAAGGTTGACGACTGGATGGCTCTTCTCGAACCGCTTCGCGAGAGTGCCCCGGGAAAAATCGCCGAGGTTCCCGAGCCGGTTCTAACGGTTACAGACGACGAGCGTGAGGCTGCCCGAAAATTGCTCGTGTCATACGATATACAGGCGGAAGATCTCGTTGTCGGAATTCATCCAGGTGGAAGTCATGCCGCTAAACGCTGGTCAGTCGATAACTTCTCACAGGTTGGACGTTCTCTCGCAGAACGTCATGGAGCGAAGCTGATTGTATTCGTTGATCCGGAGGGAAGTGGAAGCAACATGCAGCCCGGACAGAACGCCGCTTTCGTGAGAACATCGATTCGGGAGATGATGGCTCTTTTTACCCAGTGCGACCTTGTGCTTTGTAATGACAGCGGGCCGATGCACATGGCGGCGGCACTTGGAGTTCCTGTTGTTGCGGTTTTCAGAACGGGCAATCCCAAAGCTTACGGACCGCGTGGACTCAATCACGCTGTCATCGGGAACGGCGCTCCGTGGGGATCGACCACTCACGTTGCGGTCGACGAAGTTCTCGATGCTGCCGAATCAGCGCTTCTGGCGCGGAGCAAAGCGTGACAGCTCCGTCCACGCGTGACAGGAAGTCGATAGTCCGCAACACGATTCTCAATTTCGGCGGCCTGAGCTTCCCGCTGCTTGTCGGTGTTGCGGTGATGCCAATCATAACGCGCAACCTGGGCGCCGCGCGATTTGGACTTCTTGGGCTTACGCTCGCGCTTCTCGAGTACTCGGGCCTTTTCGATCTCGGGCTTGGTCGCGCAACCACCAAGCACGTTGCTGAAAAACTCGCGACTGGCGATGACGAAGTCTCTCACCTCGTTGTAGTCTCCGTTGTCAGTCAGGTGACGTTTGGGGTTATTGGTGGAATTGCGTTCGCTCTCGCAGCCCCGCTTCTCGCGAATTACGTGTTCGAGATCGGGCCGGACATGAAAGCGGAAGCAATCGCAGTGTTCCGGGTGCTCGGTGCGTTGATTCCGGTGACGCTGCTGCTGGTAAGTCTCCGCGGAGTGCTCGAAGCTGCGCATCGATTCGACATGAGCAACGCGATTCGCATTCCTTCGAGTCTCGCGTCATTCCTGATCCCGGCGATCATGTCGTCGCAGGGATTCAAGCTTCCGGCAATCCTGACGGCGTTTTTTGTCGGGCGGATTTTTTTCTGCGCTATTTCCGCGATCGCCGTTCATAAGGCATTTCCGAAACTCAGGTGGTCGCTCCCCGATGACTGGTCGATGCTTCGTCCGCTGCTCGCGTTTGGTGGATGGATGTCAGTATCGAACGTCGTGAGCCCGCTCCTCATCTATCTCGATCGATTCATGCTCGGCGCATTTGTCGGACTCTCAGCGGTTGGCTACTACACGGCTCCGTTCGATGGAGTCGTCCGAATGCTGATTGTGCCGGCAAGCCTGGTGAACGCGCTCTTTCCATCGGTCAGCGGAATGCACGCAACCGGGGATACGTCCGGCATCAAGCGAGTTTTTGCGAAAGCAGTTCGCAACATGACGCTGATTCTCACTGTGCCCGCCCTTGTGCTGTTGTTCTTTGGACCAATGTTGCTGCGGCTCTGGCTGGGTGAGACGTTCGCGCAGCAGGGAGGTACTGCCGTTCGGATCCTGGCGTTCGGTGTGTTGATGAATTCGCTCGCGCACATACCGTCGAGCTTTATCGTTGCCATGGGCCGCCCCGACGTGAACGCGAAGTTCCATATGATCGAGCTGCTCATTCACATTCCGGTTGTGTATCTCCTGATTCACCGCTATGGAGTTCCAGGCGCTGCGATCGCGTGGACTCTCCGCGTCACGTTTGATGCAGCGCTCCTGTTCATCGCCGCGTCGAGACTGCTCGAGACTCCTCTATGGAGACTGCTCGCGACAAGACGCTCGCTGACTGTTCAGCCGGTTCACTAGCGTGCTCACGCTGGAGGGAGGTTCACCGCCTTCCCATCCCGGTGGGCTCACACGCGCTGCAGGGTTTGTCCGACCATGGGCGGTCGGCGCCGCCGGTGCGGCCTACCTGTTCGGTGCGGGCTGGTGGAAATGGAAGAATCGCGCAGCGATTGTCGAGCTATGCCGGCATTTCGGATACAACTATGATGCTCGTGAGCCGGTAGAGCTTCCTCAGGTTCAAGCGTCAGCGCTCGTTCCCTCGGCGGGATTGCTCGACATCCGGGAGATCGATGCGGTGGATGGCAATGTGAGCGAGCGCGAGCTCGTCACGATCTGCCGGATCGTTCAGGCGTTCAAGCCGCGCCGATTATTCGAGATTGGCACATTCGACGGACGAACCACCGTCAACCTCGCAGCGAATTCACCGGGCGATGCTCGAGTGTACACGCTGGATCTTCCGCGCGAGGGAATCGATGCCGCTGTTGCACCGATTCACGCACATGAAGTCCAGTATGCTGACAAGAGCGAATCAGGCTCTCGATATCGAACGAGTGATGTCGCTGCGAAGATCGAGCAGCTCTACGGAGATTCGGGCACGTTCGATTTTGGCGAGTTCTACCACGGAATCGATTTCGTTTTCGTCGACGGCTCTCACACGTACGAGTACGTCATCAACGATTCGCTTCACGCTTTGCAGATGTTGCGCGAGGGTGGAGTGATTGTCTGGCACGATTACTCGCGCTGGGATGGTGTGACGCGAGCGTTGAATGAGCTTAGGCAACTGAAGCCGGAGTTTGGCGGGCTTCGCTGGATAGAGGGGACGACGCTTGCGGTTCTGCTGTGACTACGGAACTACGGAACTACACGAACTGCTCTGAAGCACAGATGACGCAGATGTTCCGCAGATGACACAGATGAACTACGGGTATTAAAGGGGAACAACGGAACTACGTTTCGCGTGACACATGAATGTGTGATACGCGGATTCAAGTAGACCACATCCAAGAGCTTTACGCACTCTGATCGCGGCGCCGATAATAGAATGAGTAAGCGCATCGCGATTGCCTTCGTTAGGGTCTGTCATTCCGCGAAACTAACAAGGACTTGGGTTGCTCTCGTAATCGTTTTCAAACGCGTAGTTCCGCTTCCCCCTTTATCACCCGTAGTTCATCTGCGTCATCTGCGGAACATCTGCGTCATCTGTGCTTCAGAGCAGTTAATGTAGTTCCGTAGTTCCGTAGTTTCGTAGTTTCGTAGTTCGTAGTTGCTCAGGTCCACCCTTTTTCATGGAGAACTTCGATCAGCTTATCGGCAAGCAAGCCGACTGGCTGAGACCGGGCCACGCGATCCGTCTCGACATCGTCGAGATATTCGACTGGCGGCGCGAGATCGACCTCATTGTCGCAGTAGGATCCAGCTTCGACCATCGAATGTGAGAGATTTCGAGCGAACAACACCGGAATACCCATAGCGTTGCCGATGTGGCGGGGGCCCGAGTCGAGAGTAACCAGCGCTGTGCACTTTCCGAGGAAGGCAGCGAATGCGAGCAAACCCGCTTCGCCTGCGAGAATGTGCGCAGGGTAGCGAAGCTGAGCCGCGAAAGATTTCAGGTGCTGTTCGTCGGATGAGACACCGCACAGCACGATCTCGAAATCAAATCGGGCACGGGCGTCTTCAAGCACCGACATGATTACTTCGTCGGGCCAGTTGCCGCCGGCCTGCCTCGTCCTTATCGAGCACGCGACGACAGGGCTTGTTCCGTCAAACCCGAAAGAATTCCAGAGCTCGCCGGCTTTGCTCTGATCCATTTCACCCGGATAAAGCTTTGGATGAAGAGTCCAGTCGATGCTTCTGCCGATTGCAGCGCCCGCCATTTTCTGGAAATACGATGCGTAAGCCTGTGGAAAGTCCATCTCGACCGGATTGTTGATCAAGCCGGAGAATCCTTTTCCACTGAATCCAAATCTCTCCGGTATCCCAAGGGCACTGGCAAGTACGAGATCCGGATAGTGGCGAAGGGTATTGCTGCACAGCACGACATCGAACTTTCGCCTGGATAGTGCGCTGAAGCCGCCGTTGACGAGCTCCCAGCTGTTCTCGCCTTTGACTAACGGAAGTATCTCGGCGACGTGTGGATTGTTCTCGAGAACTTCAGCCGATCCCGGAGACGTGAGGTACGCCCATTCACAATCAGGGAGATACTCGCGCAAAGCTGGCAGCGAACACGTTCGATACAGTATGTCGCCGATGTGCGTGTGACTGATGATCAGTCCGCGTTTCCACTCCGATCGCGGCTTTCTCTCTCCACGCGATCTTATCCTCGCGCCAAGCTTGAGGAGGGGAGATGCGATCTCTGACCCGCGGGCGAGCCATAGATTCCGTGTCTTTCTGAAAAGCTTTGGCTCGACTCTCAGGGTCAGTCCTGTTGTTTTAGTTGGTCGCCGGTCATTGGTCGCCTGTCGCCTGTCGCCTGTCAGCTGTCACCTGTCGCCTGTCGCCTGTCGCCGGTGACCGGCGTCCGGTGACCGGCGTCCGGTGCCCCGCGTCCGGTGACCGGCGTCCGGTGCCCCGCGTCCGGTGACCGGCGTCCGGTGACCGGCGTCCGGTGACCCGCGTCCGGCGACCGTTTTTCAGCTGCGCGCTTCGCTACTCACGAAACCCGACACGGTGCCGCGCAAAATCTCCCAGCCAATTCGCGGCCGACCCTTCGCGGCCTCGATCACTGCACGACCAGGCTTGGTAAAAGCGAGATAGCCAAGCGCTGCAGCGCGCGTCCAACCCCGATAATTGCGGCGCACATAGAACACACGAAGGCGGTTCTGACAATACGCCACAACTGGAGAGACATGCGCGGGACCCATGGTCGCGCCGACCTTGTGATAAACTGTCGCTCGCGGCGCATACAGTACAGGGAATCCTGCCTGGCGCGCACGGAACGAATACTCGCCGTCTTCCCAGTAGAGCGGGAAATAAACCTCCGCGAGACGACCGATCTTTTTCATCACGGGACGCGAGATGACCATTGCGCAGCCCGTGACGAAATCCGTTGGCACAGGATCATCAGCACGAGGGACATCGAGGCGATGACGATACAGCGCTCGCAGCGGGAGCTCAGTCCCGCCCGCGAACCAGACTCGATCGCGCGCCGGATCCTCGAGGATCGTCCCGCCAATCAGACCTGCATCCGGTGCATTCTCGATTGCTGATGAGATCTTAGCGAAGAAATCAGGAGCAACAGTCGCATCGTTATTGAGCAGCATCAGGTGCGTGACGCTCGTCTGATTCTCGAGAAGCTCCAGACCAAGATTATTTCCACCAGCAAATCCGCGGTTGGCTCCGGCCTCGATCACGATCAGCCACGGCAGCGTTCCATTCTCGCTCACTACGCCGTATTCGCGTCCCCATCGACGAATCTTTGCGACCGAGCCGTCAGTCGAACCGTTGTCGACGACGACTACATGCGCAGGCCTTGGATCCGCTCCAAGCAGTGACTCGATGCATGGAATGGTGTCGTGCGCATTGTTCCAGTTGAGAACTACTACGCCGAATGAAGGAGCGCTGTTCGCCATATTGCTGCCCGGCGAATATGCACGAGCCGCGCCGTCAACCAGCGCGCCGTACTCCCATCGCCGATCGAACATCGGATCGCGCACGCCCAAGCGAATGCTCGAAGTCCGACCATGATTCGGGATTTCGCAGGCGCCAGTCTGCCAGCACCGCCAGACTGCCGGCGATAAGGATTCCAAACACAATTCCCAGCACTGTTGCAGTGATCAGCAGCGCTCCGTAGCGGGGCCATTGTGCCTTTCGCGGAGGAATCGCCTTGTCGATGACTGTGATCAAGGCAGCATCGTTGATCTCGTCCAGGCGTGCAGATTCGAGCTGACCTTGAATCGACATGAAGAGATCCGACGCGATATCGACCGTGCGCTTGATGCGCTGTTCCTCAGCCCGCAGACTGGGCGACGTGAGAAGCCCGCGATTCTGCTCGTAGAAAAATCGCTGAGTTTCTTCGGCGTTGCGCAGCTGCATCTGCGCGCTGTCGTGACGACCCTCGAGGAACTGTCGCTTTGCCTTCGCGCGCGAGACCCGAGTCTCGCGATTGAACTTGGTGACTTCTTCCACAACTCGATTTGCGACCTGTGCTGCAAGCTCGGGCCACTGCATGTCGACCGAGAGCGAAACAAGATTCGTCTTGATGTCGAATCCCGCCTGAATCGCCTTGCTCAGCTTCTTGACTGCCACCTCCATCCGAAGACGCGGATCTTTCTTCTTGATCTTCATGATGTCGATCAGAAGCGCGCTGTCGTTTGGAGCGTCGGTGCGCGGATTCGGGAATCGCGCCTGCGCAATACGCGTTAGAAGCTCGCGACTCTCAAAGAGCTGGATGTAGAAGTTCGGCGACTCTGATGGATCGCCGCCAAGCGATCCGCCGAGCTGCGAGATCAGTCCGCCTACGCCGGGTGATGAGGACGCTGCGCCTGGCAGCTTCGATGCGCTCGAGGAGTTCGCGACGAACGACGCTTTCGCGCGATAAACCGGAGGTACGATAAATGACGCTGCAACTGCTCCCACGATCGAGAGAATCGTGATCGCAGCGATCAATCTCCACCGAAGCAAAACGCCAGCGAGCCACCTCGTAAACGTGAGGTGGTCACTGGCCATGGCCTGCTCGGCGGATTGCATTTGCGCTATTGCTTGAGGGCGATCGCGATGGCTACGAAGCTTGCTGCGAGCTGCGCGATAGTGCCCAGCGTTGCGAGATAATTCACTCCGGTCGTTCCACTCTTTTCAGGAACGTACACTGTGCTGCCCGGACGCGGCTTTGGATTCGAGCGGAAAATGAATTTGCCCCCCGTCGCTTCGACCTTTCCGTTTGGCTGCGTCACGTATGCATAGCGAAGATCGACTTTGCGTGTGATGCCGCCGGCTGCGCGAACATAGTAGTCGAGACTTCTCCCTGGTACATAAGTGACTGCAATTGGAGAGTTCACCGCGCCCTTTACATTCACAACCGCATTGAATCGCGGAATGAAAATCGAGTCTCCATTCTGCAGCTGAATGTTGTCGCGCGATCTGGGATTTCGCAGCACTTCAGGAAGCGCGATACCGATTCGTCCAACACTGTCCTTGGCGCGATAGAACGTCACACCATCTGCGTACGCTTCACGTGTGAGTCCGCCCGCGCGCTGAATGATGTCGGAAATCTTTTCTGTTTTCGTTCGCAGCGAATACGTTCCAGGAAATTGTACTTCTCCGGTCACGGTGACTTCGCGCTGAAGCTCCCAGTTTGGCTGGCGAAGAATCAGGACGTTGTCGTAAGGCTGCAGACGGATTTCGGGCGCTGAGCCCGAAGGAGCGGGAAGTCCAGGAGGTCCGAAATATTTTCCATCGGGACCACGCTCGAAGAGATAGCTCGAGTCGAGCTGAATTCTGAAGGTCGAAGCCGTCACTCCGTTGGCGCGGTTCTGCGGAAGTCTGGCAATTTCCGCTTCACGAAGATCCGCACTCTGCTCGAGGCCGCCGGCGAGAAGAACGAGATCACGCACAGTCATTCCTTCGCGGAACGGAACCTGTCCGCTGTTCCGCACCGCTCCCGTAACCGCGACATATCTCGTGGGACGGAATTCAGTGACGGAGAAAACGCGGATCTGATCGTCTTCCTTGAGCGGGAAATCGCCGATCACTCTTCCGGTCGTATCGGCAAGACTCGCGTGAAGCTGCGTCCGAGTTGAATCAGGATTGAGTCGCGAGATGAAAAGCTGTCCGAGATAAGTGTCAGGCTTCACTCCGCCTGCCGCACGCAATGCCTGACCTACCGTCATCCCTGGTGCGAGACCAAGAGGACCGGGCTGCCAGACATTTCCTTCGACTGTGATTCTATTTCTCACTCTCTCAGTGATACCGAACACGCGGACCACGTCACCATTTCGCATCGGCACATCGCCTGGGCCATTATCCGTCAGCGAAACAGGAGAGATGTCGAGAGTCACGCGATCATGTCCGCCGAGCGCACGCTCAGCGGGGGATTGAATTCTTTCGATCTGAACGCGGCGTGTCGACGCGGCTGCGGTGAAGCCCCCGGCAAATCGAATGGCATCGTTGAGTGTCTCTGTCGGCTTGAGCTCGTACGTCGCCGGCCGAGTGACCTGACCGACAACACGCACGTGATTCAATCTGACAGGAACAAAGACGACGTCGCCGTTCTGAAGTCGAACGTCGTGCGATGCATCGCCATTGATCAGATAGTCGTAAACGTCCAGCACATCGATTGTCTTGCCGCCGCGCTTGATCTGAACACCGCGCAAAGATCCGTTGTCTGTCGGACCATGTGCCGCATAGAGAGCAGTCAGCGCTGTCGCCGCACTTGAAATGCGATAACTGCCTGGAGTTAGAACATCACCAAGCACGAAAATCTGATTCGTGCGAAGTCTTACCGGGCTGACAGAGAATCTTGTGGTTGCACCAGGACCGCGACGAACACCGGAGTACACTCTGCCGAGTCGCGTGTACAAGACGTTCTCGAGCTCTCCGAGCGTGAGATTGGCTACATAGATCTGCCCCGCCTGAGGCACGACGATGAATCCTTCACGCGTGACGTCGAGATTATATGCAGCGTTTACATCACCGGTGAGAATGAGCGCAATCTGATCACCAGGTCCAAGCCGATAGTTAGCGTCGATAGGACCATTGAGATTTGGATCGAACAGGGAAGTGGTCTCGCGGAACATGTTGAGACCGAAGATCACGAATCCTGAGTCTTCCTTGAGCCGAAGCGCGAGACTGTCCGCTGTCGAAAGTCTCTTTGCGCGAGATGCGCACGCCTGTCTCAGTGCAGCTCTCTGAGCGAGTGCGCGCTCGCGACCGATGTTGACTGTGTCCTTTGCAGTGAGAGTAGTGTCACCGCTAAGAACCTGTGCACTGCAGCGAAGTGTAAGGGCGTCAACTGTATCGACAATCCCAAGCGCGCTTACTGCTCCGAGTACGTCTGCCTGAGTGCCTGTTCCCGTGGTGCCAGTCGGCTCCGACGTTGCATCGCCGCCGCTGAGATAGGCATCGAGGAGATTCTCCGGATAGCCTTCTGCGCGGAGTCGAGCGCGAACCTGGTCAGGTGAGAGTCCGCTGGACATGATGCGAGCTCGAAGCTCTCTCAGCAGCGCGGGATTCTGCATTACCTGCTCGGCCGTTTGCGCCAGGGCAAGTGACGGGGCGATGAAAAGGAATGCGGTGACAGCGAGTAACCGCAGCTTATTTGAATTCATCGAGTGGGGTGTGGTGTCTGGATTTAGTTGTCTCGCTGCTTTCTTCGAGACAGAGGTGATGGTCGCGCAGGGACTCGAACCCCGGACCTCTGCTGTGTGAAAGCAGCGCTCTAACCAGCTGAGCTACGCGACCGAAAGCAATCCGAAAAGTAATGTTGGGCTCGGAGGTCAGGAAGTGTGAGGCCTCGTCTAAACCCTTATTCTGAAACGCAATAGCGGTGGGATGGGCCCTGCTGGACTCGAACCAGCGACCGTCGGATTATGAGTCCGCTGCTCTAACCGACTGAGCTAAGGGCCCTGATCGGAGTGAATCTAAGGGATCATTGGAGACTTTGGGATTGTTCTCGCCGAAGCTGATAGCGGCTGCGAGAGACCCAACTCAATCGAATGGGATCAGCCACCGAGGTACCCAGACAACCTTAGCCCGTCCTTCGAAGTTGGTATCGTTGACTCCGAGCTCATGGAATCGATTCACGCTTCGATTCACACCCGCGTCAGCAATCAGCTCGAAGTCACGACCGATCATCGTCGCACCAGTTACACCTATGCGAGAGGTCTTCCACACAACGCCAGCGAAAATTCCGGGGGTCGTCGCAAAATCGGCTTTGTCGGGGTAGGGAAGCCGGTAGTCGCCTTCACCCTGACGTCGATATGCCGCATACAGCTTGAGCGGGGTTCGTGGAATCAATGCGACATCGATACCCGCTTTGACCTCGTCGTAGTCTGAAAATCCGCGGCCAAGCCCAACATCGTAAATCGCGTAGCGCTCACCAACTGTCGGCGTGTGATAGGCGAGGTTCGACACGCGAGTGTACGACGCAAAAAGTTTCTGATCTCCCGCAATCGGAATTCCTTCCGCACTAACCGTCATTCCATATGATGAGGGCTCGTGACACACGGTGTCGCAGCGATCGATCTGTATGTCGTCGACAAGAAGCTGCGCGCTGTAGCTGCCGATCTTTCGCGAATGCCAGGCAACGTCACCGCCAAAGCTCAGGTTCCCGTCGGTTTTTTCATTTCGCCAGCTCAGCGCGTAGACGTTGAACGGATTTACGAGGGAGAACTCGAGACCGCGTCCAACGCCCGAGTAGACGAAGGATTCACTCAAGGCGCCTTCCCAGGATCCACGCTGGAATGCAAGACGATGCGTGGAGAAATACCGAGAAGACTCAACTCCCGGCGACAACACGTAGTTGTCGAGTTTTGCAATCACCGTCGAGAGATGAATGCGATCGGTACCAAAGCGCGAGTAGAGGTGATCATAAGTGTATGCGTCACTGCCGAGCTGCAGACCGGAGAAGCCGATCGGACCCCATGATCTTGAGACGCGACCAAACGCGGCCTCCGCATACTTCCACTGACCACCGATGTATCCATCCTCAGCCCGGCCCGCGATGCTTCGATCCTTTCTTCCTGCGAATTCAGGGTCTGTGTTCAGTCGATTGTCGAGGATTGCGCGAACCGATGCAGCTAGATGACCGCCACCCATCACGAAGTAACCGGCGATTCCCGGTTTGACGTCGTCTTTCCAGTCGGCGAGCATGAGCTCGCGCAGAGACGAGGTCTGAGCTGTCGCGTAAAAATCGAATGAAGCTTTCGCGCGAAATGGAGCTCGCTTCGATGCAGAATCGGATTTGTTGCGCAGCTCGTATCGATGTATAGCCGTCGAGAGAGCGTTCAGGTAGCTGACGACAACTCGACTGTTAGTGCCGCTTTGCGCGGAATCAATGGCCGCGCGAACTCGGCCCACCGCGTACGGTCGCTCAAGTAACGAAAGATTTCTCAACACTCCCCGTGACATCAAAGCATCGACGTACTTGTACGCGATGTCGTCGATCGGCAGATACGGTGATGCCTGCGACCAAGCGCTCGCCGGAGCCAGAGCAAGGGCGAGAGCAACGACGACCCGCTTGATCACTTATACCATCCGATCAATTCGGTATTCGGTGTGATTTGAAGTGCGGGTGAAGGAAGGTGGATGTAACCAACCTGTCGCTTGAAAGTTTTCCAGATTCGATTCTCGCCCGGAAGTTTTTCCGCATCGATGTCGAGCGTCAACAGGATTTTTCGCTGGGCCCGCATGTTTGCGCCTGTTTGCGGATTGATCCAGTCGGTGATTGAATGACCAAGCGAGACGCGAACAAGCCCCAGGTACCATTTCTTCGGATCGCCGCCGGAAAGCTCATAAGGGTTTACTGAAATCCAATAGGTCTGCCCCGAATAATCGAGTGAGGGACGCAGCTCGCCGGGAATGTTGTCCGCGTTTCGCATCGCGGCGCTCTTCGAGTAGGAAATCAGCGGCTTGATAGCTCGCGTTCGCGGATGCGTCTCATGCAGAACGGCCAGCGCGGTTCCCGTTGTATTTGCGATGATGTCAGCGTAGGAGAAGCCGTACTTCTTGTACAATCCGTCCCATACTTCGATCTGAACCTGAAATACCGCGGCGTACGCTGCGCTCCACACAATCGCTTTCGTCTTTGAGATGCACGTGCTTCTCAGGAAAGCATTGCCGAATCTTGCCAGGTGATATCCGCCGAGTGCGTGTCCGAACTTGTCCTGATCGCGGAAGTTTTCGTCCCAGTCGGCGTGAAAGAAGAAATGATCAGCGCGCTCTCCTGACCACCAGGCGCGTTTGAAATAGCTGTAAAGAGCTGCATTGCCGCCAATGAATGCAGCGGCAACTCCTGCGCGCCGCAGATTGATTTCGTTTTTTGGATGACCGCAGCTCGACGACACCGCTGGAACCGAGTCGACAACAAGCGCAACAGTATCTGCGCGAATGCTGTCTGCGCGTGCGCTGTCGACAGGTACCTGAGCGTTCGCTGGGCTCGACAAAAAAACAGCCGCCACCGCGGCGGCCCGTATCACATGTCTCAATCGTTCTCCGTTGTCACCGTAACTACGAGCGATCTGCCTCGTAGTCATCGTACGCTTCGATCACTTCCGCGCGCGTGACAGTCGCCGCGCCAAGCTTTCCTACCTCCACTCCCGCCGCGAAGTTCGCGATGATCGCCGCTTCGGCAGGACTGCCACCCGCGGCCAGAATCGCTGCGAGGTAAGCTGTCACTGTGTCTCCCGCGCCAACCACGTCATACACTTCGCGAGCAGTGGTAGGAATTCGACCGACCTCGCCGTCCCGCGCAATGAGCGCCATTCCACGCTCTCCCAGTGTAAGCAGGAGATGTTCCACACCGAGCCGGTCGAACGTCGCGGGAAGTGCTTCCGGGTGATCTATGTCGACTTCCGCGCCAAGCGCAGATTCGAGCTCGCGGCGATTTGGCTTGAAGATGGTTGCGCCCCGGTAAGCAAAAAAATTTCGATACTTGGGGTCGACAACGACTGGAATATTCCGCTCGCGTGCCCAGTCGATTGCACTGCGAATGACTGGTCCGACGAGAACGCCCTTGTTGTAATCCTCGAGAACCAGGGCGTCTGCTTCCGAGAGAGCGATCTTGAGGGCTGCAAGAAGTCGTTCTATCTCCGCTGAATCGAGATCCTTGTCCTCCTCCTCATCGTACCGAACCAGCTGCTGGGATCGCGCGAGAACGCGGGTCTTGGTTGTGGTCGGCCGTCCGACCGCAACGAGCGAGCGTATCTCTGTCTTGACCTGGCGCAGCATCTCACGAAGAGTGGCGCCGGGGTGATCGTCGCCGATCGCTGCGACGAGCTCACATCGCGATCCGATCGTAACGATGTTGTTAGCGACGTTCGCCGCACCGCCGAGCGCAAGCTTGCGTTCTTTCACGCGAACAACTGGCACCGGCGCCTCAGGCGAGATTCGGTCGACTTCTCCTCGAAGGTACACATCGAGCATCGCATCGCCGACTACAACGACACGCCGCCCCTGCGACAGGTTTAGAAGCTCGGTCAGCCGGTCCCGCGAGATTCGCTCGATCATTGTTGGGGCAAGCTAGTTGGCACTCCCAGGAGGGGCAAACAGACCGCGCGCATTTTCAAAGTTGCACGTACATTTCCTCCCCGAAAGCTCATGTCACCTCAACGGATATTCATTTGCTCGAACGCTTCAATGACGCAGCGAAGCGAAAAATCCAGTCGTTGCAGGAATTCTTCGTGCTGGCGGCCAAAGCCATTGGATTCGCCTTCTCACGACCTTTCTATCGCACAGACTTAGTCCAGCAGATGAATTCGATCGGAGTTCAATCACTCCCGATCGTTCTCCTCACAGGGTTCTTTACCGGAATGGTGCTCGCGCTGCAGTCGTCAGTGCAGCTCAAGACATTCGGTGCAACGATGTACATCGGACGTCTCGTTGCGGCGTCGATGATTCGCGAGCTCGGACCCGTTCTCGCCGGGCTCATGGTCGCTGGACGCGTCGGCTCAGGAATCGCCGCGCAGATCGGATCGATGCGGGTGACGGAGCAGATCGACGCCCTGAATACGCTAGGCACAGATCCAATTCGCAAGCTCGTAACGCCCCGCGTTCTCGCTGCGTTGATCATGCTGCCGACGCTCACGGTCATCAACGACTTTGCCGGTATTCTTGGCGGTAACGTGATTGCGCTCGCGTACGTTGGAATTCCGACATCGCTCTACTGGCGTACCGTCTGGGAACAAATCGCCGGCGGCGGATTCATCTTCAAATACCTTCCGAACGATTTCATTCACGGATTGTTCAAGCCGTTCGTGTTCGGCGGAATCATCTCGCTCGTAGGATGCAACTTCGGTCTCAAGACAACAGGCGGAACTGAGGGCGTTGGAGTCGCTACGACACGCACCGTGGTGACTTCGAGCATCCTTATCCTGGTAGTCGACTACTTCATTACGCAGCTCCTGCTTGCGTTCCTGCCGACATGACGGACGATCCGCACGATCCGAAGGACGAACGCCGTCATCCGGAAACTTCCGGAGGAAGCGGATTCCGCCGGCAGGCGGACCAGGACCGCATTCGCGCTGCGATCCGGAAGGAGATCAGGGAAGACCGGCCACAGGATCTTCCTCCTACAATGGAGTACCGCGCTGCTGCAACCAACAAAATCATCGAGCTCGAGAACGTATACCTCGGCTTCGAAAGGCCGATTCTCGAAAATGTCACGTTCCAGGCGCTAGCCGGAGAGACAATCGTTGTTGCAGGAGAATCCGGAACAGGCAAGTCCACGATTCTCAAGCTGCTGCTGAGACTTCTCGTGCCCGACAAAGGCCAGGTCTACATCGACGGTGAGGAAATCACGCAGCTCAACTTTCCGGACGCACTTCAGGTACGCCAGAAAATGGGGATGGTGTTCCAGGGTGCAGCGCTTTTCGATTCACTCACCGTGTACGAGAATGTTGCCTATCCTCTTCGTGAGCATACGACGCTGGGCGAAGACGAAATCGAAGCGCGGGTTCGCGAGAAGCTCAGCTTCGTCGATCTCAATCCTGACCGTGTGATGGAGCAGATGCCTTCTGACCTGTCCGGAGGCATGCGGAAAAGAGTTGGCATCGCCCGGGGGATGGCGAACAACGCGAAGATCATGCTTTACGACGAGCCCACATCTGGACTCGACCCGCTTACTACAGGCACAATTACGCACCTCATCATCAAGCTGCAGCGCGAACTGGGAGTGACGAGTATCGTAGTGACGCACGATATTAGGTCCGCGTTCCGGATGGCGAGCAGAATTGCGGTGCTGCACGACAGGAAGATCTCTTTCTTCGGAACTCCGGAAGAAATGTCCGGAAGTGACGACAAATACCTGCGCGATTTCCTTGGCGGATTCTGAATGAGAAGATCGTCGGCGATAACCTGGGATCAGCTGAAAGTTGGAGCCGTGATACTCGTTGCTCTCATCGTGATGGGAGTGGCGATTCTCAAGCTCGGCCAGTCGGCGCACCTCTTCAGCAAGCGATACCAGCTTGTGAGCTTCGTGCCGAACACCGCAGGTCTCAGAGTTGGCGGGCAGGTAACAGTTGCCGGCCAGCTCGCTGGAGCAGTGAAGTCAATCGAGTTTCTCCCGGTGGACGCAGATACAACTCGAAACCTCCGCATAATCATCGAAGTCGACCAGTCAGTGCAGTCGCAGGTGCGGCGTGATTCGCAGGCGAAGCTCAAGACGCTCGGACTTCTTGGCGACAAGGTCTTCGACATTTCGCCAGGTACGCCAAGATTCGCTGCGCTTCAGGATGGTGACACGCTGAAGCTTGGCGAGGCGCTCGACTATGAAGCGGTTCTCGTTCAGGCCTCAGGCGCGCTCGATCAGGTGGTGACACTCACCGGCTCGCTGCAGAAAGTTGCAAACGGTGTCGTGAAAGGCGAGGGAACAGTCGGCCAGCTTCTCACTAATCGACAGCTGTTCGACAATTTGAATGCGACACTCGCAACGACGAATACGCTGATGGCCAGGCTGCAGAATCCCCGCGGGACACTCGGTCAGCTTCTCAACGATCCGGCGCTGTACAACAATCTGAACCGCATGCTGTCATCTGCTGACACGCTCGTTGCACAGCTTGGAGGCGGAATCAATTCCGGCAACGGAACTGTCGCGAAGCTTCTTCACGACGATGAGCTCTACTCTCGGCTTGTATCGACAGTGGCAGGAATGGATACGCTCGTGACGTCGATGTCGCGAGGTAATGGAACTGTGAAGCATTTGCTCACAGACGAAGAGCTCTACGCACAGTTGCTCAAGTCGGTCACCAATTTGAATGAAGTCCTGGTTGATGTGCGCAAAGATCCGCGTCGGTACACTCGGGGATTGATTCGAGTCTTTTAAAACTGCGCGCCCCTACCTCTTAGCTGACACCTAAACGACGTGCGCCTCTCGGCGGCTTGTAGCTCGTGGCTAGATCTAGCGCTTAGCCCTTGGCGTGCTACAACAGAACTGCGCCTTTAGCGATTAGCTCGCTACGAGCTAACAGTGCCCCTCCGTTTTAGCACGCTGCAGGCTAAATGCTAGAGCTGGCTACAAGCAAAGCCGCCGAGAGGCGTGCGTCGTTTATCTTTCCCTCCTAATGGTTACGCATGATCTCGACGTAATTGTCACACGGGGCGACGCGATAGAATCCGAACATCGCGTGCATGCCGCAGTCGTCGACTCGTGCGATCGCCTCATCGGAACCGCACGTGATCCCGAGCTCAAGACATTCTGGCGATCGTGCGCCAAGCCCTTTCAGGCGATTCCGCTCATCGAATCAGGCGGATTCGATGCATTCGGCTGGGGCGATGAAGAGCTTGCGCTGACGTGCGCGTCACACGGCGGTGAGCCAGAGCATGTCGCAATCGTCGAGTCGATGCTGGAAACTCTTGGCCTCGAAGAAGGGGATCTCGCGTGCGGTCCACACGAGCCGCTCAGTGCCCGAGGCGCGAAAATCGTTCGCGAATCCGGAGTTCGGCTAAAGCGGGTTCACAACAACTGCTCGGGAAAGCACACCGGAATGCTCGCATTTGCGAAACATAGAGGATGGTCAATCGAAGGATACGAGCAGCCTTCGCATCCGGTTCAGCAGGCGATGCTCAATCAAGTCGCTCTTTGGAGCGGTGTCGCGCCTTCGCAGATAGATATCGCCATCGATGGGTGCGGCGTTTCGGTGTTTGGGTTGTCTCTCGAGCGAATGGCGCGCGCGTACGCACGATTCGGCGCGGCGGCTCAGCGTGGCGAAGAAATTCCATCGCGAATCGCAAAGGCGATGGGCTCAAATCCCTTTCTTGTCGCGGGTACTGATCGAATCGATTCCGTGATAATCGAGGAGAGCGATGGTCGAGTGCTCACCAAAGTTGGGGCCGAAGGCGTGCACTCCGCCGTGATTCTCGAGAGTGGGATTGGTGTCGCGATCAAAGTCGAAGATGGAAATCAGAGAGCGCAGCAGCCTGCATTGATTCGAGTTCTTCAGGAGCTCGACGCGCTGCCTGATCCTCTGCCACCGCGTCTCGAGGAGTTTCTCGTGCGCGCGGTGAAGAATTCGAGAGGCGAAACGGTAGGCGAGACCAGGATGAAGGCTTCCGCTCGCGCGCGCAGTGCAAGCGCGTCGAATCGATAATCCCGATGCGATTTCGATGACGAACACTTCGAGGGACGCCACCACATTGAGCGGAATCGATGAAGCCACTCGTTCTCTCGTTCAAATCGCTGCAGCGATCGCAGGCGCCGATGAGGCAACAACGCGGGATGTCATGGAACGAGGCGCTCCATCCGTCGATAACTCCAGAGTGGAGGAAGTGATACTTCAATCCTATCTGTTCGCGGGCTTTCCAAGAACGTTGAACGCTGCGCGCATCTGGAGATCAGTCTCTCATGCGCCCGCGCCTTCGGACGATTCTGAGGCGAAGCTGGCGAGCTCCGCTCAATGGGAAGAGCGCGGACAGGAGACGTGTCGAATCGTTTATGGTGAATCGTACGAGATGCTGAGACAAAACATTCGCGGGCTTCATCCTGCGCTCGATACCTGGATGATCACCGACGGTTACGGCAAAGTCCTGTCTCGACCCGGGCTGGATCTCAAAACGCGTGAGCTCTGTATCGTCGCGGCCTGCGCGGCGAGCGCTCAACAGCGCCAGCTTCATTCGCATCTTCACGGCGCACTCAACGCAGGTGCAACCGTGAGCGAGGTTGAGTCTGCGCTCGACGCTCTCGATGCACTCGTTCCCTCGACCGATCTCGAGAAGTACCGCTCGCTACTGGCGCATGTCACATCGCGCCGTCATCCGCCCCGGGAAAGCTGATGTTCGTCGATCGAGTCGTCGTAAAGGTCGAGGCAGGAACCGGTGGCTCGGGCTGCACATCGTTCCGTCGCGAGCATCGCGTGCCAATGGGTGGACCAGATGGCGGAGACGGCGGCCGTGGCGGAGACATCATCGTTCGCGGCGACAGCAACCTGGCAACGCTGCTCGACTACACCTATCGGGACCGCTGGACAGCTGAGCGTGGCGAGCACGGGATGGGTGCGAATAAAACAGGGCATTCGGGTGCTGACGTAATCCTTCCCGTTCCGCCTGGGACGATCATTCGCGACAACGATACCAAAGAGATCGTCGCTGAGATCCTGGAGGACGGGCAGGAGGCAATAATCGCGAAAGGCGGTCGCGGTGGGAAAGGCAACTCGTTCTTTGCCACGGCCACCCATCAGGCGCCGCGCGAATGGCAGCCCGGCGAAGAGGGCGAAGCCCGGACGCTCGAGCTGGAGCTCAAGCTCATCGCCGATGTCGGGCTGGTTGGTCAGCCTAACGCCGGGAAGTCAACTTTGCTCTCGGTGATTTCTGCTGCACGCCCCAAAATCGCAGACTATCCATTCACCACGCTTGCACCGAACCTCGGCGTCGTTCAACTGACGGATCATCGCACGTTCGTGGTAGCTGACATTCCCGGAATCATCGAAGGCGCGCACGAAGGGAAGGGACTGGGGCTGCAATTCCTCAGGCACATCGAGCGCACGCGAATTCTCGCGCTCTTGATCCCCATCGACGCAATGGACTGGCAGGCGGAATACGATCAGCTGCGTCACGAGCTTTCAGCGCACTCGAAGGAGCTCGTGAATCTTCCCCATTGCGTTGTGTTCACGAAGATGGATCTCTTCGGCGAAGATTACCTGCCGCCTGTCGAAACGCAGGGCGCATTCGGGATGTTTGCTATCAGCGCCGCGGCGAGGACAGGGCTCGACGAGCTTCTCGCAGCGTGGTGGAGCGAGCTCTTAAGAATGAAGCAGAACGTTGTAGCCGAAGCGGCAAAGGCAACGGTACCATTGCCTTAAGTCGCTTCACCTGAAGTGACTTCTCACCAGATTCAAACAATCCCGTCGAGCGCTCCAGCATATCCGCGAGCGCTTTTCGATCTGGACGTCCGGCCAGATCCGCTCTATGCGATCGGGAGGCTCGACGCGCTGCAAATGCCGCTCGTTTCCATTGTTGGGACTCGCGACGCGACGGGTTACGGACTTCGGTCGACGCGCGCGATTGCGTCTGCATTTGCGCGAAATGGAGTTGCAATTGTGAGTGGTCTGGCGCGAGGAATCGATGCTGCTGCTCATCGCGCAGCTCTCGATTGTGATGGGCAGACCATTGCAATTCTCGGAACCGGCGTAGATGTGCCTTACCCGGTTGGGCACACTGAGCTGCATAGAGCGATATCGGAGCGGGGCCTCCTGCTTTCGGAGTCCGGTGCAGGTAAGCGGGCACACAAGGGGGCATTCCCAAAGCGGAATCGAATCATTGCCGCGCTGGCCGAGGTCACCATCGTGGTAGAGGCGGGGCATAAGAGCGGAGCTCAGATTACCGCGCGGCAGGTGCTCGATCTCGGAAGAACTCTAGCGTGCGTACCGGGGCCAATCGATTCACCTCAAAGCGAAGGCACTAATCAGCTGCTGCGTGACGGGGCCCACGTGATTGCGACCGTCGCGGACGCACTCACTCTGGCCGGGGTCAAAAGAGTGCACCAGGCGCAGCCGATCGATCTCTGCGACAACGACGCGCGTGTATGGACAGCGATCGGGGCTGAAACGCTCTCGGTCGATGCGATCGCGGCCCGATCGAAACTGAATACCCGGGAATGCCTTGTCTCTGTTACCGCCCTGGAGCTCAGCGGGCTGGTCGAAAGCCTGATTACGGGAGAAGTAAGACGGCGATGAAGGTCGAATTCTTATATTGAGATGTGCATCCGCGTCATCTCTACGTTCACGTTCCGTTCTGCGCACGCCGCTGCGCTTACTGCGATTTTGCCATCGCGGTACGCCGCAACGTGCCCGTTGACGAATATCTCGATTCGCTTCGTCGCGAAATCGAGGGTAAGGCCGCGAGCAGCTATCGCCTCGAGTCAGTCTACTTAGGGGGAGGCACTCCCTCTCGCCTGGGCGCGACGGGAATTTCCCGCGCGATGGATGTGATCAGATCGAGTTTCGAGTTCGAGGGAGATACCGAGATCACCATCGAGGCAAATCCCGACGACGTCGACGCAACTCAGGCGGCGGCGTGGCGAGCCGCGGGTATCAATCGGGTGTCGCTGGGAATTCAAAGCTTCGACAATTCTGTGCTGCAATGGATGCATAGGATTCATGACGCGGACGGAGCAGCTGACGCATTCAGAACATTGCGAGACGCTGGATTCGAAAACATCTCCATCGATCTGATCTTTGCGTTGCCGCAATCGCTGAATCGATCGTGGAATTCGGATCTTGCGAAGGCATTGGAACTGGGGCCCGATCACGTTTCCCTGTACGGGCTCACCATCGAACATTCGACTCCTCTGGGACGATGGCGAGACCGTGGATCAGTCGTCCCCGCCGATGAAGAGATTTATGCCGCCGAATTCCTGATGGCAGACCGCATGATGTCGCATTCAGGATTCGATCACTATGAGGTATCGAACTTCGCAAAGCCCGGAAAACGGTCTCGCCATAACTCCGCCTACTGGACGGGGGCGCCTTATCTCGGACTCGGGCCTTCCGCGCATTCCTACGATGGTGAAAATCGCTCGTGGAATGTGCCGCAGTACGCGGAGTGGGTCTCGAAGCTTTCGCGCGGAGAATCTGTGGTTGTCGAGCGGGAACGGCTCACGGACGAAAACAGAATCGCCGAAAAAGTGTATCTGGGTTTAAGGACAAACAACGGGCTGGTGATATCGGATTCCGACAAAGCATCGGCCGACCGGTGGAGCAGTGAGGGATGGGCCAATATCGAAGGAAATCGCGTGCGCCTGACCTCGGAAGGATGGCTGCGACTCGACTCACTCGCTGCCGCGTTGACAGGTCTTTGAAAACGCTAATAGGTTAGCTCATGCCGCTTCCAGAGCTTACGGAGAGAGAGCGGCGGGTTCTCGAGGCCGTGATTCAGTCATATGTCGAGACCGCCCAGCCTGCGGGGTCCAATGCGATCGCCCGCCGGTTTGGCCTTGGCGTTTCTCCTGCGACAATTCGCAACACAATGAGTGACCTCGAAGAAAAGGGTCTGCTCTATCATCCGCATACATCCTCTGGCCGAGTTCCGACGGACGTCGCGTATCGTCTCTACGTCGATTCGCTGCTGCCTCTCTCGCGCAAACCGATGCGCGAGATCGATCAGCTAAGCACGCAGATAACAACCGGTGGATCGGCAGTCGAAGGAATTCTTCGCCGGGCAGCGCAAAGCCTCGGCGTAATTACACAGGAGCTTGGCGTCGCTCTTGGACCGCGACTGGACAACAGCGTTCTCGAGCGTCTCGATCTGGTTCGGCTTTCGTCCGAAAGAATTCTCGTTGCCCTGACGCTGTCTGGTGGCGCCGTGAGAACGATCTTCGTGGAAGCTCGCGGCGAAATCGCAGACTCGGCGCTCATTGAAGTGACGCGGGTCTTGAACGAAAGAATCGCGGGACTCACGCTGCGCGAAATTAGAACAACTATCGGCGCACGACTTCGCGATACGGGCCCAACGCGAAACGCGTCGGAGCTGCTGAATGTTTTTATCGAAGAAGGCGAACAGCTTTTCGATTCGGCGACTCAGGGTGACGACGTAATGCTCGGCCAGGCCTCACTGCTTGCTGACCAGCCGGAGTTCTCGACGGTTGGCAACATGCGAAAGCTCGTTGCCTTGACTGAGACGCGTGAGCACCTGGCAGACTTGCTACGGGCCAGAAGTGAAACGCCGGGGATTACGATCACGATCGGCAACGAGCACAAAGATCCAAAGCTCGAGAACTTTACCATCGTCACAGCGCAGTATCATTCAGGAAGCGTTGCCGGTGTGATCGGTGTGATCGGCCCGACTAGAATGCCGTATGACAAAGTGATCTCGCTTGTGACGCACACTTCCAGACTTCTAACTGATTTACTCGACTAGCCTCAATGGCCGATTTCTATAGCACGCTCGGCGTTCCAAGAACCGCTTCGGACGACGAGATAAAGAAAGCATATCGCAAGCTTGCGATGACCTATCACCCGGACCGCAACAACGGCTCGCGTGAAGCGGAAGAAAAATTCAAGGAGATCACGGAAGCGTACGACGTTCTTCGTGATCCCAACAAGCGCTCGATGTACGATCGCTTCGGGGAACAGGGACTTCGCGGCGGCGCCGGCGGATACCATCACGTCGATCTCGCCGAAGCGCTTTCGATTTTCATGCGCGACCTCGGTGGGATGGCGGGATTCGGCGATCTCTTCGGTGCTGCCGGTGGTCGCGGTCAGACTGGTCCGAGAACCGGATCTGACATTCGCATCACGATGCCGCTCAAGCTCGCCGAAGTCGAAACCGGCGTCGAGAAGAAAGTGATGGTGAAGCTCCTCACCAGCTGCGACAAGTGCGAGGGGAGCGGCGCCGAGCCGGGGACGAGTGCGCAGCGCTGTACGACATGTGCTGGTGCGGGCGAAGTTCGCCGCGCACAGAAATCATTCTTTGGCCAGGTCATCAGCGTCACTCCATGTCCAACGTGCGCTGGTGAAGGCACGATCATCACTTCTCCCTGCAAGAAATGCCGCGGGGAAGGGCGGCTGAGGCAGGAAGAAGAAGTTCTGGTGAAGGTTCCCGCTGGAGTTGCGACCGGGCAGTACATGACAATGCGCGGCGCCGGAAATGTCGGTCCACGCGGAGGCGGTCGCGGCGACATTCTCGTTGTATTCGAGGTCGAGGAGGACTCGCGCTTCGAGCGAGACGGCGAGGATCTCTACTGCGAGGTGCTCGTCACGTATGCCCAGCTCGTCTTTGGTGCTGATGTCGATGTTCCGACGGTGAGCGCGAGTGTTACGCTGCACGTGCCGCCGCATACCGAGAGCGGACAGGTCTTTCATCTCAAAGGCCGGGGGCTTCCTCGCGTCAATGCATCCGGTGTTGGAGATCTGCACGTGCGTCTGCAGCTCTACACTCCGGAAGAGCTCACCGCCGAGGAAGAGACCATCATCAAGCGACTCGGCGAAATTCAGACGGCTCCTGTCCAGCGTCGCGCGAAGGGATTCTGGTCCAAGATCAAGGAGTCTCTCGGAGCGTGACCGAGCGATGGCTCGCGGTTAGAGTCGAGCCTTCGGGACAAGCTCAGGCAGTGATCGATGCTCTCTTCGCAGCCGGCGCGCAGGGCGTGCAGGATCAAGGCTCGACGGTCATGACACATTTTCCTCCGGACACTGATCTCAGCGCGGTGGAAAGCGCTGTTCGGGCGGCAGATGCTAATGCGCGATTCTCATCCGAGCCTGCACCCGAGGCTGACTGGTCCGAATGGAAAGCGTCCGTAACTGCCCATCGCCTTGGGAAACTGACGATATCTCCTCCGTGGCTCGCTTCCGACAGCGACGAGATGACAATCGTCATCGATCCAGCCATGGCATTTGGAACCGGTGAGCACGCGACGACTCGCGGAGTTGTGCGTCTGATGCAGCGGCTGGATCCCATCCCTGAGACTGTGGCAGACCTTGGTGCGGGTAGCGCGGTACTCGCAATCTGCGCGGCAAAGCTTGGTGCAAAGCGTGTCGCCGCGGTGGAGCTCGACGAAGACGCGATTGGAAATGCGGAGGAAAATGTCGCGCGAAATGGAGTTGCTCAGGCGGTGAGGGTGATTCAGGGCGAGGCCGCGCTGCTGCTGCCGCTGCTTGCCCCGGTCGGGCTCGTCCTTGCGAACATCATTTCGTCCGTGCTGCTTGAGCTTCTGCCGTTGATTCGCGAATCTCTCACTGAAGACGGACGAGCGATTCTTTCCGGAATACTCGAAGAAGAGCGCGCGATGATGAGCGATGCGATTCTTCGCAATGGCCTGACGATCGAGTCAGAGGATCTGGAGGAAGGCTGGTGGAGCGTAATGATCGCGCGGCAGCGGTAACGTTTTTTTCCCCGGACGAATTTGTTTCGGGATCTCCCGTATCACTGGGAGACGAAGCCGCTCAACATGCACGGGTGATTCGCATAGGCAGTGGAGAATGCGTCGAGCTGCGTGACGGTCGCGGCAATGCTGCGCGCGGAATTCTTGCGAGAGTAGCGAAGCGATCGCTCACCGTAGATGTGACCGAGACCTGGGAGATCCCGAGCCTTCCACCCGTGCATATGCTGGTTCCGGTGGCCGATCGAGACCGTATGCTGTATCTCGCGGAGAAAGTCACCGAGCTTGGCGCAACGAGCTGGCGGCCAATTATGTGGAGAAGATCCCGCAGCGTCGGACCCGCAGGCGATGGCCCTGCTTTCCAGTCGCGACTGAAAGGCAGAATGATTTCTGCCTTGACTCAGTCCGATGGCGGGTGGCTCCCCGAGATTTTTCCGGCGGCTAATCCGGAGCGTGCCATTGCAGCGACGCCCGATGGGACGCGCGTTTTGCTCGACGCGGCTGCGGAGACTTCGCTTTTGTCGCTCGACTTGAATGGTCCAGTTGCAATCGCAATCGGGCCTGAGGGCGGACTCGATCCCCGCGAACGCGACGAAATGATCGAGGGCGGATTCACGCCTGCATCGCTAGTTGGCGGCACACTTCGGTTCGAGACCGCAGGGATTGCAGCTCTCGCGATTGCCCGAGCAATACTGGGTACGGTTTCGGCGGAAGCAAATCACGTCGAGGGAAGCTGATGTCAGACGACTGCATTTTCTGCAAAATTGCCAGCGGCGAAATCCCGTCGACAACCGTCGCTCAGTCCGAGACGATGTTCGCGTTCCGCGATCTCAATCCGCAGGCACCGACACATGTTCTGGTGATTCCGCGCGCTCACATTGCATCGCTTGCCGCCGCGAGTGATTCAGGCATGCTTGGAGACCTTCTTTCGTTTGCCGCGTCGGTAGCCCGGACCGAAGGGCTCGAGAAGGGGTATCGGGTGGTTGCCAATACAGGTTCCGATGGCGGCCAGACAGTGGACCATCTCCATCTCCACGTCCTGGGCGGCCGGCACATGGAGTGGCCGCCAGGATAAAGCGAATGCTGAATGCTGAATTCTGACTAACTGCGGTTTTGTCAGCATTGAGAATTCGGCATTCCGGTTGCTCGCCTCTAGTTAACCGCCTAAATTGCCAGTCTGTACTCATTTCCGGCGCCGCAAACGCCACCAAGGGGGGAAGTAGATTTTGTCGGAAGTCATTATTCATGACGACGAGAACTTCGAGCGCGCACTCAAGCGCTTCAAAAAGAAGTGCGAGAAGGCGGGCATCCTCTCTGATCTCAGAAAGCATCGTCATTACGAGAAGCCGAGCGAGCGCAGAAAGCGCAAGCTGAATACGGCGATGCGCAAGAACCGTCGCACGCGCAGGGTCTAAAGGTGTCTGAGCTTCTCGCGCGGTTGCAGGGTGACCTGAACGCCTCGCGAAAAGCGCAGGACAAGGCAGCCACCCTCCTGCTCGGCACAGTTCTCTCCGAGGTCAAGAATCGCCGCATCGAGCTGAGGCGTGATCCGGAGGACACTGATGTGGTGGACGTTCTCAGGAAGTCCATCAAGAAGCGGCGCGAATCTGTCGAGATGTACGACAAGGCAGGACGCGCAGATCTTGCCGACAAGGAGCGGGCAGAAGCAGCAGCGCTCGAGAAATATCTGCCCCCTGCGGTAAGTGACGAGGAAATACGAACTGCAATACGAACAGCAATCGATGGAGGCGCGAACAACATCGGCGCCGTGATGGGAAAAGTTCTTCCGCAGTTCAAGGGAAGAGCAGAAGGTGGAACAATCAACGCAATCGCTCGCGAGGAGCTCGGCAAACAGGGGTGATCTCGCGGGATGAGAATTACACGGCCCGGGCTTGCGACTCTTATCGCGAGCTCGGGCTTTTTTGTCCGGCGACCGGCGTCCAGCGTCCAGCGTCCGGCGTCCAGCGTCCGGCGTCCGGCGACCGGCGACCGGCGACCGGCGACCGGCGACCGGCGACCGGCGACCGGCGACTGATGTCCGGGGCCCCGCGACCGATTTCCGGCGACCGATCATGAACGCTCACGCACTCGGAGTTCTCGAGTTCTCCGCCGCGCTGGATCTGGTAGCGGGGTACTCATCGTCGCCGCTGGGCGCGGAGCGCGTCCGCCAATCTGAGCCCACCTCGGACCGCGCGTGGATCGAGCGTGAGCACGCCCGCGTTGCAGCGATGCGCGCTCTTACCGAAGGCGATGCGGCGTGGCATCCGCAGCAGATCTTCGATATCCGACCCGCGCTTGCTCGGCTGCGAGTAGAAGGCGCAAGCCTTTCGCCCCAGGATCTTCTCGCATTGCGCGGATTTCTCCGCTCTTCACGACTTTCCGTCGACAGCTTCAAGGGAGATCGCGTTCCACAGGTTGCAAGCGCGATGATCAAGCCCGAGATCGAGTCTCTGATCATCGCGTCGAAGGAAGAGAAAGCGCTGGACCAGGCTGTAGATGACGACGGAAATATCCGGGACGAGGCATCGCCCGTATTGCGACGCGTGAGACGCGAGATGCGGGGCGCACAGGGCGAGATTGTCCGCATGCTCGAGAAAATTGTCGCTCGGCTCGAGTCGCGTTTTCAGGTTCCTGACATGTCCGTGAGTGTTCGCAACGGCCGCTTCGTAATTCCAGTGCGCCGTGAAGCGCGAAGCGTTGTAGGCGGAATTGTTCATGACACGTCGAGCACGGGTGGCACTCTGTTCGTCGAGCCGCCCGCAGCAATCGAAGCGGGCAATCGCATTCGCGAGCTCGAGTCAGAAGAGCTTCGCGAGATCGATCGAATCCTGGCGGAGCTGACAGAGCTCATCCGTCCGCTGCGAGATCAGCTCATCAGTGCGCTCGAAGCGATGCTCACTCTCGATTCTCTCTACGCACGCGCGCGGTTTGCATTCAGGCTCAAGTGCGGCACCATTGAATTCAACGATGCCGAACAGGGCTTCAGCATTCTCGCAGGAAGACATCCACTGCTGATTGCTCAGGGAATCGCGGTGGTGCCATTCGATCTGCAGCTCTCGCCGGATGAGCGAACACTTCTCATCTCCGGCCCCAATACGGGAGGCAAGACCGTTCTTCTCAAATCACTTGGATTGTTCTCCGCGATGGCGCAGTCGGGGATTCCAGTGCCGGTGAGTAACGAGTCGCGTCTCGCAATCTTCGACAATGTCTACGCCGATGTTGGAGATGAACAATCGATCACGTCCAGCTTGTCGACCTTCAGCGCCCATCTGAAAAACCTTGCGGAGGTCCTGCGTTCGGCGACGTCATCATCTCTTGTCTTGATCGACGAGCTTGGCTCGGGCACGGATCCAGTGGAAGGGGCAGCATTAGGCGGCGCGATACTCGAAGATCTGACCACGCGGGGATGCCTTTCCGTCGCAACGACACACCTTGGAGCGCTGAAAGAGCTCGCTGCTGAAGTTGGTGGCGTCGTTAACGCGTCACTTCAGTTCGATGCGGTCGCACTCGCTCCGACGTATCGTCTGATCAAGGGAATTCCAGGGCGCTCATATGGCCTCAGCATCGCGCGGAGACTCTCGCTGCCCGAGAATGTTCTGCAGCGCGCGGAAGCAAGGTTGCCAACTGGTGAGCGCGATGTGAATACTCTTCTCGCCGAGCTCGAAGCGCGTGAGCGCGATCTCACTGACAGAGAGAAGGAAACGGCGGAAATCTCCGAGGATGCAAAGTCGCGAGCGCGTCGAGTTGCAGAACGCGAAGCGGCGGTCCGTGAGCGCGAACGAAACGCTGAGCGCGACGCGCGAAGGGAAGCGCGGAGGCTGCTGCTCGATGCCCGCGCAGAAGTCGATCGCACCATTCGCGAGCTGAAGGAATCAGCCGCAGCCGCAGCAGATGAGGCGGCTCGCGAAGCCCGAAGAAAGATGGAGCAGCTTGCTGCTGCAGAAGGAAAAGCGCTTGCTGATCTCGACGAGCAGGTGCACGTGCACACTGAAGCGTCTGTTCCCGGATCAACGCAAATTGCTGAAGGGGACTTTGTTTCCGTGGCGACGCTGCCAGATCGCACAGCGCGAGTTGTAGAGCTGCGTGATGGATATGCGATCGTTGCCTTCGGCTCAGTGAAGATGACTGTTCCGCGATCGGCTCTCACCGCTGCCCGCGCGCCCGAAGGTGGAGAGCGAATTGTCTCCATTCGGGGGGACATCCCTGAGATCGAGGCGAAGAGCGAGATCGACCTTCGCGGGCTCCGTGCAGGGGAGATCGAAGATGTGGTGATGCAGGCTGTAGATTCCGCAGTACGTGCGGACCTCAAATCACTTCGAATTATACACGGTAAGGGCACGGGCGCACTTCGCGAACGCGTCGCAGAAATGCTTCGCAAGGAATCACGAGTGTCGAGCTTCAGACTCGGCGCATGGAACGAAGGCGGTGCTGGCGTCACCGTCGCGGAGCTCGCTTGATTCCCGATGAAGTGATCGAGCAGGTGCGTGATGCGGCGGATATCGTCGCAATCATCGGAGAGTACGTACCGCTCAAGCGCACGGGCTCTGATTTCCGCGGACCGTGCCCGTTCCATCAGGGAACACGACGGAACTTCTCAGTCGTTCCCGCGAAGCGTCTCTATCACTGCTTCGTGTGCGGTGAGAGCGGAGACGTCTTCAAATTTCTGGTGAAGCGCCTCGGCCTCGAATGGCCTGAAGCGGTAAAGCTTGTCGGAGAGAAATCCGGAATTGAAGTCATCGATACAAAGACGCGTCGCGATGGCCCGGATCCTCGGGAGCCAATGTGGGAGCTGCAGGCTACCGCTGCAGGATACTTCCAGAAAAGTCTCTGGGACGACAGCCTCGGCGCGCAGGCACGCGAATATCTCGCGGAGCGTGAAGTTTCACGCGAAGTAGCGGATGAATTCGGATTGGGGTTTGCTCCGCGCGAAATCGGACTCATGCGCGGCTACATGAATTCGCTTGGCTTCGACGACACGCGCCTCATCGAAGGCGGATTGCTCATTGCACCCGATGGCGAAGCAGAGCCGCGTCCAAGATTCAGAGGCCGCTTGATGTTCCCTATTCTCGATGCGGCCGGACGCAATGTGGGATTTGGTGGAAGAATTCTGGGGCAGGGTGAGCCCAAGTATCTCAATTCGGCCGAGTCGCCGATCTTTGCAAAAGGAAAACTTCTCTACGCGCTGAATCGATCGAGAAATGCAATCAGGCGTTCGGATCGCGCAATTGTTGTGGAAGGATATTTCGATGCGCTTCGCTTGATCGCGTCGGGTATCGGTGAGGTGGTCGCCCCGCTTGGAACCGCGCTCACTGAAACGCAGGCAGGAATGCTGCGCAAATATTCCCGCAATGTGTACCTGCTCTACGACAGTGATGCCGCGGGACTCAAGGCAACATTCCGCGCTGGCGACGAGCTGCTTCGTCAGGGAATGTCCGTAAGAGTGATCACGCTTCCTGCCGGTGAGGATCCGGATACTTTCGTGAGAGCGCAGGGAAGTGCGGGTCTCGAAGCTCAGATTCAAGCGTCCATCGACGTGTTCGACAGAAAGATCCAGATACTGGAGCGCGCCGGCTGGTTCGGCGAGCTTCAGAAGAAACGTCGTGCGCTCGATAGACTTCTGCCGACAATCAGGGCTGCATCTGATGAGATCATGCGCGACTTGTATGTAGTGCGTGCGAGTGAAGTGACAGGTGTGGATCGCGAGGTCCTCAACCGGGAGCTCGCATCTCGTCAGCCATCGTCGGAAATTGCCCCGGTACGTGAGGCGCCTCCGCAACGGCCCACAATTCGCGGACGCTCGAGTGACCGCCGTGAATCACGACGAAATGCTGGCAGCTCCGCTGAGCGTGAGCTGATTCGCGCAATGTTGAATGACAGATCGAGAGTCGAGCCGATTGCAGAGCGCATTGGACCCGATGCATTCAGGTATCCGGCTTATCGCGCAATTTTTTCAGCGTTGCTCGATTCAGGTGAAGAGACACCGATAGACAAGCTGTCAGAAACGCTCGACGCTGAGTCTATCGAGCTGATGCAGGAAATGCTTGGTGAGGGAGAAGCGCTGATCAATCCTCAACGGACAATCGACGATTCGATCACGAGACTGGATGTGCGCGACATGGAAGAGAGATTGCTGGAGATCGATCGATTAATTCCACTCGCGAACGACATAGAGCGGGAATCGCTGGCGAAGGAGAGGGAAAAGCTCGTAATCCAGATGCGGGCTTCGGGTAAAATGACATTCAAAGCGTTCCGACCGGGACGCGCACGCTGAACGGAGAAATCGATGGCAAGTGAAGTCGAAGCATTGCTCGCGTTGCAGGAAGATGATGCAAAAATCGCCGAGCTGGAGGATCGTAAGCGGTCTCTCGAGCCGAGGATGGCTGCGTTGGACAAAAAACGCGAGGCGGCGGCAGCTGCAGTGAACAGGTCGCGCGCTGCAATTGAAACTGAAGAGCGGCGGCAGCGCGAGCTTCAGGGGAAGGTCGCGCAGCACAAGCAGATGCAGGAAAAGAATCTGGCGCAGCTCGATGCGGTGAAGCGGCTGAAGGAAGCGACTGCGGCAATGGCCCAGGTTGAATCCGCGCGCCGGATTATCGCCGAAGACGAGAGCGAGCTCACTGCTCTCGGACGCCGGCTCACTGAGCTGCGCGCGACTGTGCAGTCCGCCGAGTCGAGTCTTGCTGAAATCGAGACTGAACAGGCAGCGGCGCGGGAAGAGATCGACAAGGAGAGAAAGGAAATCGACGAAAGCCTTGGTGCGGCGAAGAGTCAGCGAGCGGGAAAAACCGGCGCTGTTTCGCGAACACTTCTTGGCAAATACGATCGCATCAGAACCCGGCGCGTTCAGGCGTTGTATCCGCTTCGCGGTGAGTCGTGCGGCAACTGCGACACGGCTATTCCAATGCAGAGGAGGAATCAGATGGCTGTTAATGGACCTATCGACGTATGCGAGGCGTGCGGAGTTCTTCTCTATCGGGCTCAAACAGCTTGAGGCAAATCGCGACCACCGTCAGATTGCGAGAGTGAGCACCACAACACCTGTAGAAATTCCCGTCGCGCCGCGCCGTCCCGCGCGATGGATCTTTGCCAAGCAGCCGGATCCCGATGCTGTTCGTACGCTCGCCGAACGGCTGAGTGTCCCTGATGAAGTTGCGAACCTTCTGATCATCAGAAAGCACGCGGATCCTGACGAGGCAATGCGCTTTCTCCGCCCTCGTCGTGAGCAGCTTCACGATGCTTTGCTGATGAAGGGCGCCGACAAGGCAGTCGATCGTCTCGTGCAGGCTGTTTCTCAAGGCGAGACCGTGATGATTCACGGCGATTACGACGTCGATGGAATCTGTTCCACAACAATTCTTACTCGTGTGCTTCGCCAGTTCGGCGCGAAGCCGATTCCGTTCATTCCGCGCCGGCTCGAGGACGGTTACGATCTGTCAGAGGCCGGAGTACGCGCTGCCCAGGACGTTCACGCGTCTCTGGTTGTCACCTGCGACTGCGGCACCAGTGCAGTCGAGCCAGTCGCGAAGCTCTGCAAGCTCGGCATCGATGTAATCGTTACCGACCATCATTTGCCGAGCAGGGCGCTGCCGGAATGTCTGGCCGTGCTGAATCCGCAGCAGATTGATTGTGGATATCCCGACAAGCATCTCGCCGCAGTGGCAGTCGCGTTCAAGCTCTCGCTCGCGCTCGCAGCGAAGCTCGGAAAGAATGACGCGTTCATCTGGCGAATGCTGGATCTGGTTGCACTCGCAACCATTGCAGATGTCGCGAAACTTCGCGGTGAGAATCGTGTGCTCGTGCGCTATGGTCTCAGAATGCTCGAAGAAACTGAGAATGTTGGATTGCGCGCAATGATTCGAGCTGCGGGACTTGAAGGCAGACCGATCACTGCCGGTCGCGTTGGATTCATACTCGGCCCGCGCTTGAATGCTTCGGGCAGAGTTGGAAGCGCGCTCAGGGGAGTGCAGCTTCTCATGACAGACGATGAGCACGAAGCAAACACAATCGCACGAGAGCTCGAGGAGCTGAACGGACATCGGCAGGAGCTCGATAGAGCAACTCTCGCGGACGCGCGTGACATGGTCGCGGAGCTCGACCCTGATTCGACATTCGGAATTGTGCTCGCGAAGGAAGGGTGGCATCCCGGTGTGATTGGAATTGTCGCCTCGCGCATCGTCGAAGAATTCGGGCGGCCCACAATTCTCATTGCGCTCGAGGGAGACGTCGGGAAGGGATCAGGTCGTGGCATTCCCCGCGGCGAGCCGATCTTCGATCTGCACGGCGCGCTGGGAAAATGCTCTGATCTTCTCCTGAGATACGGCGGACATAGAGCTGCCGCGGGAATAACAATCAATCGCCAGAACGTTTCTGAATTTTCGAAGCGATTCAACGACGTTGCGCGGTCGATGCTGAGACCTGAAGATCTCGTTCCTGAAATTCAGATCGATCTCGAAGTTGGAATCGATCGTATCGACGATCGACTCGAAAAGCTTCTTCGACATTTCGAACCGTTTGGAGTTGGTAATCCAACGCCTGTGATGGTTGCCAAGAACGTATTGCTGGCGGCGCCGCCGAAACTGGTTGGACGCGATGGATTGCGACTGCGACTTTCAACTGGCAACGGTGAGATCGAAGCGATTGGATGGGGATTCGGACATCGCGTCGCCGAGTTCGACACAGCAAATCCTGTCGATATCGCATTCCGTCTCGAGCGCGATGAGTATCGCGGAGTGAGCAGGCTGCAGGCGCGAATCGCTGATATCACTCCGGCAGCGGCTCCTGGCTGAATGAGAATTGTCGCGGGCCAGTGGCGTGGTAGAAAGATCGAGGCGCCACCCGGCCGTGATGTTCGACCGACTCTGGACCGCGTCCGCGAGGCGTGGATGAGCATTCTTCAGCACGATATTCCAGGAAGTCGCGTACTGGATCTCTTTGCCGGCTCTGGTGCACTCGGTCTCGAAGCACTTTCGCGCGGTGCATCGTGGGCGGACTTCGTGGAGAACGATGGTCGCACAATTCGCGTTCTGAGGAAAAACATCGACGCCTTTCAACCAGGCGAGATCATCGAGATACACCGCGCTGATGCGATCAAGTTCGCGAGCGGCCTCGAAGCGAGTGCATACGACATTGCGTTTGCCGACCCGCCTTATGCAGGCGGCTCGGCTGCGGCTCTCGCCGAGGTCTGGCTCAAGAGGCCTTTTGCGCGGATACTCAGTGTCGAGCACGATGCGCGCGAAAAGCTGACCGGAGCGACCGACACAAGACGGTACGGCGACAGCGCGATCACTTTCTACCGCCACGAGGAATAGCTTGCCAACAATCGCCATCTATGCGGGAAGCTTCGATCCGATCACGCGCGGTCATGAGGATCTCATTCGTCGCAGCTGCGAGTTTGTCGACAAGCTCGTCGTAGCGGTTGCAAACAACAGCTCGAAGAAGCCGCTGTTCTCGCCTGATGAGAGAGTCAATCTCATCCGCACGGCAGTGGGCGACAATGAATGCGTCGAGGTTCGGCAGTTTCAGGGACTTCTCGTGAACTTCGCCCGCGAAGTTGGCGCGTCGCTCATCATTCGCGGGCTTCGCGCGGTGAGTGATTTCGAGTACGAATTTCAGATGGCGTTAATGAACCGCAATTTGTCTCCGGGACTGGAGACTGTGTTCATGGTTCCGTCGCTCGAAACAACTTACATCAGCTCCAGCATCATTCGAGAAGTCGCACAGTACGGCGGCGAGCTCGATGGTCTCGTACACCCGGCAGTCGCGAACGCGCTCAGAGCGAAGTTTTCGGGGAAGTCGAATCAGGGATGAACTCGTTCATTGAAAGCGTTCGTGCGAGAGCTTCGATGCTCAACAGCACGATCGTTTTCCCCGAGTCGCATGATGATCGCATACTCGAAGCAGTTCGATCTCTCACTGAGAGCCGCATCGTAAATCCGGTTCTGATTCTCGACTCGTCAATGCCGGAAACGCACGCAAAGGCTGTCGCGACAGGCGCTCCAGCAATCGAGTCCGACGGCCAGACTCCGCTCGAGCTGGCCGATCACCTGGTTGCTGCAGGAGATTTCGACGGATGTGTGGCTGGTGCCTCGTACACAACTGCTGACGTGTTGAGAGCCGCGCTCAAGATCATCGGCGTTGCACCCGGTCTTAAGACTGTTTCCAGCTCGTTCTACATGGTCGCTTCACGCGAATGGGAAGCGTGCACGGATGTGCTGACGTTCACCGATTGCGCTGTTGTTCCGTACCCGACGGCGACACAGCTCGCCGACATCGCAACAGCCGCAGCGAGGGATCGGAGGCTGATTGTCGGCGACGAGCCAATTGTCGCATTTCTTTCCTTCAGCACTGCGGGAAGCGCGGCAGGTGCCAGCATCGACCTCGTACGCGAGGCCGTGGCCATTACGCGGTCCCGCGACCCGGGCCTCGCTGTGGACGGAGAATTGCAAGGTGACGCGGCGCTGGTGCCGTCCGTTGCGGCAAGAAAGGCGTCGGGAATGAAAGTCCAGGGCGATGCGAATGTGCTCGTGTTCCCGTCACTCGATGCGGGCAACATCGCCTACAAGCTGGTTCAACGGCTCGCTGGCGCGAGCGCGATCGGACCAGTGCTGCAGGGACTCGCAAGACCGGCCGCTGATCTCTCGCGCGGTACAACACCGGAAGACATTATTAACGTCGCCGCAATCACGGCGCTTCAATCCGCGCCGGGCGGTTGAACCACTTCGGAGACAAGCATGAGTTTCGCAATCAGCAAGCAGGGTGAGGTTGTTGTCGTGGACGTCGAAGGCCAGCTGATCGTCGGTAATCGCCAGGAGCTGAAGCAGAAAGTTCTGGACGAGCTCGAGAAAGGCGAAAAGAAGTTTCTCATCGATTTCAGCCAGACTGGCTATATCGACAGCTCCGGCTTGGGCGTGCTCGTGTCGCTGTCCAAGAAAATTCGGGAGCAGGGTGGCGAGCTCAGACTCGCTAACCTCAACGATGATCTGCAAACACTCTTTGAGCTCACCAAGCTCGACACACTTTTCCAGATCTCCGACACGCGGGAGCGCGCGCTAGAGAGCTTCTGATGGCCAAATCCAACGTCGCTCTGGATGTCAAAATACCGAGCGACGTACGCTACATCGATGGCGTAGTCGAGCTCGCGACGCGAAAGTGTCGCGAGCTTCATTTGCCCCCCCATAAGTGCTCGCTCAACGTTCGTGTCGCGCTCGCCGAGGCGATATCGAACGCGATTCTTCGCGGCAACGGCGAAGCGAAAGACAAACACGTTCGCGTTCGCGCTGTCGTCAGCCCTGAAAAGGTCGTCTTCGACGTTGTCGACGAAGGTCCGGGTTTCGACCTCGCCGAAGAGCGGCCCGATCCAACTTCTCCCGAGCATCTCGAGCAGGAGGACGGCCGCGGCCTGTTTCTAATGAAGCGGCTGATGGACAACGTCGAGCGCTTTCAGGATGACGGCAACGTCGTTCGCCTTACGATCAGGCGATGAAAGAGCTCGAGGAGGTTCTCGTCGCGTTTCGTGAGTCCACTCGCTGCGACGCCGCAGTGTGGACCATGCGCGACCGTGAATCTCCCGAGCCGATTCTTCTGGCACGGTCGAGCAATCGAGTCACGTCGCCTGATCAATTCCCCGATCAGGGATCAACAGCACCGATTTCGAGCAACGGCGGAACAGTGACGGTCGCATCTGTTCCAGGTGTGCGACGAACATGGCTCAGCATCGCTCCATGTGATGCCGAGACATCGCCGGGTGACAATCATCTGCGAATGCTGCTGCCCGTGGTTTCACAGATTCTGCGCGGTGCACAGGAAGTCGAGCACGCTGCGCTCGAGCTTGCCGAGCGGTATGAGGAAATCAATCTCCTGTATACGATCGGCGAGATACTCGGGCGCACTGTCACACTCGAAGAAGCTGCAGCGACGATTCTCACCGAAATTTCCGAGACTGTCGGCGCGCGACACGCTTCGATTCTCGTGCACGATCCAGCGCGCGACATGCTGCAGGTGGTGGCAGCGATTGGCCCCGATGCCAAGGATGCTCCACCTATTCGCGTCGACGATCCCGACTGCGTTTCATCCCGCGTATTCCGTACTGAGCACTCTCTCATTGTTCCAGCGGGAACAATGGAATGCGAAGCGGAACGTCCATATCGTCGTGGCGAAATGCTCTCCGTACCGATCATGTGGACAACCCCGGCAGGCGGCGAGCCACTCGGCGTTGTGAACCTGTCCGATCGCAGATCGAAGCAGCCTTACAGCGCGGGCGACCAGAAACTGGTTGCCGCGATTGCCACCCAGATTGGAACCGCGATTCAAAACGCCCGGCTGGTGCGTGCGTCGATCGAGCAGCAGCGGCTGATGCAGGAGATGTATCTCGCGCACGACCTGCAGATGAAGCTTCTGCCTAAAACTTCGATCGTCGCGCCCGAAGCAGTTGTGGCTGCGCGGGTGATTCCCGCTGAAAGTGTTGGCGGCGATTTCTATCATCTATTCCGCATGCCGCGCAATCGAACCGGCGTGATGATCGGCGACGTGTCAGGCCACGGTTATCGCGCAGCGCTGATCATGGCTCTGGCGATGAGCGCGTCAGCTATTCACGCACAAAGTGCAAAGGATCCCGGCGAGATGCTGTCGATGCTTCTCACAACATTGCGTGAAGAACTCACCACGACTGAGATGTACATCTCTGTTTTCTTCGGAGTCATCGATCACAGTGCAGGGAAGCTGCGCTACTCGAACACCGGACATCCCCACGCATTCGTGTTGAAGTCGGACGGTGAAATGCAGCGGCTCACCGCCGAAGCTCCGCCCTTGGGATTAAGCGATGACGCGCCGCAGACAGAGACAATTCCCTGGCAGAAGGGGAAGGACACTCTCGTTCTTTTTACTGACGGTATTGTCGACACGCGCAGTCCTGCGGGAACGCGAATCGGCGAAGCAGCCGTACTCGATGAAATCAAGAAGAATCGCAAAAGGATTCCTTCGGAAATCGTCGACTCCATATTCGATCTGCTTGGATATCACAGCGTGGGTGCCGCGAGTCCTGATGATCTCACGATGCTCGTGCTGAGGACCTGACGGAGAATGCCCCGGCGCGCAAACCCGCCGGTTCTCAAGAAATTTGGCCAGCACTTTCTCGCGGATCGAGCGACGCTCGAGGCAATCGCGAGCGCAGCTGCGCCTGAGGCTGGCGACACAATCGTCGAGATAGGCCCCGGAAGAGGAGTCCTCACCGACGTTCTCGCGCAATTCCCAAATGATCTGATCGCTGTCGAGATAGATCATTTGTTGAGCGAGCAGCTGCGTGAGCGCTACGCGGACAATTCTCGCGTGACGATTCTCGAGAAGGATGTGCTCGTTGTCGAGGTTGGCTCTCTGGTAAAGAACGAGTTCGTTCTAGTCGGAAATGTCCCGTACTACATCACGACGCCGATTCTCTTCCACGTTCTGCGCGCGCCGTTTCCGCGACACATCGTGTTTCTCGTTCAGCGGGAAGTAGCAGAGCGAATCATCGCAAAACCTGGATCGAAGGAATACGGCGCGCTTTCAGTGAATGTTCAGGTCATCGCGAATGCGGAGATCATCCGTCACGTTCCGCGCGGTGCGTTCAAGCCGCCGCCAAAAGTTGATTCCGCAGTTATGCGAATCACTCCACGTTCCGATGCTTTGATCATTCCTGAGGAAGTCGATCCATTCAGGCGATTCGTCCAGGCGCTGTTTGGTCAGCGCCGGAAACAGATTGGGGGAATTCTGAGATCCTTGAGTAATCGATCATCGGAGATTCTCGCTGAGCTCGGGATTGATTCCCGTGCTCGAGCCGAGACTCTTTCGCCTCAGCTCTTTGTGTCACTCTTTAGAGCCGTGTCGTCTTAGCTTAGGATCACGATCGATTGGTAAGCGCAAAGGTCAACGCTTCGAGCTCCATTGCCATATTCACAGTCCGAAGCTCGACATCATCAGGAACAGTGAGCTGAGTCGGCGCAAAAGAAAGAATCGCTTTCATGCCGGCCTTTACCAGCCGATCAACAATCGGCTGAGCATTCTCAGCGGGAACGGTGATCACCGCGATATCGTATTTGCCCCCGCGAATGTCTTTCTCGAGATCGTCTGTCGATTGAATGACAATGCCTCCAGATCGGTGACCGACCTTGGAGGCGTCGCTGTCATAAAGGCCCGTAACGTTGAAGCCACGCTCGGCGAAGCCGGCATAACGAGCTAGCGCTGATCCGACTTTTCCAACGCCGACAATGCAGACCCGCCACTGCTTTCCCAGCCCGAGAATCTCTCGAAGGGCGGAGGATAGCTCCGGAACCGAGTAGCCGAGCCCGCGCTTTCCGAAGGAGCCGAAAAAGGAAAGATCTTTTCGAACCTGAGCCGAGGTGGTGCCGCCCAGTCTGGCGAGATCATCGCTGGAGGTCGTGAGGACTCCCTCCGCCTCGATCTCCTCCAGGAAGCTCAGATAAATGGAAAGTCGGCGAACAGTTGAATCGGCAATCCTTTTCACGTTTTGCGGAGCTTGTGAATTTCTTCACAAGTTAGACCGCCACCTCCGCGCGGGCAACAACCTCGACTTAAGTTGTCCGCATGGCAGTGAGCGTTTCTTCCGAGATTGGTCGGCTTCGCGAAGTTCTGGTCCATCCCCCTGGAGCAGAGCTCCTGGCCGTAACTCCGTCGACCCGGGCCGATTACCTCTACGACGACATAATCGATCTGCCGCGTGCCGTCGGGGAGCACGCGCGATTCGTCGCCATTCTCGAGCGTTTCGCGAAAGTCCACAAAGTCACGGACCTCCTCGTCGAAGTTCTAAGCGACAGGGAAATGCGCCAGCATCTTATCCGGGACACACTGGACATCATTTCGTCCGAGCCGCTGTCACGGGAGCTGGAGCAACTCGAGCCTCGCGAGCTGGTGCGAATTCTTATAGAAGGCCGCGAAGAGATGCCTGGCCAGCTGACAAAAGCACTGAACGAGACAGGATTCGTTCTGCCTCCATTGCCGAATCTGTTCTTTACGCGCGATGTCGCCATGGCCGTCAACGATCACGTGCTGATTGGATCCATGCGCTATGGCGTTCGGTGGACTGAAGAGCTGATCATGAAAGCGATCTTCCGCTACAACGATCGCGTCTCGAATCGCGGAATTCTTTACGATGGATCGCGCGAGCACCGGGTGAACTACACGCTCGAAGGCGGCGATGTGCATCCACTTCGTCACGACCTGGTGGTAATCGGATTCAGCGAGCGATCGAGCCCCGCGGCAATCGACCATCTCGCGAATCTTTTTTTCGCGGAGACCGAGGTGACCGACGTCATCATCGTCATCATGCCGCAAGCCACAACAGCGATCCACCTCGACATGATTTTCACTCAGGTGGATCGCGAGCTGTGCGTCGTACATCCTCCGCATTTTCTTGGCGCCGAGCGTCTCCCGATCCTGCACTGGAAGAAGGGTGATGCAGGCATCAGGGAAACCGAGGGGTTGTTCCGCGCATTTGAGGCGTGCGGAATTCGAATGGAACCAATACTTTGCGGTGGCGACAGACGAGTCGTTCAGGAGCGGGAGCAGTGGTCGTCAGGCTGCAACTTCCTGGCTGTCCGACCGGGTGTGGTCATTTCCTACTCGAGGAACGACGCTACGCTTCGCGAAATGGAGAAAACTGGATTCAGGATCGTGAGCGCGGGACAGTTTCTCGACAGCAAAGACGGAATACCTGAGGGAGAGCGCGCTGTCATCACGTTCGACGGCGGCGAGCTGGTTCGTGGTGGTGGCGGTGCGCGATGCATGTCGTGCCCGATTGCGAGGGATGATCCGGAAGTATGACGTACGGGGCAGGAATGAGCACTCGGCCCGAGGCCACGCTGCTCACTGAGAAGGCAGCTAAGTATCTGGAAAAAGGTCCGGCAGATGTAGTCGATCTGATCGGCCATATCTGCAATCTTCCTGCAGCGCCGCGCATTGTCGCCGAGCACATGGCTCACGCGATGTTCTCGGGCCGTCCAGAGTTTGTGAAGGATCCTCTGGGAAGGTGGTCTCTCGTTGCGCTGGACAAGCCGAGGAAGAAAAAAGCGTCAGCTCCGAAGCAGCATCTTTCATCGCTGAGCTGGGCCGTAGTCGATGTTGAGACCACTGGCGGCCCTCCACCAAATCATCGAATCACCGAGATCGCCGCGGTAATCGTTCGTGATGGATCAATTCAGGAAGTGTATGAAACTCTGGTGAATCCAGAGCGATCGATTCCTCCCTTTGTCACACGACTCACGAACATCTCCTGGGACATGGTGAAGGACGCTCCCAAATTTTCAGCAATTGTGGCGACGCTGCTCGATAAACTCGAGGGAAATGTCTTCGTCGCGCATAACGCGCAGTTCGACTGGAGTTTTCTCTCGCATGAGATTCAGCGAACGTCGGGTGCACGAATTACCGGCAATCAGCTTTGCACTGTTCGTCTCGCAAGACAGCTCCTTCCGCACCTGCCGCGAAGATCTCTCGATTACGTGGCGAATTACTATGGCATTGAAATAACAGGCAGGCATCGCGCTGCCGGAGATGCAGTCGCGACAGCAAAGTGTTTGATCCGCCTGCTTGCTGAGGCCGAGGACCGTGGTTGCTCGACGTGGGAAGATCTGGAAAAGCTCATGCGGCAGCGACGTGCTCGAAAGAAAAAGAGACGGAGTGCATGGCCATCTCCGGTGACAAAGGATACGACTGCGTGAAGCCACTGCCTCTCGTTGAGACAAGGAAGGTCGGAGACCTGACTGTTCATGCAATACAGGCGGGAGGTCAGCGGCTCGATGGCGGCGCGATGTTCGGTGTTGTTCCCAAGCCCTTGTGGGAGAGACGCATCAGCGCCGATGACCGAAATCGTATTCAGCTCGGCATGCGATGCCTTCTCATCGAGCATCCGTCGGGCCTTGTCCTGATCGACACGGGTGCAGGCAACAAGGAAGATCAGAAGTTCAAGGACATCTATGGAATCGAGAATGAAGGCGAAGGTGGAAGGACGAGCCTCGAGGATGGTCTAAAGGAAGTCGGTGCAGCTCCGTCAGACATAGCGATCGTAATCAACACACACCTGCACTTCGATCACGCCGGTGGCGATACCTGGATCGATGAAGCGGGCAGCGTGCAGGTTTCGTTTCCCAGGGCGCGCTACATCGTGAAGAAAGGCGAGTACGATTACGCGACGCATCCCAATGAGCGAACCGCAGCGAGCTATTTCGAGCGCAACTACATACCCGTTGTTCGTGCGCATCAATTCGAGTTCGTTGTTCGCGAAAAGGAGATAGTGAAGGGGATTCGCGTGATTCCGACTCCGGGTCACACGCCTTTTCATCAAAGTGTCCTGATCGATTCTGGTGGAGAGCGCGCATTCTTTCTCGCGGACATGTGTCCAACGTCAGCTCACCTTCCGCTGCCGTGGATTATGGGCTACGACGTCGAGCCGCTCGTGACTCTCGAGACCAAGCGACGAGTTTTCCGTCAGGCTGAGGAAGAGGAGTGGCTCCTGATTTTCGAGCATGATGCGACGGTCCCCTGGGGCCGCATCGAACATGATGGCAAAGGATACCGGCTCAAAGGTTGAATTAGCGAGCCAAGTTGTTTACAATTCACGAGTTACAAACTGAAAAGCGATCGTCCCGGGCGGGATGATCCACCCTCTGGCCCTCGGAAATCATTGAGGTGTGCTGCAGGAGTTCAAGCCAACCCGGTGCCGAAGGCTTATTTCGGTTCCGATTGCGCGCGGGCTCCTCAAAGGGTCCGCGCTTTTTTTTGATATTCTCGAACCAGAGGTAATACAGTATTCAGGACACCACAAAACGCGTACGCGTGAACAGGCAGATCAGAATCAGCCCGCTCCGCGTGATTGCAGCCGACGGCGCGCAGCTCGGAATCATGGATGTAGAAACCGCTCTCGCAGCCGCGGTGGAACAAGGGTTGGATCTGGTTGAAGTCGCTCCTCTCGCTCGTCCCCCGGTTGTCCGCATCATGGATTACGGGAAGTTCAAGTTCGAACAGGCGAAGATGGCGCGGCAGGCAAAGAAGAAGCAGCACGTGATCCATCTCAAGGAAGTGAAATTCCGTCCTGGAATCGAAGAGCACGACTTCGGCACCAAGGTTCGCCACGCGCGCGAATTTCTTGGCGAAGGCAACAAGGTGAAGGTGACGCTGATGTTCAGAGGGCGTCAGATCGCGCATCCGGAGCTTGGACGCGTGGTAGTTCAAAGAGTCGCTCAGGAGCTTGCTGATGTTTCCAAGATCGAGAGCGATGCGAAGTTCGAAGGAAAGTTCATGACGATGATTCTCGCTCCGAAGTAATCGAGATCACAGTCACTACAATCAATAGAGAACACGTAAATGCCGAAGATGAAAAGTCACCGCGGGGCGCGGAAGCGTTTCTCGGTCACCGGCTCGGGAAAGGTCAAGCGCCACAAGGCGTTCAAGAGCCACATCCTGACCAAGAAGACGTCCAAGCGTAAGCGCCGCCTCCGTCAGGAAGGCGTGATTGCAACGCGTGGCGAAGAGAAGAACATCAAGCGCCTCTTGCAGGCATAAGGAGAAAGACAAATGCCTCGCGTCAGATCGAACGTCGTGCGCCTGAAGCGCAAGAAGCAGGTAATGAAAGCAGCCCGTGGCGCATTTGGCGCGCGGAGCAAGCTGTGGAAGGCAGCAAAGGAGAATGTCGAGCGTGGCTGGAAGTACGCCTACCGTGATCGTAAGAACAAGAAGCGCGATTTCCGTCGCCTCTGGATCGTGCGTATCAACGCTGGCGCACGCCAGCACGACATGAGCTACAGTGTGTTTATGAACGGCCTCAAGCAGGCCGGCATCGAGATCGATCGCAAGGTCCTTTCGGACCTCGCAATCAACGATGCGGCTGCTTTTGGAGCACTGGCCGAAAAGGCCCGCGCCGCACTGAACGCAGCCTGACAGGATTTCCAGGCTAACGAGGGCGGCTCCGGGAACTAAACTTTCCGGTGCCGCCCTTTCTCTTTTCAATTAACGAAAGTGACTCTAGAGCAATTACTCGCCGACATAAAAGAAATCGAGACAGAATCTGAAAAAATCGATTCTGTCTCAGCGCGCGATGAGCTCGAGCAGATAAAGACTCATCTGCTCGGCCGCAAGAACGGGCGGCTCACGCATTTGATGAAGGAGCTCCCGAATCTTCCCGTTGAACAGCGGCGGGAAGCTGGGGCTGCGCTAAATCAGGCAAGAGAGAGAATCGAGTCACGGTTCGATGCAGTTTCATCTCGAGCCGCGAAAAGCTCTGATCGGTCGATCGACCTCACGATGCCCGCACGCAAGCAGTGGACAGGCGGCCGGCATCCGGTGACCGTAGTCATCGACGAGATCGAAGACATTTTCCGCGAGCTTGGATTCACCATCGCGCTCGGGCCCGAAGCCGAGACCGAGTGGTACAACTTCGGCGCACTGAATTTCCCCGCGGATCATCCTGCGATGGACATGCACGACACGCTCTATCTCACCGATGATGTGCTGCTCAGGACGCACACGTCGCCCGTGCAGATAAGAACACTGCAGAGCTATCCGCCGCCGATAAGAATTCTCGCGCCGGGCAACGTCTATCGTCGCGATTTCTTCGACGCATCGCATGCGCCGATGTTCACGCAGATCGAAGGTCTCGCGGTGGACGAAGGAATCAGCTTCGTCGACCTCAAGGCGACACTCACTCGGTTCGCGAATCGCTTCTTCGGCAAAACGAAAACGCGATTCCGTCCGAGTTATTTCCCGTTCACCGAGCCGTCCGCAGAAATGGATGTCGAGTGCCAGCTCTGTCACGGAGCAGGATGCGGAGCATGCAAAGGCACAGGATGGATGGAAATCCTCGGCTCGGGGATGGTGCATCCGAACGTTCTCGATGCCGCCGGAGTTGATTCTGAGAAATACACCGGCTGGGCTTTCGGAATGGGACCGGCACGCGTTGCAATGCTGCGGTACGCGCTTCCCGATATACGGCTGTTGTACGATTCGGACATGAGATTCCTGGAGCAGCTCGCGCGATGAACGCTTCATATACATGGCTCAAGGACTTCGTCGACATCGACATGTCGCCGACGGAGCTGCGCGATCTTCTTACAATGCGATGCGCAACGGTGGACGAAGTCGTTTCGCTCCGTGAGGATCTCTCGGACATCGTGATCGGCAAAGTCATTGAAGCTGGACACCATCCCAACTCCGATCATCTCTGGGTGACGAAGGTCGACTCAGGTGCTGGAGTAATTCACGACGTGGTGTGCGGTGCACCGAACGTCGTTGTGGGCACGTTGTATCCGTTCGCGAGAGTCGGATCGACGCTTCCAGGCGGCCTCAAGATCGAGAAGCGTAAGATTCGCGGAGAAACGTCGGAAGGAATGCTTTGCTCGGCACGAGAGCTCGGACTGGGAACTGACCACCAGGGGATTCTCGCGCTCGATGTCGACGCAAAGCCTGGCGACCGGTTCCTCGACGTAATGCCTGTCGGTGATACGCGAATCGTGATCGACGTTCTGCCCAACCGGCCCGATCTGCTCTCGCATGAAGGTCTGGCTCGTGAGATTGCTGCAGCAACTGGAAAGCAGCTGCACCGGCCGCTGCATCCACCCGCAACTTTGACAAAAGCAGTTCAATCTAAATCGACTCAACCAGTCAAAGTGATCGTTGAAGATTTCGAAGGAAGTCCTCGCTACATGGCGGCGGTCATCAAGGGTGTAACTGTTGGTCCAAGTCCCGATTGGCTTGCGGCGCGAGTCGAAGCTGCAGGCGCACGGTCGATCAGCAACATCGTCGACGTTACGAACTACATGCTTCACGGGTTCGGTCAGCCGATGCATGCATTCGACTTGAGCAAACTCGATGGCGAAAAGATCATCGTGCGCCGCGCCAGGCCGGGTGAGAAGCTCACGACTCTCGACGGTGTCGATAGAAGCCTCGATGACTCCATGACTGTGATCGCGGATGCGAGCCATGCTCAGGCAATTGCCGGAGTAATCGGTGGAAAAGGAAGCGAAGTCACCAATGACACTACCGACATTCTTCTCGAAGTCGCTGCGTTCAATCCGCGCTCCGTTCGCGCAACGCGTCGCAAGCTCGGAATCTCAACCGATGCCAGCTATCGCTTTGAGCGAGGCGTCGATCAATCGGCAATTCCGGATCTTCTCAATTACGCGGTTGAGCTCATCACGCGCGTTGCTGGTGGAGCGCGCGACGGCGATCCCGCTGATGAGCACCAGCCTTACGTTCATCCGGGCGCCATCAGACTGCGACTTTCGCGCGTGGCTCTTCTACTCGGAGAAACAATTTCGATGGAGGACGTCACGAGATATCTCGAGAGCATCGAGTTCGTCGTGAATCGTGATGGAGAAGAGCTTCTCGTCACTCCTCCATCATTCCGCTCCGATGTGTTTGGAGAAGTCGAGCTGATCGAAGAGGTCGCTCGTCTGCACGGCTATGATGCATTCTCTTCTGAGCTGAGACCGCAGCGTCCGGGCAACGTTCCTGACGCGCCGCTGCATCTTGTTTCGCAGCGGGTACGTCAGGCACTTGTCGGTCAGGGATTGCTGGAAGCGCGCCCAATGCCGTTCTCGCGCACAGGCGAAGAAGGGCATCGTGTTCGCAATCCGCTCGCTGAAGACGAAGCGTATCTCCGTACGAGTCTTCTCGACACACTTGGCCGAAGAGTCGAGCACAACTTCGCTCACATGCAGCGCAATGTGAGACTGTTCGAGATCGGAACGGTGTTCCTGTCTGAGCGCGATCCGCAGACGAACGCGCCTGCCGAACGTGTGCATGCTGCAGCGGTGATCGCGGGGGACAGACGTCCGTCGCACTTCACCGAACCGCGTCCGCCGCACTTCGATGAGTGGGACGCAAAAGCAATCGCGGAATCGATCGCTGCTTCTGCGTGGCCTGGCGGGGAAGTCACGCTGGAGTCAGGAAGCGGTGATGCTCTATGGACTGTCGTGGTGAACAGTACTCCTGTGGGAACAGTGCAGAAGCTGACACTCGACGCTCCGGTGTGGGCTTCGCCAGTGTACGGCGCCGAGGTCGATCTCACCGCGATTCCAATTACATCGGAAGTCACGCGTCCTTATCAGCCTATTCCTTCAATGCCGGCGATGCAGGTCGACCTCGCGCTCATCGTTCCCGATTCCACCAGCTCGGCCGAAGTTGGGAAAGTCATTCGCGAATCGGCCGGAGATCTTCTGGAATCGCTTGCGGTGTTCGATGAATTCCGCGGGCAGGGAATTCCTGAAGGCTCGAGAAGTCTCGCCTGGGCGTTGACCTTCCGACATCCGGAGCGCACACTACGCGACCGGGAAATTCAGGGCCGGACTGCGAAAATACTCAAGGATTTAGAGGCGGCACTTGGCATCAGACAGCGAACGTCCTGACATCGAGGCATTTGAGGAGCTGCATCAGCTCGTTCGACATCTCGGCGATGAGCTCGCGACGTTCAGACGTCGCGCACTCTCGGCAGAAGCACGCATCAAGGCGATCGACTCGGCACCCGGCGGCGCACGGGTCAATCCGGAAAGAGTGGATCGTCTTGAAAAGGAAAACGCCGACCTGAAGAAGCGCCTCGAGACCGCACGCGCCAGAACGCGACAGGTGCTGGATCGTGTGAGGTTTCTCCGCCAGCAGCACGAAGGCGCGACACGATGACCAAGAAAAACGTAGTGACCGTGACGATTCAGGGTGCGGAGTATACGCTTCGCACCGAGACTTCCCCCGAGCACACTCGAGCGGTTGCCGAGTATGTCGACGGCGTGATCAGCGAGACCATGGAATCGGGTGCGCGGATTGAAAGCCACAAAGCCGCCATTCTCGCCGCCCTGCGGATAGCCGGCGAGCTGTTCGAGGAGCGATCTCAGTCCGAAGCACTGGCCTCCGATATCGCCGCCCTGAGCGACGAAATAAAACCCTGGCTCCCCCCGGCGAAGCGTAACAGCTAGTTTATTTGCCAGGATACGCGACGACATATCGGCGCGATTAGGGCCGCCTGTGGCAAAGCACACGGGCTCTGCATAGATACCAAATGACTGATACGGCGATATTCGCCGCAGTTGGCGTTGTATTGATTGCTGTAGCCGCTGCGGTGTTTTTTGTTTTCGGAAAAAAAACAGGCACGTCCGCCGAGCTTGCGCGTCAGGCTCAGGCAAAGTCGACGGCTGAGGAAACCGCCCGCCGCGTTCTCGAGGACGCAGCGCGCGAAGCTGACTCGCTTCGCAAGACCGCCGTCCTCTCCGGAAAGGAAGAGCTCATCAAATTGCGCGAGGATTGGGAGCAGGAAGCTCGCAAGCGTCGCGAAGAGATAGAAGCAGAAGAGCGTCGCGTGCAGGAGCGCGACAGTCTGCTCAATCGCAAATACGATCTGCTCGAGCAGCGCGAGAAGGATGCATCGTCCCGCGCCGCAGACGTGGGACGCAGGCAGGAAGCGCTGCAATCGCGCGAGCAGGAGCTCGACCGGCTGATGGCCGACGAGCGTCGCCGCCTTGAGCAGCTTGCAGGTCTGTCAGCTCAGGAAGCGAAAGCTGAGCTGGTTCAGCGACTGGCGGATGAAGCGCAGGCAGATGCCGCGAACCGCATTCGAGACATCCGCGAGACTGCACGCCGCAATGCAGATCGCGAGGCGAAGAAAATCATCGCACTCGCAATTCAGAGAATTGCTGCTGAGCAGACTGCGGAAACAACGGTGTCAGCCGTGGCTTTGCCGAATGATGAAATGAAGGGCCGCATCATCGGCCGCGAAGGGCGAAACATTCGCGCGTTTGAGCTTGCGACTGGTGTCGACGTCATCATTGACGACACGCCTGATACAGTAGTTGTGTCGTGCTTCGATCCGGTCCGCCGTGAGATCGCACGACTTTCACTGGAGAAGCTCGTTGCGGATGGAAGAATTCATCCCGGCCGCATCGAGGAGGTCGTCGCCAAGGCGCGCGAAGAAGTCGATGCGGGAATCATCGACACCGGTGAGCGCGCGGCGTATGCCAGCGGTGTGCACGGCCTTCATCAGGAAGTCATCAAGCTCATCGGGCGCATGCGATGGCGCACCAGCTACGGACAGAACATCCTGCATCACTCGCAGGAAGTCGCGTGGCTCGCAGGGATCATGGCTGCCGAGCTTGGTCTCGATGTCGCGATGGCGAGAAGAGGCGCGCTGCTTCACGACATGGGCAAGGTTCTCACGCACGAGCACGAAGGAACGCACGTCCAGCTCGGCGTCGAGATGGCGACGCGCTACGGTGAGCATCCGCTGGTCATCAACTGCATCGCGGCACACCACGATGATGTTCCGCACGAAAGCGAAATCTCCGTGCTCGTCCAGGCTGCCGATGCCATTTCGGGCTCACGACCGGGCGCGCGCCGGGAAGCATTCGAGACATACGTGAAACGTCTCGAAGGACTCGAGCGCATTGCGTCGAGCTATCGCGGCGTTGAGAAAGTTTTCGCGATTCAGGCAGGACGCGAAGTTCGCGTCATTGTCACACCGGATGACATCGACGATGCACGAATGACAACTCTCAGCGAAGAGATTGCGCGTCGCATTGAAGCCGAGCTGCAGTACCCCGGACAGATCAAGGTCGTGCTGATCCGCGAGACACGCGCGGTGGACTTTGCCCGCTGAGATCATCGATGGAGTAGCAATCGCTCGGTCGATTCGGGAAGAGGTGGCGCGCGAAGCGGCGCTTCTTATCGAGAAGGGAATTCGACCGGGACTTGCTGTGGTGCTCGTTGGAGAAGATCCGGCAAGCACGGTCTATGTGCGTTCCAAGGGAAAAGCAACCGATGACGCGGGAATGCACAGTGCCACCGTGCGATTGCCTGCGACCACTTCGCAGTCGGAGCTGAACGATGTGGTCGCTGCGTTGAACCGGGATCCCCTGATTCACGGCATCCTGGTTCAGATGCCGCTGCCAAAGCATCTCGACGCTGACGCGATAATCCGGTCAATCGATCCGCGAAAGGACGTTGACGGATTTCATCCCGTAAACGTTGGAAAGCTTCTCATTGGAGAGCGCGATGGATTCGTGCCGTGCACACCGCTCGGCATTCAGGAATTGCTGAAGCGCTCGAATGTTGACACGAACGGCGCGGAATGCGTTATAGTCGGGCGAAGCAACATTGTGGGAAAGCCTATGGCGGCACTGCTCATTCAGGATTCGAAGGGCGCGAATTGCACGGTGACTGTGTGTCATCGTCATACGAAGGATCTTGCATACCATACCAGACGCGCTGACATAGTCATCGCAGCAGCAGGTCGTGCTGGTCTCGTGACGGGCGAGATGCTCAACCCCGGCGCGGTTGTCATCGACGTTGGGATGAATCGCATTCCCGACGAAACTGCGCCGCGACGATATCGACTTGTTGGTGACGTGGATTTCGCTTCCGCCAGCAGGGTTGCGTCGAAGATCACTCCGGTGCCGGGTGGTGTTGGTCCGATGACAATCGCAATGCTGCTGTCGAACACAGTGAAAGCTGCAAAGGCATTCGTATGAGGCCGAGCGATTACTCGGGTCACGGGGGTTACTCCCGACGCGGGCAGATTCAGCCGGTGGACCTCCCTGGTGCGTCGCGTGAGTCTGCGATCTCGATCAGCGACCTCAATGATCGGACGCGTGATCTTGTGGAGCAGTCGTTCGGAGTTTTCTGGGTCCGCGGAGAAGTCACCGACTTCAAGAAGAACAAGAACGGCCACTGGTATTTCTGTCTGCGCGATCACAACGCTCAGATTTCATGCGTTGTCTGGAGTGGGGATCAATACCGCATTCCAGCACCGCCTGATGACGGAATGGAAGTCATTGCGCAGGTCAAGATGAATTTCTATTCCGGCAAAGGTCAGCTTCAGCTCAGGGTCGGCAGAATGGAGGCGGCCGGCGACGGGCTCTGGAGAAAAGCGATCGAGCAGACGATTGCAAAGCTCACGAGCGAAGGACTGCTGGCGCTCGAGAGAAAAAGAGATCTTCCTTTATATCCGAAATGCGTGGCCGTCGTGACGAGTACGACTGGCGCGGCGCTTAGAGACATCGTCGCTGTTGCGCATCGTCGCCGCCCGGGAATGAAGCTTGTCGTCGCGGGGGCTGCAGTACAGGGAGAGACAGCCCCGCGCGAGATTTGTCGCGCAATCGAACGCGTGATGCGCTGGGGATGCGCGGACGTTCTCATCCTTGCCCGCGGTGGCGGTTCACGCGAGGATCTCCACGCCTTCAATCATGAGCGCGTTGCCCGCGCAGTCGCGACTTCCCTCATCCCGACTATTTCAGCGATTGGACACGAGATCGATACGACGGTGTGCGATCTCGCTGCGGATGTTCGCGCTGCCACTCCTTCTGTCGCGGCGGAGCGCGCGATTCCTTCGCTTAGCGACATGGCGGAGGCGCTTGGAGCACGACGGCGCAGACTTGTATTTGCGACACGGCGCCGAGGAGAATCTGCGTCGCTGGATCTCAAGACAGTCGCGAAGGATATGCGCCTGGCTTCGCGGCGACTGATTCAGCTGCGCAAGTCTGAGCTCACCGGAATTGCGGGGCGGCTCGACGCACTCAGTCCGGTTGCAACATTGGCGCGGGGTTACTCCATAGCGCGGGGACCACACGGCGAAACTCTTTCTTCGGTTGTGGATTTCGACGAGGGCCGCGACTTCACTCTGCAGCTGAAAGATGGTAAGGTGAGGGCAACCGCTGGAGAGCTGCTGGAAAAAATTGAACCGCAGCCCTGAATTAGAGCAAACAAGTTCCACACCAACGAGTGCCTGGCGCTGGGCAGTAGTCGCACTCCTCAGTCTGCAGCTAATCATCTTTGAATGGACGATCGCGAGTCCGTCGCGATTTCCCCCCGCTTTGACATTGCGACTGCTCGTTGCCGCGCTGGGCGCAGTTGTCTACGTCCTTGCGATAGGCGCACTCACGTTCTGGAAAACCCGTGCGCCACCCATGCGATGGATGCTGCTCGCTGCGGCTCTGACATTGTCTTTTCGTTTTTACTCGCCGCTTGTTTTCAGAAAGATTTATCCGCCCCTCAACCCGGCCGAAGTGATTGCAAGCGCTGAATCGCCGGCAATCGTCGCGTTTCTGCGTGAGCTGGCTGCGGCGGAGGAACAGTATCGGCTGTTGAATCACAGCTACTCCCCCAGGCTGGCAGCGCTGCAGCAGTGGATGCCGGCGACTTCTCGCACGAATGTCGAGATTCGAACACGTGCCGATACCGGGTGGGTCGCTCGAGTCTCTAATGGAAAAATCAGCTGCACAATCTGGGTTCGGGACTCGTCGCTGAAGCCAGCCCGCGAAAATGTCGAAGGCTCGCCAGCTTGCGGCACTGCTCCGGAATCACGCACCCGCCTTCATCGAATCAATACGGTCCTCGCGGCTTCATTGATCGAGTCTCCATTCCATGCGTCTGATATAACGGGTGAGTGGAGACAGCATCGATTCGATGCTCAGCGATCGGGTGTAACTGCGTTCGATCCAAAGGCTCCAGCGTATCGATGGACCGCGATGATTGGCGGACCGCTCAGAAGCTCGGTGGCCATCGCAGGCAATCAGGTCTTTGTCGGATCTCACGCAAACGGGGAGATTGTCGCTCTCTCGCTCGATTCAGGTAAGGAGGGCTTTCGCGTCCGCGCTCCTAACTGGATTCACCATGAGCCGGTGATCACCGACCGGCTCGTAATCTTTGGCTTCGGCAATAACGAACCATCGGACTCCAACCCGCGGTTTCTTGGTTCGCCGCCCAGCGGCATTGTTGCCTACGACAGAATGACCGGCAGGGAAGTCTGGCGCCGCTACACTCGGGGGAGCGTGATGAGCTCGCCTGCGTTGCGGGATTCGCTGGTAGTAATCGTCACCGGAAGTCACGAAGTGATCACCTATCGAGTGCGTGATGGCGCGCAGCTCCGCAGTACCACGCTTCCCGATTATTCGCCAATGGCGAATCCCGCAATCGCAGACTCGCTTTTCATAATCGGTGTCGAGCCAACCACTTTGTGCGCTGTTGGTATACGCTCGGGACGAAGGGTTTATTGCCACGTTCTTTCATCGGGAAGCTGGGGTGCGGGACACGCGTCGGCTGCGATTGCGGGAGATCTCGCGCTCCAGGTGTACGAGGAAGATCTCGATGGCAGTGGAGGAACAGCAGAGAGCGGCTTCCTGGTGATGTTACGCCGGATTATCGGCTTGCCGCCGCGGCGACATGGCGCCCGCCCGCCTACCGCCCGCCGCGAACAGGTGATGGTCGCGCTTCGCTGGAGGGACGGAACAGAGGCATGGCGTGCTCGTCTCGGTGAGGGAACTTTGTCAGCCACCGGTCACACAGCGGGCACCCCTGTCGTTTCGGGAAACCTGGCGTTCGTTCCCTCACCCGTCAGTGAAAAAGTTGTGGCAGTCGATACGAGAACAGGAAGAGTTCTCTGGTCGGCGCCGGTGAATCCGGCACGCGGATCCGTTGTCGTGATAGGAAACTCGGTTATCGCTGCAACACGGGACACGGGATTGGTCGTTCTGGACGCTGCAACCGGTGCGGTCCGATGTCGTCAGCGACTGCCTCAGGTTGCTGATCGCGCAGGCCTTACCGTGAGCGGATCGACTGGGGTCCTTACCCTCACAGAGGGAATTATCATGGCCCGTCCGATAGCGAGCTGGTTGAGCTGTCGCGCTTAATCCGACGCGCTCGCCCGTCCGGTTCTTGCGTGTCGAGAGGATGCTCACCGAACGCGGGTTCCTGACTTTACAGGGGCCCGTAAGTCGGCTACTTTTAGAGGCTTACGACGATTTCAAGAGAAACCAGCGCGCACCGCGCGCGGAGAGCACAGCAACATGGCATTTCAGAAGACCGCAACAGTCGAAAAGTACCGCACGCACGGCACCGATACCGGTTCGGCCCAGGTCCAGGTAGCGATTCTCACAGAGAACATCAACTACCTCACCGACCACTTCCGAACCCACGCAAAAGATCATCACAGCCGGCGTGGCCTGCTGAAGATGGTCGGCAAGCGCCGCCGCCTGCTCGACTACCTCAAGCGCACAGACCTCGAGAATTACCGCAAAATCATCGCGGACCTTGGTCTCCGACACTAGGCGGATCTTCTGAAGTCGTCCCGCGCGCGGGTGCACATTCGTGCCCGCGCGCGTTTTGTGTTCTCTAGAAAAAAGAAAAAGGCAAAACGCAAATGCAACGCATTGAACGTGAGTTCGCCGGCCGAAAGCTCATTATCGAGACTGGACGCATGGCAAAGCAGGCCGCAGGGTCTGCATTAGTACAGTTCGGTGACACGATGGTCCTCGCCGCAGTCACCGTCTCAGACAAGGAAAGCCCGCTCGACTTCTTTCCGCTCCTCGTGGAATACCGCGACAAGGCTTACGCCGCGGGAAAAATCCCGGGTGGATTCATCAAGCGCGAAGGACGTCCTTCTGATCCGGAAATTCTCAAAGCGCGCATCATCGACAGATCGATCCGCCCGCTTTTCCCGGAAGGATTCAAGAACGAAGTCCAGGTTTTCATCTACGTCATCTCGGCCGATCAGGAAAACGATGCCGACGTAATCGCACTCCTCGCCGCATCGTTCGCGATCAACACCTCGAAGATCCCGTTCATGGGACCGATCGCCGCGGTGAGAATCGGACGCGTGCAGGATAACTGGATTCTCAATCCGACTTTCCAGCAGCTCCCCTACAGCGACATGGAGATTGTGGTCGCCGGCTCTCAGGACTCGATCATGATGGTCGAAGGCGGCGCAATCGAAGTGAGCGAAGAGGACACCATTCAGGCTCTCACGGTCGCGCATGATGGAATCAAGGAGCTCATCGGATTCCAGAACGAGATGCTTTCCGAGTCTCGCCAGGAAAAGATGCCCTGGGCAAAGTCAGCGACGTCGGAAGACATCATCGCCAGAGTGAAAGAGCTCGCCGATGAAAGGATTTTCGAAGCGATCAATCAGCTGGACAAGCACACCCGCATCGCAGCTGTCGAGGCAGTGAAGAGCTCAGTGAAAGAGCTGCTTCTCGCTGAGTTTCCTGAAAATGGAAAGGAAGTATCAGCACTTGTTGGAGACGCCGAGTACAACGCGCTTCGCTCACAGGTTCTCGATACAGGCAAGCGTGTCGACGGTCGTTCTCCCACCGAAGTGAGACAGATCACCATCGACACTTCGGTTCTGCCGCGTGCACACGGCTCCGCACTATTCACTCGCGGTCAGACTCAGGCACTCGTCGCAGTTACGCTGGGTACGGCAAACGATGTTCAGCGCCTCGACTCGATCGATGTAAAGGGCGAGACCACGAAGTCGTTCATGCTTCACTACAACTTCCCTCCATTCTCGACTGGTGAAGTCCGCCCGATGCGCGGAACCAGCCGACGCGAGATCGGTCACGGAAATCTTGCAGAGCGCGCGCTTCAGAGCGTGCTGCCTCCATTCGAGGAATTTCCCTATACGATTCGCATCGTCTCCGACATTCTCGAGTCGAACGGATCATCCTCGATGGCATCGGTATGCGGCGGATCGCTCGCATTGTTCGATGCAGGCGTTCCCATTCGCGGCGCGGTTGCCGGTGTGGCGATGGGTCTCATCAAGGAAGGTGAGAAGTACGCAATCCTCACCGACATCCTTGGCACCGAGGATCACCTGGGCGACATGGACTTCAAGGTCGCGGGTACCGAAACCGGAATCACGTCCATCCAGATGGACATCAAGATTCAGGGACTTTCCCTCGAGATCATGAAGAAAGCGCTCGACCAGGCGAAGAACGGCAGAATGCACATCCTTGGCGAGATGAAGAAAGCGCTTCCGGCTCAGCGTGATGATCTCTCCAGTTACGCGCCGCGCATCGTCACGATCAACATCAATCCTGAAAAGATTGGCGAGCTGATCGGCCCCAAGGGCAAGACGATTCGCGGAATTCAGGAAGAGACAGGCGCCGAGCTCACGGTCGATGATTCGGGTCTCGTTACGATTGCCGCCGTCGGCGGCGAAGCGATGGAGCGCGCGCGCCAGATGGTGCAGGCGCTCACCGCGGAGCCTGTGATCGGCGAGACGTACGAAGGAACGGTCAAGAGCACTACCGCATTCGGCGCGTTCGTCGAGATCATGCCGGGCACGGAAGGACTCGTTCACATCTCGGAGCTCAAGCACGGCCGCACCGAGAAGACCGAAGATGTGGTCAACAAGGGCGATCGCGTGAAAGTGAAGCTCCTCGAGAGAGATGAGCGTGGCCGCCTGCGTCTGTCGATGAAGGCGCTCGTTCCAAAGCCTGACGCAGCAGAAGGTGCCTCGCCATTCCAGAGCGAAGCACGAAATGGCGACAGCGCACCCGTTGCGGAAGCTCAGGGCGACGGCGACAGCGAAACGTCGAGCCGCAGCAGAGAAGATCGTCCGCGCAGACCACGCCGTCCCGCACGTGGCGGAGGTCGCAGCCGGGAGTGAGTGCTTTCGCGACGAAGGATGAAGTAGGACTTCGCCGCACCGTCCTGTCCAACGGACTGACCGTACTCTCGGAGCACATGCCGGGAGTGCGGTCGGTTGCTTTGGGGGCATGGGTGCGGGCGGCGTCGCTCAACGAGACTCCGGAGGTTATGGGTGTCTCGCACATGCTCGAGCACATGGTGTTCAAGGGCACCGAGAAGCGAAGCGCAAAAGATCTCGCGCTTTCACTCGAGACACTCGGCGGATCTCTCGACGCGTACACTTCGCGCGAGCATACCTCGTATCAGGCCCGCGTTCTCGACGAACACGTTGAGATTGCGGCCGATGTGCTTGCCGATCTCGTTTTCAGTCCGCTGCTGCGGCAGGCGGATCTCGATCTCGAGCGAAAAGTTGTGCTCGAGGAGATCAACACCGTCGATGACACGCCGGACGATCTGGTCTTCGAGCTTCACGGCGAGCAGCTGTGGGGCCGCCATCCTTACGGCTACAGAATTCTCGGCACGCGGGAGAGTGTTTCCTCGCTGACTACCGCTGATCTCAAAGCTCTGCACGATCGTGCATATCATCCCGGCAACGTGATTGTTGCCGCATCGGGAAACATCGAGCATGACGAGCTTGTTCGCATTCTCGACAGTACCGGGTGGTCTGCGGTTCAATCTCGAGACGTGAGGCCTGAGGCTCCAGCTCCTGCAGTCGCCTGTCCTGTTTCAGTTCGGCATTTCGAGCGCGAAGGCGCGCAGACACACATCGTCTTCGGCTCCCCGACCGTGGCGCACGGAGATGTGAGAAGGCATGCGCTGGGTCTGGTGGCAATGCTTCTCGGCGGAGGGATGAGCTCGCGACTTTTCCAGAGAATACGGGAAGATCTGGGACTCGCTTACTCGGTCTACACGTTCCAGTCATTCCACCGCGATTCCGGAAATCACGGGATTTATGTGGGCACTGCTCCTGAAACAGCCGCTCAGGCAGCCGAGGCGATTCGCGAGGAGCTGACGAGAATCTCGACGGAAGGTCTTTCGGAAGAAGAACTTGCGGCTGGAAAAAGCCAGCTAAAGGGTCAGATTACACTCTCGCTGGAAAGTGTCTCGTCGAGAATGTATCGCGCTGCCGGCGTTGAGCTTTACGACGAGGAGTATCGAACATTGGACGAGCTGCTCGCGCTCGTCGATGGAATTTCACAGGAGACTGTCGCGGAGGTATCTCGCGACTTTTTCTCGCCGAATGCACAGACGGTAGTGAGTCTTGGCCCGCGAGCGGCCTGGTAGGCGCAAACACTAACTCTTACGACAATAACGAAATGAAGATTGGCGTTCCGAAGGAAATAAAGACGAATGAGAATCGAATTGCACTTGTGCCCGCCGGCGCAGAATCCCTTGTCGCTGCCGGACACAGCGTTCTGATTCAGCACGGAGCTGGCGAAGGCAGCGGATTCTCCGACGAGGATTACACTTCCGTTGGTGCGAAGATCGCTCCGGATGCAGCGGCAGTGTGGGCCGATTCGGAGATGATCATGAAGGTCAAGGAGCCCATCGCTCAGGAATGGCCGATGATGCGAAAGGGCCAGACGATCTTCACGTATTTTCACTTTGCGGCCGATGAAAAACTTACCAAAGCGCACATCGACAGCGGTGCCATCTGCATTGCGTACGAGACGGTCGAGCTTCCGACGCGCGAGCTTCCTCTTTTGACGCCGATGTCTGAAGTCGCTGGCCGCATGTCGGTGCAGGAAGGCGCGAAGTATCTGGAGAAACTCTACGGCGGACGCGGCGTTCTTCTCGGTGGCGTGCCGGGCGTTCCTCCCGGCAAGGTGGTGATCCTTGGCGGCGGAGTGGTTGGAATCAATGCAGCGAAGATGGCGGCCGGGCTTGGTGCAAAGGTGACGGTACTCGATCTTTCGCTCGAGCGCCTGCGTTATCTCTCCGATGTGATGCCGGCCAACGTGACGTGCATCTATTCGAATCGTCACAACATTCTGGAGCAGATATCGACCGCAGATCTCGTCGTCGGCGCAGTGCTGATTCCGGGAGCGGTCGCACCGCGGCTCATTCGCCGTGAGGACCTGAAGACCATGCAGCCGGGATCGGTAATCGTCGACGTCGCAATTGACCAGGGTGGTTGTGTAGAGACCATCAAGGCAACGACGCACGAGAATCCGACCTACGTGATCGACGGCGTGATTCACTACGGCGTCGCGAACATGCCCGGCGGAGTTCCCAGAACTTCGACACTCGCTCTTACGAACGCGACATTCCCTTACGCGATGCGTCTCGCGAATCAGGGATGGAAGAAAGCGTGCACTGAAAGCGTGCCGCTGCGAAAGGGACTTAACATCATCGAAGGAAAAGTGGTTTACCCCGCCGTCGCCGAGGCATTCGGCTTGCCTCTCGACAACGTCGATTCATTTTTGAACTAAGACCTGGTACAACATGCGCTGGCCCTTCAAGACAACCTCGTTTTTCCCTGCTAATGCGATAGCCGTAGACCTCGGCACCGCGAACACGCTGATCTATGTGAAAGGCGAGGGAATCGTTCTCAACGAGCCATCGGTTGTGGCGCTCGATCGTGAGACGAAAAAGATCAAGGGCGTCGGGCTCGAGGCCAAGCGCATGCTGGGTCGCACGCCTGAAGGCGTGATCGCGGTGCGTCCGATGAAGGATGGCGTCATTGCGGATTTCGATGTCACCGAGAAAATGCTCCGGTATTTCCTTGCGCTCATCATCGAGAATCACGTCTTCAAGGTGAAGCCGCGCGTGATTGTGTGCGTTCCTTCAGGTATCACTGAAGTGGAGAAGCGCGCAGTGCGTGATTCGGCACTGGGCGCGGGCGCGAAAGAAGTTTTCATGGTTGCAGAGCCTATGGCCGCTGCGATTGGAGTTGGTCTTCCAGTCGAGACACCTACAGGCAACATGGTGATCGACATCGGTGGCGGAACAACGGAAATCGCTGTCATCGCTTTGTCGGGTATCGTCAGCGACACATCGATTCGAACCGGCGGCGACGAGCTGGATACGGCGATTCTTCAGTCGATGCGCAAGAATTACAATCTCCTCATTGGAGAATCGACTGCTGAGCAGGTGAAGATTCAGATCGGGTCAGCGTATCCGATTGGCGAAGAGCGCGAAATGGAAGTGAAGGGCCGCGATCTTGTATCCGGAATTCCGAAGAGCGTTCGAATTCATTCTGCTGAAATACGGGATGCGGTGCAGGAGCCAATTCAACAGATTGTTGGTGCGGTTCGTCGTGCTCTCGAGATCACACCTCCTGAGCTCGCGGCCGACATCGTTGAGCGGGGTATTGTCATGACCGGCGGAGGAGCCCTGATTCGCGGTCTCGATGTTCTCCTGTCACAGGAGACTGGTCTTCCGATTCACGTGGACGAGGATCCGCTGACCTGCGTTGTACGCGGGACTGGCAGAATTCTCGACGACGAGGAAAAGTACTGGTCAGTACTCGCCACCTGAGGAAATCGAAGTGGCTCGCGCCGTTCGCAGTAGCAACAGTCGTGTAGATCTGATAGTTCTCGCCGCAGCAGCGCTCCTTGCGCTGGTGGCGCGCGGGCTCCCTCCAAATCTGCGCGATCCCATCGCGAGCTCCATGAGACGCACGTTCCTCGCGCCGCTTGTAATGCTTCAGGAACGCGCTGAAGCAAGCCGTCGCTCTCTTGTACTCGATGCTGAGCGAACCGCCATTCGCGACAGCGTTGCGCTTCGCGCAATGACTGTGAGCTCACTCGAGAGCGAGAACGACAGGCTCCGTCAGCTCATTGGCCTGGGCTCGCGCCTGAAATGGGGATTCATTCCTGCAGAAGCGATTCACGGCCGCGGAGTGCGCGACGTTACGTCGATGACGTTGACCGCAGGCTCGAATGCTGGAGTCAGAAGATTGAGCCCTGTGATTTCCCCGGAAGGTGTTGTTGGCATGGTGACGAATGTCGATCCGACAATGAGCGAGGCGATGATCTGGACTCATCCGGATTTTCGCGTCAGCGCAATGTCCACTGATGGAAGCGCATTCGGGATTGTGCAGGCGCATGCGGCCAGTGCGACCACAGGTTATCTGATGGAGCTGCGAGGCATACCATTTAGAACAGAGCTAAAGCCTGGACAGCTCATCGTGAGCTCCGGACTCGGCGGTGCATGGCCGCGCGGAATCCCTGTAGGGACTGTGCTTTCAGAGATCAAGAATGCCGAGAGCTGGGCCAGAACTTATCTTCTCAAACCGGTTGTCTCGCCCGCTGATGTGGGTGCAGTCATGATCCTCAGAAACGACAGGGTCTCGAAGGGATTTGAGAATGTGTGGACGAGTGTTGCAGCGGCGGAGGCGGCTGCACAGCGAATTGTTGTGGCGGGAGATTCTGCAGCGAGAGCGGCGGCTATCGCTGAAGCTGCGGCACGGCGCGCAGCTCTGGATACCACGCGGCGGGATTCAACCGCAGGCGGTCAGATTCCCGGTGGGCTTCCGCCTGAGCTGATGCCCGACACAGTCTCGCGCGCGCCGATCGTTGCGCCTCAGTCGGATTCGGCAGCCGCCGCTCAGGCTGCTGCAAGAAGGGAAGCCGCACGGCGCGCAGCAGCAAGGCGGGATTCTGCGAGAAGGGACTCCCTGCGACAGCAGTCGGATTCGGACGCCGGTCGCCGGACACCAGTCGCCGCCGACCGTCGACCGTCGACCGGCGACCGCCGACCGGAGATCGGAGACCGACGACCGGTGACCGCCGACTCGCGACCGGGGTCCTGATGAGTCTTGGAAGCATCGCGCGAGCGGTAGCGACATTCGCAATACTCGTTGTTCTTCACTACACGCTGCGTCCGCTTCTTGGATGGAGAGCACCGATGGATTTTCTGATCCTCGCGCTCTTGCTCGCGTCGATTCGTGTTCGCCCTGCAGCCGGAGCGCTGATTGGACTCGCGCTGGGAATTGTCTCCGATTCGCTGACGCCCGACGCGCTCGGTGCGGGAGCGATCGCAATGACGGTGGTTGGTTATCTCGCCTCCTGGCTCAAGGCGGTTTTCTTTGCTGACAACATCGCCCTCAATGCCTTCTTCTTTTTTCTGGGCAAGTGGGTGTTCGACGTCATATACTTCATAGTTGAGCACAGGCTTGGAGGAATCGAGCTCGTACAGCAGCTCCTCCTCTGGTCTCCGCTCTCGGCAGCAGCAACCGCTATTGCCGGAGTTCTGCTTCTCTTTGTAATGCGGCCGCTGCTGGAGCCGGCCAGAGTATGAGCTTTCATCCCAACGATATCGCTCGGCGAACCCGACTCAGCTCGTACGGGCTGACAATCGGGTTCTTTTTGCTTCTGAGCGCATTCTTCAACGCTCAGGTGCTGCAGTCGGGCTTCTACCGGAGAGCGTCTGAGGAGAATCGCCTGCGCGCGATTCCTCTTCCTGCACCGCGTGGAATCATCTACGACAGGAAAGGGCAGATCATCGCGGAGAATCTTCCCGCGTATTCCGTGTCGATCACTGCGCCGAATCTCGATTCGCTCAAGGAATCACTGAAGAAGCTTCAGCCGACACTGCAGCTCACCGACTACGATATCAACAGTGCTGTGCGTCGCTACAAGCGAGCGCCCACGCGACCGACCGTAGTTCTTCCTGATGCGTCGATCGATGTAATTTCGGTGCTCGAAGAACATCGCATCGACTATCCGCGACTGATCATTCAGTCTGTGCCGAAGCGGTTCTATCCTGACGGGCCGATCGTAGCGTCGTTCGTCGGATACACAGGCGAGATCGCCGAGAATGACCTCAATCTTCCTCAGTATGAGGGATACAAGCCGGGTCAGATCATCGGCAAAGGCGGACTCGAGAAGCAGTACGAGTCAGTTCTTCGCGGGGAAGAAGGCGAGCGATACGATCTCGTCGATGCTCGCGGCCGGCCTGTTCGCGGCGTTGGTGAGAGGCCCGACAAGAATCCGGTTGCCGCTCCGGCTCTCAAGACGAATATCGATCTGGATCTTCAACGATTTGCCGCGGCGACGTTCGGTGATTCGCTTCAGGGCGGTGTGCTTGCACTCGATCCGAAAAACGGAGCAGTGCTGGCGCTTTACAGCAACCCGAGCTTCGATCCAAACCGGTTTACAGGCGGTATTCCTGCGGACTACTGGAAAGAGCTGAACACCGATCCCAGGCGGCCGCTGTTCAACAAGGTGATTCAGGGAACGTATCCACCTGGATCGACGTGGAAGCTTGCAACCTCGGCAATGGGGCTCGAGTCGGGGCTTGTGACGATGAAGACGCACATGCCGATCTCATGCAGCGGCGGACTGCAGTTCGGCAGACGATACTTCAAGTGCTGGGAAAAGAAGGGACACGGCAGTGTCGACCTCGCGGGCGCAATCACGCATTCGTGCGACGTCTATTTCTACCAGCTCGGTCTCAAGATCTCACTATCGAAGCTTGTTGCCGGCGGGATCGATCTCGATTTCGACAAGCGCTCGGGCATCGATCTTCCCAACGAATACAAACCGCGATTCCCAACGCGGGATTATCGCTCGTACTACAACCGGTTGTTCGGCGCAAACTGGAGCAATTCCGAAACGCTAAACCTCGCTATTGGTCAGGGCGCGAATTCTCAGACCGTTGCATCGATGGCGAAGTTCTACACGGCGCTCGCGACTCAGGGAACGTCGTCCACACCTGAGCTCGTCTCTAAGAAGCCGGAGCAGAAAAAGATCATCAACCTTACGCCTGAGCAGTTTGCCGGATTGCGACAGGCAATGGCGGGCGTGACTTCAGCCGGCGGTACCGCGGCATCCGCGAATATTCAGGGACTTGTGATCGCGGGAAAAACCGGATCCGCGCAGAACACTTCGAACCGCAACAAGGATCATGCGTGGTTCGTGGGATTTGCTCCCGCGGACGATCCGAAGATTGTCGTCGCGGTTTTCCTGGAATTCGGAGAGCACGGATATTTCGCAGCGCGTGTTGCATCGAAGATCATTGGCAAATATCTCGGCGTCGGCAACGTCGTAGCTAATACAGAAGGCGGTTGATGAGAAAGATCGTAGCGGATTATCCGCTCGTAATCACAGCTCTCCTGCTTTCGATATTCGGCGTTGCAATGGTGTACTCGGCAGGTCAGACCGATACACCAACCGCTGTTGCCAGAGTCTACAAGCCACAGCTCATGTGGCTTGGCATCGGGATTCTCGGTGCCTATGGGATAAGCCGCTCATCGGTTCGATTCATCGAGTGGGTGACGCTGCCTGCTTATCTGCTTTCGGTTTTACTGCTCGCGGCAACGCTCGTCATCGGAGCCGGTGCCGGAACCGCTGCTTCGACCAAGAGCTGGCTGCAGGTTGGTGGAGTTCGCATCGGTCAGCCATCGGAGGTCGCGAAGCTTACAGTCGTGCTGATGCTCGCTGCGGTTCTCGCAGCGAGAAAAGAACCGCCGAAATCTTTGCTCGATTTATGGAAGCCCGCCCTTGTTGTGGGCATTCCATGGGTGATCATCATGCTGCAGCCCGATCTTGGCACCGGCATTGTGTTCATCGGAATCTTCTTTGGAATGCTCTACTGGTCCGGCGTTTCGTGGCCGCTGCTCCTTCTGCTCGGAAGTCCCGTAGTCAGTCTCATTCTGTCGTTCAGCACCGGAATGTGGGGCGCGTGGTTCCTCGTTCTTCTCGCGCTCATTCTCTATTACCGGCCCTATCTCATCGAAGGAATCATCCTGCTCGCTGCAAACATTGCGACGGGTGTTGTTGCTCCGATCCTCTGGGAAAAGCTTGCGCCGTACCAGCAGAATCGACTCAAGGTTTTTCTCGATCCATCCGCCGATCCACGCGCGTCCGGATATCACGTCATTCAGTCGAAGATTGCGATTGGATCGGGCGGAATATTCGGCCAGGGCTTTACAATGGGAACGCAGAAGCGTCTCGCGTTTCTTCCCGAGCAGCATACGGACTTCATCTTCGCAGTTGTCGGAGAAGAGACCGGCTTTATGGGAGTGACGATCGCACTCACGCTTTTCCTGGTTCTTTTTCTCAGGATTACTCAGATCTCCGGCCGCGCGAATGATTCGTACAGCTCACTTGTCGCGTTCGGATTGATGGCGAGCTGGTTCGTGCACGTTCTCGTCAATGTTGGAATGACGTTGAACCTCATGCCTATCACCGGCATTCCTCTGCCATTCTTCTCGTATGGTGGATCGTTCATGCTCGCATCGTGGCTTGCGATCGGAGTTCTCATGAGAATCTCCGGCGAGGGCCGAGGCAAGGCTGCGTTTAAGGCGAGCTAGTATTCTCGACCGCGGAAACTCGCAAACTTCGCAGGCTGACGCCAACTACTAGCTGCTAGGCTCTTCAGCGCACAGCGGCTAGCAGTTACTGCAGAGAAGCGTACGAACTCCGCGATGTTGTGGTCGTCACCGCTAGACGCTATGGGCTGAAGAGCCAAGTAGCTAGTAGTTGGCGTCAGCCTGCGAAGTTTGCGAGTTTCCGCGGTCGAGAATACTAGCCTCCCAAAGCCGATCAAAGCAGATTCCTCGAATGGCATGGTTCCGTAAGGAAAAGAAGCCGAGGCAGCCGCGGCGCGAGAAGCACGAGATTCCGCCAGATGCGTGGGAGAAGTGCGAGAACTGCGGACACACGGACATCCGCGAGAAGTTCGTTCGCAACCTCAACGTCTGCCCTAATTGCGACTTCCATCGCCGAATCCGCGCGATCGACTACGTCAATCTCCTCCTCGACGAAGGAACCACCGAAGAAACAGAAACGGAGATCAAGTCGACCGATCCGCTTGGATTTCCTGACTATCCCAGCCGTTTGACGAAGGCGATAGCCAAGTCAGGAGAGGGCGATGCAATACTGACCTTTACGGGCCAGCTTCATGGACTGCCTGTATGCCTCGGCGTAATGGACTTCGCGTTCATGGGCGGGTCGATGGGATCTGTGGTCGGTGAAAAAATCGCGCGACTCGGACAAAAAGCTCTCGAGCGAAAGTTCGCATTCATACTCGTATCGTCATCCGGCGGTGCGAGAATGCAGGAAGGCGTGCTGAGCCTGATGCAGATGGCAAAGGCTGCCGCAATTCTTTCGCAGCTCGCGGAGCGGAGAATTCCGTACGTGTCGATTCTCACCAATCCGACAACCGGCGGCGTAAGTGCCAGCTACGCAATGCTCGGCGATGCGATTCTCGCGGAGCCGGGTGCAGTGATCGGGTTTGCCGGTCCACGCGTCATCAAGCAGACAATCGGACAGGATCTGCCCGAAGGTTTTCAGACTTCGGAATTTCTGCTCGAGCACGGCATGGTCGATTCAGTGATTCATCGAAAGGATCTGAAGAACACTGTTGGCCAGCTTCTTCGGCACATGAGTGGCAAACCCGCTGCAGCGGGGTGGACCGCGGCCTGACCGAGTATCGCGCCGCGGTTGACGCGCTTTTCGCGCGAACCGGCTCAACAGCGAAGTTCGGCCTCGAGCGCACGATTGGATTCCTCGAGGCGATTGGAAATCCTCATCAGCGCTTTCCTTCGTTTCATGTTGCCGGAACAAACGGGAAGGGAAGTGTCGTTGCTACGCTATCGGCATTGCTTGCGGCGAAGGGACTGCGAGTCGGTCGCTACATGTCGCCCCACCTGATCGATTTTCGTGAGCGCATTGTCGTCGACAACGAGCCCATCAGCGAAGAGTACGTCACCGAGTTTCTCGCGCGATGGTCGCCGTATGCCGAAAACCTGGGCGCAACATTCTTCGAGATTACCACCGCGATGGCGTTTCACTACTTCGCCACGCGCGAAGTAAACGTTGCAGTCATCGAGACGGGTCTTGGTGGTCGACTTGATTCCACGAACGTCATCGACCCCCTGGTGTCAGGCATCACATCGATCGGACTCGATCATCAGGAATATCTGGGAAACACCGAAGAAGCGATTGCGCGCGAGAAGGCTGGAATCCTCAAGCGCGGAAGACCTGCTGTGATCGGATCACTTTCCACCAACGCACGCGTTGCTGTTTATCAAGTCGCAGAATCTGCGGGCGTGACTCGAGTGATCGAAGCTGAGCGACTGTATCCAACGCGCAACGTCGCGGTCTCGCTCGACGGAACTTCGTTCACAATCGAGTACGACGGACATGAGACCCGGATCACAACCGGCCTTGTCGGCACCGCGCAGGCGACCAACACGTCTGTCGCACTTGCAATGCTGCGTGCCGCGAAAGCGCCATGGACTGTAAACATCGGCGAGGCGGCTGCAATCCTTCCTTCGGTCAAGCTGGCCGGACGATTTCAGAGAGTCGGCAGCTGCATTCTCGATGTGGCGCACAACCCTGACGGAATTCGCACGGTCGTCGCGACGGTGGAGCTGGTTCAGCCGCCCCCGCCTGTAGTTGCGGTGCTGGGTGTTCTCAACGACAAGGACTGGCGCGGTATGATCACTGAGCTCGCACCGTGTGTCGAGCAGATAATTCTCGTCGCTCCGCCAAGTGCTCCTCCAGCGCGCGCGTGGAATCCGGTGGAAGCGGAGCAGTTCGCGAAATCGATCGGCGTCAACGCTGAAGTCGCCGACGATTTCGACGCAGTGATTCGAGCGGCGTCGAATCGAGGCGGGACGACGATCATCACCGGGTCATTTCACACAGTCGGTGACGCTCTTATCACGCTCGGCGAAAAGACGCTCTAGAGTGCTTCAGGTTCTTGCTCCTAAGTCCATGCAGGACGTAGCTTTGAGCAATGGCACAAGGGGCTTTACCCGGATTTAGAGATTTCTATCCAGAACAATTCGCTGAGCGCGCCTACATAGTTGGTGTGTGGCGTAAAGTTTTGCGTCGGTACGCATTCGTCGAATACGACGGACCGCCGCTCGAGCCCCTCGATCTTTATCGAAAAAAGAGCGGAGATGAGCTGGTTGGCCAGCTCTATTCATTTACCGACAAGGGTGACCGCGAAGTTGCGATGCGTCCCGAGATGACTCCGACGTTCGCGCGAATGGTTGCAGCGCGTGCGAATGCGCTTCGCAAACCTGTACGCTGGTTTTCTGTCCCGCAGCTCTTTCGTTACGAGCGCCAGCAGAAAGGAAGATTACGCGAGCACTTTCAGCTGAACTCAGACATTGTTGGAGAAGCCGGCGTGAGCGCCGATGCTGAGCTCGTGTGCTTGGCACTCGACATCATGCGCGAGTTTGGACTGAAAGCGTCTGACGTAAATGCCCGCGTTTCGGACCGCCGGCTTCTTCAGGCATTGCTCGCACATGCGGGCGTTACCGACGAATCGCTTGCAGCTGTTTACGCAGTCATCGACAAGCGAGGCCGCGAGCCAGCGAATATCTCGCGCGAGAAGCTCGTCCAGGCAGTGGGTAAGGATTCAGTCGCCGATCAGGTTGAAAAGATTCTCGAGGTGTCGAGCCTTTCGGATCTCGAGAAAGCCTACGGCGGAAACGATGAGCTCGCGCCGCACGTCAATCGACTGAAGGAATACTTCAGCTTTATCGAGGCTCTGGGATTCAGCGACTGGGTTGTGCTCGACATGTCTGTCGTTCGCGGACTCGCCTATTACACGGGCATTGTTTTCGAGTTGTTCGACACCGCTGGTGAATTTCGCGCGATCTGCGGAGGAGGAAGATACGACACCCTCCTCAAGACACTCGGCGGAATCGACCTGCCCGCTCTTGGATTCGGGATGGGGGACGTGGTGCTGGGCGAATTGCTGAGAGCACGATCACTCATTCCAGGCGCTCCGTCGCAAACGGATTACTGGGTCGCCGGCGATGATGAATCGATGCTGCCCGACGTAATGCGAGTCGCGTCGCAGATACGGAATCGCGATCGAAGCGTGGAGTACGCGCTCAAGCCGCAGCAGCTTTCGCGTCAATTGAAAGCCGCATCATCTGCGGGAGCGAGGAATGCCGTGATCATCAAACGCGACGGATTGAATCAGGGTGTAGTCACGCTGAAAGATCTCGAGTCTGGAACGGAAAGGTCGCTTTCGCTTGCTGAACTGATCAACTCACTGAACTAGAACGATGGCCGACGACAAGAAGCTCACGACGCGCGCCGAAGACTTCAGCGCGTGGTACAACGAGACTGTTCTGCGAGCGGAGCTTGCGGACTATTCACCGGTGCGCGGATGCATGGTGATTCGTCCGCGCGGCTATGGCATCTGGGAAAGGATGCAGCGCCAGCTCGATTTCATGTTCAAGGACACAGGTCATGAGAACGCGTATTTCCCGCTTCTCATACCCGAAAGCTTCATGCACAAGGAAGCGGAGCATGTCGAAGGCTTTGCTCCTGAAACCGCTGTGGTTACCCATGGCGGTGGGAAAAAGCTCGATGAGCCGCTGGTGATTCGGCCCACCTCGGAGACGATCATCTACGCGATGTTCGCCAAGTGGGTGCAGAGCTATCGCGACCTGCCGCTTCTCATCAATCAGTGGGCGAACGTTGTGCGCTGGGAAATGCGCACGCGTCTCTTCCTGCGCACTCTCGAATTCCTGTGGCAGGAAGGACACACCGCTCACGCCACTGAGCGCGAGGCGGAGGAAGAAGCGCGCAAGATGCTCAACGTCTACCGCGATTTCATGGAAGGGTGGATGGCGATGCCAGTGATCACCGGCATCAAGACCGATTCCGAGAGGTTCGCTGGAGCGCTTCGCACGTATTCGTGTGAGGCAATGATGCAGGATAAGAAGGCCCTTCAGGCGGGAACGTCACACAATCTCGGTCAGAACTTCGCCAGAGCGTTTGATCTCAAGTTTCAGACGGAGCAGGGAGGAACCGAGTTCGCATGGAACACGAGCTGGGGTGTGTCGACGCGACTCATTGGCGGACTCGTCATGACGCATGGTGACGACTTCGGCTTGAGAGTTCCGCCGCTTCTTGCGCCGGTTGAGCTTGTAATCGTTCCAATCTGGCGGTCGGATGAAGACAAGGCTCGAGTCCTCGAGGCAGCGAAGAGCATCACTGCAACGCTCAATGGGTGGGAGCGACGGAAGACTGGCAAGCTCCGGGTGCATCTCGATGATCGCGAAGGAATGAAGCCTGGCGCGAAATACTACGAGTGGGAGCTTCGCGGAATTCCACTGCGTCTCGAGTTTGGCCCGCGCGATCTCGACGCAAACCAGTGTGTGCTTGTTCGTCGCGACAATCGCGTTAAGCGAACAGTCACACTCGATTCGATTGGTGAGGATGTCGCAGATCTGCTCAGCATGATTCAGACAGATATGCGCGTCGAAGCATTCGAGCGTCGTGAGGCAAACAGCTTCCGCGGTGAAATGAAATACGATCGCTTCCGCGAAATCATGGAAGGCGACGGCGGATTCGTTTACGCCGGCTTCTGTGGCGGCGCGCAGTGCGAGCAGGAAATCAAGGAAGAAACGAAAGCGACAATCCGCGTGCTGCCTGACGAAGAGTTCCGCTCAGCGGAAGCTCCGGCTCACTGCCTCAAGTGCGGCAAGCAGTCGAAAGCCGAAGCGCTGTGGGCGAAAGCGTATTGACGGCGCCGGGGTTCACGCGTGAAGACGGCGTTCTCGCGTGCGACGGAGTGTCGCTCGATGCAATCGCGGAATCGGTTGGAACTCCGGTGTATGTCTACAGTGTCGCCGCGATAAAAGAACAGTACACGAGGCTGTCGACAGCGCTCGCGTCTGTCCCTCATCGTCTTCACTACAGCGTCAAAGCCAACTCGAACCTCGCGATACTCAGCATACTGAAGGGACTGGGCTCGGGTGTCGACATCGTTTCCGGTGGTGAGCTGTACCGTACGCAGTGTGCGGGCTTCAACGGGCGTGACATTGTCTTCAGCGGCGTTGGAAAGACTGAGCGCGAGATGACAGAGGCGCTCGAGCTTGGCGTGTTGATGATCAATGTCGAATCCGAAGAAGAGCTCGCATTCCTCGACAGCGTTGCAGGCCGACTCGGCAGAAGAGCGCCCGTCGCGCTGCGTGTAAATCCGGAAGTGATGGTCGACACGCCGCACCCGTACACGCGCACGGGGGTGAAGGGAATGAAGTTTGGAATTCCCTTCGACGAGACGCTCATTGTCGCGAAGCGTGCTCTCGAGATGAAGAACATCTCGCTGATCGGGCTCGACATGCACGTCGGCTCGCAAATATCGCAGTTCGAGCCTTACGAGATTGGGCTCGGCCGACTGCTTCAGCTCAAGACTGAGATCGAAGTCGCCGGAGCGAAGGAGCTCGAGTATCTCGACATCGGTGGGGGACTTGCTGTGTCGTACGACACCGAGCATCCGATCGACGTCGACGCTTTTGCTGAAGTGGTTACGCGGCTTGTCGGGCCCACTGGACTCAAGGTGATTGTGGAGCCGGGCAGATTTCTTGTCGGAAATGCAGGTGCGTTGATAACGCGCGTGCTCTATCGAAAGAGAAGCGGTGGAAAAGAGTTCATGATTGTCGACGCGGGTATGAACGACTTGATCAGGCCTTCGCATTACAACGCGTATCACAGGATTGAAGCAGTCCGTGCAACAGGCGCTCGAACGGTAGCCGACATCGTGGGACCTGTTTGCGAGAGCGGCGATTTTCTCGGACTGCATCGCGACGTTGATGACGCTAAGCCTGGCGACCTGATTGCAGTGCTATCGGCAGGTGCGTATGGATTCGTGATGGCTTCGAATTACAACTCACGCCCTCGCATTGCGGAAGTTCTGGTGAGTGATGGACGCTATGGAGTCGTTACTGAGCGTGAGCAGTACCCTGATCTGGTGAGAAAGGAACGACTCGAGCCTGAATGGAGAATGGCCTGATGAAAGTTGGATTGATGGCCGATTCGCACGACCGGCTTCCTGCAATCAAGGATCTCATCGACGTGATGATGTCGAAAGGCGTCTCTCTCATCATGCACGCCGGTGATTACTGTGCGCCGTTTGCGCTCGAGCCCTTTAACGACGCAAACGTCGCACTGCTCGGCATATTCGGCCGTAACGATGGGGATCCAGAAGGGCTCAAGGCTACTGCGGCGCGCGGCGTCGGCATGGAGCTTTATGAATCGCCGCACAGCTTCGAAGTGTCCGGTCATCGCATTCTCATCGTTCATGATATTGGTGAAGTAAATCGCCGGTCGATCGAGCAGCATCGATTCGTGGTCCACGGATTCACTCACAAGCAGGAAACGATCACTCGTGGCGACACGCTTGTGATCAATCCGGGCGAAGCATGTGGATGGCTCACTGGAAAGTGCACTGCGGCAATTCTCGATCTGGACACGAAAGAGATTGAAATCGTGAGTCTATGAAAAGCAGGATCCTGATACTCGATTACGGATCACAGTACACGCAGCTGATTGCACGCCGGGTTCGCGAGGCGCGGGTTTACTCGGAGATTCATCCACCAACGCGGACAGTTGAATGGATCAGGAAATGGAATCCGACGGGAATCATCCTGAGCGGTGGACCAAACTCGGTTTACGCTGACAATGCTCCGAGAGCGGAGAAGGATCTCTTCGATGTCGCGCCGACGCTCGGCATCTGCTACGGAATGCAGCTCATCGGATTTCTCGAAGGATCGGAAGTAAAGCGCGCCGGCCGCCGCGAGTACGGTCGCGCCGAAGTGACAGTGACAGAGCCAGGAATTCTTTTCGACGGATTCGATTCAGGGGAGGAGTTCTCCGCGTGGATGAGTCACGGTGATCACGTTGAATCGCCGCCTGCGGGATACGTCGCAACGGCGTCGAGCAATGGAAATCCGCTTGCCGCATTCCGTCATGAGTCGAAGCCGATATACGGCGTTCAATTCCACCCCGAGGTTGCGCACACCCCGCGTGGAAATGAAATCATCTCGAACTTTCTCTTTGGTATCTGCAGGGCTGAAGCTGATTGGACGACTGGTGCTTTCATCGAGACGGAAGTCGCTCGCATCAAGCGAGAAGCGGGCAATGCAAATGTCATTTGCGGTCTTTCCGGCGGCGTCGATTCAGCTGTCGCTGCTGCGCTGGTTCATCGAGCCGTTGGCGACAGATTGACGTGCATCTTTGTCGACACGGGGTTGCTGCGTCTGCATGAGCGGGAGCAGGTTGAGCGAACGTTCCGCCAGCATATGGGAATGAAGCTGATCACTGTTGATGCGTCAGACCGATTTCTCGATGCACTCGCGGGTGTCGAGGATCCCGAGCAGAAAAGAAAAATCATCGGTCACACATTCATCGACGTGTTCGAAGATGCGGCGGCGCAGGCAGGAAACGACGCCGAATTTCTGGTGCAGGGAACTCTCTATCCGGATGTGATTGAGTCATCGTCGCCGACGGGTGGTCCGTCGGTGACGATCAAGACACATCACAACGTTGGCGGACTCAAGCCCGGGATGAAGTTCAAGCTCATCGAGCCGCTCCGTGAGCTGTTCAAGGACGAAGTGCGAAACGTGGGTCGCGAGCTTGGATTATCAGATGAGATGGTGGGTCGCCATCCATTCCCGGGTCCTGGTCTGGCGATTCGTGTATTGAGCGATGTCACTCGAGAGAAGCTCGATGTTCTCCGCGCAGCCGATTCGATCTATCTCGAAGAGATTCGTGCAGCCGGACTCTATGACAAAATCTGGCAGGCTTTCGCGGTGATTCTTCCAGTGCGCAGCGTTGGAGTCGCAGGCGATGAGCGAACGTACGAGAATGTGCTCGCATTGCGGGCGGTGACTTCAACAGACGGCATGACAGCCGACTGGTTCCAGTTTCCTTACGACGTCCTCGGCCGCATTTCGAACCGGATCATCAATGAGGTTCCGGGCGTGAATCGAGTTGCCTATGACGTTTCTACCAAGCCGCCTGCGACTATTGAGTGGGAGTAACAGTCGCCGGACGCCGGACGCGGGTCCCCGGCGACTGACGTTCGGCGACTGACGTTCGGCGACTGACGTTCGGCGACTGACGTTCGGCGACTGACGTCCGGCGACTGACGTCCGGCGACTGACGTCCGGCGACTGACGTCCGGTGACTGACGTCCGGTGACTGACGTCCGGCGACCGTCGTCCGGTGACCGTCGTCCGGCGTCCGGCGACCCTCTACACTCCTTTCTCTTCGAGCAAAGCCATGAACTGCGATGGCTCTGTGAGTCCCAGTAGTCTCTCCGGAACGTCCGGC
>JBKPNY010000079.1:0-2075 GCA_046732835.1 Gemmatimonadota bacterium | reverse complement strand
ATCTTGGCTTGTGCATCTACGAGCAGGTCCATGACCAAACGGTGCGCGAGTCGCGCGGAGCGCACTGGATTTTCGCCGCGGAGATGGGACTTCTCGTCGGCGTCCCTCTAACAATGCTTTCGCTTGGAGGTTTCCTATGGTGACAGCCGATGTACTGCCTGTGAGTGGAACGCTTCAGGTTGAACCGCCTCCTGCTCACTTTGAGAGAGTTCCGTGTTACTACTGCCAGGCCACGGAATGGACCAGCTTTCTTACCGCTCAAGACGATCTGACGGGTCGACCCGGGACATTCACTTTTATCACCTGCGCGCGCTGCGGCCTTCGGTATCAGAACCCGCGACTCGGCATCGAGCACGTCAAGGACTTCTACGACAACGAGTACATCGCCCACCGGAAGAAGACAAACTGGGGCCCGCTCAAGGTTTTTTTCGATTGGGTAATGGATCGGCACGATCGGCAGAAGGAAAAACTCGTGCGTCGTTACGTCGCGCTCGGCCCGGAAAGCGACGTTCTCGACGTGGGGTGTGCCGTCGGGACCTTTCTGCAGAAAGTGCGTACACGCTATGGCTCCAGCGTAGTCGGCGTCGACTTCAAGGATCTACGCGGCTGCCAGTCGCTCGAAGGCGTCGAGTTTCACTGCGGCCTGTTCTACGAACAGCAACTCGAGCGTGAGCGCTTCGACGCCATCACCATGTGGCATTTCCTCGAGCACGATTACGATCCTATACGCACACTTCAGACAGCGCGCGAACTGCTGAAGCAGTCTGGTTATCTCGTCATCGAGGTGCCACGGCTCGACTCGCTCACCTTCCGGCTCTACGGCAACCGGTGGCCCGGTCTGCAGGCGCCACAGCACACAGTGCTTTACGACCGCGAGATGCTTTTGCGCATGGTCCAAAAGGCCGGGCTCGAGATCGTCGACTATTTGCCCTATGGCGCTTTTCCCGCATTTTTTTATTTCTTTGCCGGGGCAGCCTTCAAGCTGCTGAAGGGTAAGGGTCTCAATCTCTCGAAAGCTATCTACCCCTACTTTGTCGGTCAGATTTTGTTTGCCCCAATCCTCGCTTTCGAAAAGCACCTCAACTTTGCGATGCAGACGGTGATCTGCAAACGGGAGAATTAAGATGACCAGACTTCGCCGTCAAATCCGCACTGGTCTTTTTGTTCTGGCCGGCTCGTTTGTAATGTTGCTCGTTGCGGTTCCCACCCTCTTTCTGGCGCGCCGTTTCTATTCCGAAGTCATCGCCGGTTGGATCGGCCGCGTCGTTCTTCGGATCTGGGGGATTGACTACACTACTCACTATTCTGAGCCGCTTGCGGATCGCCAGACCATCTTCATTTCGAACCACAGTTCGACGCTCGATGTATTCCTGTTGATCTCGCTCGGCTTGCCGCGCGCACGATTCTTTCTTTCCGGTTACCTGCGCAAATTCTTCCCCCTTGCCATCATCGGCTACATCATCCGTATCTTCTGGACCGTGCCTCAGAGATTTCAGAAGCAGAGGCGCCGGATTTTCCAACGTGCGGATCGCATCCTGCGGCGCACGGGTGATTCGGTGTACCTGAGCCCGGAAGGCAAGTGCGTCACGACGGGTGAAATTGGATCATTCAACAAGGGCGCGTTCCATCTCGCCACAAGCCTGAAAGCACCGATCGTTCCCATGTACATTTACATTCCGCCGAAAGTGCAGGGATGGAGAGGCCTTCGTGCTCAACCGGGAACCGTGCAGGTCTATTTCCTGCCCGCGATCGACACTTCTTCCTGGCGGCTGCAAGACCTTGAATCCAACCGGGACCGAGTGCACCAACTCTACCTGCGCGTGCACGACGCGATGCGCACACACGGCAGGCTGCCGGCAGATCTCCGCATCAAGCCGCTGCAATCCGCACGAGTGATGAGGGCCGCCGTATGACCGAGGACTTCCGCTCGTTAGTTGACATGTTGCGTCACCGGGCGCTGCACCAGGGAAACTGTCGCGCCTATACCTTTCTTACTGACGGCGAAACTGAAAACGCGAGGCTTACCTATGCGCAGTTGGACCACCGCGCGCGCGTCATCGCCGCTGCCCTCGCGG
>JBKPNY010000078.1:0-21041 GCA_046732835.1 Gemmatimonadota bacterium | reverse complement strand
CTCTTCATACGTGGCGAGGTTACGAAGGTCAGCCTTCATCGACGCAACGTATGCCTTCTCCTTGGTGTTTGCGAACTTCGGAATCGCAATCGCGGCCAAAATGCCGATGATGACGACAACGATGAGAAGCTCGATCAGCGTGAAACCCTTCTTTTTGGCTACCATTTGTTCAATCTCCGTGTTAGGTGGAACGTACGATCCGTTCTCTAGACGAAGCGGCCGAAATTCCGCAACGAACTATCTGTTTTTCGTCAGTTAGCGCGCGCTGCACGCACCTGAGACAGGCTGTCCGACAAACTCAGCATCCGCACAATGCGTGGATCTCCGGTCGTCGCTGACGGCCCAGCCGACGCCACCGCGCGAGCCTCGTCGATACGACCCAGCCGCAACAGGCAAAGGGAAGTATTCACCCGCAGCTGCACATTCTCGGGCGTGATCTTAAGAGCGCGCAGGTAGAGTCCGGTCGCACGCGGACACATGCCCGCCATGCTCAGCTGATCTCCCGCAAATCCGAGCAGCGTCGGGTCATCCTTGCGTCCAAGAGCAACCGCGAGAAGCATTTCTTCAATCGACGCACGCGCCCCTTTTGTCTGCGACAGATATTCAGCGAGCATCCAGTGCGCACGAGAGCTCGATGGCACATCCTCAACTGTCTGCGTAAAGAGCGTCTCGTTGTCGCGCCATACAGGTCCACGATCGATGCTTCGCATCGCTCCTGCCGCAATGACGAACGCTATCAGGCATGCCGTTGCATATCGCGCAAACCGCCCGCTTTCATTCGCGTAATTCCACAGCCAGACAAGCGCCATCGCAACCACGATCAGCATTCCCGCGCTCGCGAGGAAAAGCGTACGCTCTGCAAGGACAAATCCCGTGACGATCAGGAGATTGCTCGGAATAGCAAGCGTGATCGCGACCCATGCAAATGCAAACGTCACAACGGGAACCGTCTTTCGCAGTCGCCATGCGACAGCAACACTTCCGATCAGCACAAGAATGCCCGGAAGCATGTCGGCGCTTAATTCAGTTGCGATACGTGTGCGAGGGAACGAATAGTCGGCAGACAAATCCGCAGGCCAGAAGAAAAGTCGCACCCATTCGACAATCACTGTGAGCATCGTGAGCAGACGAGCGGCGAACGACTGTCCGCGAAACAGCTCGTTTGATCCGCCAGCGCGGAATCCACCGGCTACGACTGTTCTGATCACGACGAACACAACCGCTGTGATCACTAGAGCGCCAACGAGAGGAATCAGCTTCCTGGTCCGCTGCGTAAAGTGCTCCGAATGCCCCAGGAACAGCACATCCGCAGCAGCAAGGATCGCCGGCAGCACTATCGCGTGCTCCTTGAAGAGACAGGCGGCGATGTACATGAATGAGATCGATGCAATGTCGACCGGCAGCAGGTCACCACGCCGGCGTGCTCTCACATACTGGCGCGTTGCGATGAAAACAAGGAGACCAACCCACATCTCCGCCTGACCGACAACGTTCGCAAATACTTCGACGTGCACCGGATGAACAGCGAACAGTGCTCCCGCGATAAGTGCGGTAGCTGGCGTCGTGAGCTCGTCGACGAGCAGATAGAACGCGACGCACGTCGCCGCGAAGAGAACACTGCTGAAGACGTGAAATACGAGTGGAGATCCGCTGCCCACAGTCCACTGCAGTGCGAACGCCAGCATCGTGAGAGGACGATAAAGACTCGCTCCTTCTTCGGGCGGCCAGTATGTCTGTCCGAATAATCTCCAGAATGAATCGAGCGTATGAACACGCGCGTTTTCGACGATGATGTGAACATCGTCGAGTGCAAATCCATTACGAAGCGCAGACGCGGTTACAACGAGCGCAATGAGCGCGACTGCAATCGCGCCCGCGCGGCGGTCCATCTTCACGCCGCGTCTAAGCCGAAGCGCGAGAGCTTTCTGTAGAGAGTCGACGGATCGATGCCGAGGACTTCAGCTGCACGCGACTTGTTTCCGCCTTCGCTTCCAAGGACCCACATGATATAGGCCCGCTCGATTGCATCGAGCGGCGGATTGGGAGTCGTCCTCTCTGCAGTGAGCGGCTCGGACTTCCGTTCGCGCACCTTGTCGGGAAGCGCGGCCGGATGAATGGTGTCGTTGCTCGCGAGAATAACTGCGCGCTCGATTGCGTTCTCCAGCTCTCTCACGTTGCCCGGCCATGAATACTCCTGAAGCTGCGCTGCAGCCTCAGGACTGAGCTGCTTCACTTCCTCGCCGCGCTTTTTTGCGATCTCGGTGAGGAATGATTCAGCAAGTACTGGTATATCGTCTCGCCGATCTCTGAGCGGCGGAATCTCGATCGAGATTACGTTCAGCCGATAGTAGAGATCGCTGCGGAAATTGCCGCGCGTGATCTCCTCGTCGAGCTTGCGATTTGTCGCGGCTACCAGCCGCGTATCGATCGGAAGCGCCTCGGTTGCGCCGACGGGAATTACTTCACGATGCTGTAGCACACGCAGCAGCTTAACCTGAGTTGCGGCGGTGGTCTCACCGATTTCATCCAGGAAGAATGTTCCCTTCTCCGCTGCGGCGAAGAGCCCCGATTTGTCCTTCACTGCCCCGGTAAAAGATCCCTTCACGTGACCAAACAGCTCGCTCTCGAGAAGACTCTCGGGCAATGCACCGCAGTTGATCGATACGAATGGACCCGCCGCCCGCATCGAAAGCTCGTGGATGTATCGTGCAATTACGCCTTTGCCCGTTCCAGACTCACCTTGAAGCAGAACGGTCGAATCACTCACAGCCACGGTTTCGGCAACACTCAGTATGTCGAGCCACGCGCGATTACTTCCGATTGGACGAAGACTTACATCGCGCTTCTTGATCTCACGCTTGAGAGCCTGATTCTCCGTCTTGAGCTGGCGCGTTTCGGCAGCACGCTTGATGATCGCAACGAGCGCGTCGTTCTGAAACGGCTTCTGGATATAGTGAAACGCGCCGTCATTGACGGCTGAAATTGCTGACTGAAGCGATGCCTGTGCGGTCATGAGAATGACCGGCACATCAGGATCATGTGCCTTCGCAGCGGACAGGACATCAAGCCCTCCAACAGAAGGCATTCGAATGTCCGTGATGATTATGTCGGGTTGAATTGCCGCGATCTGGTCGATTCCCTGTTTCCCGCCAAACGCGACGTGCGCTGCGAATCCTTCATTTTTGAGAAGGATTCTCAGAGTATCTACAATTGCGGACTCATCATCGATTATGAGCACCGTCGGCCGGACTTCCTGGGCTTGCATTAGTTGGCGATTGTCTCGACTTGGGGAGTACGATCGTGAACCTTGTCTCTTCGCCGGCTTGACTCACGGAAACCAGACCACCATGAGCCTGTACAGCACGCTGGACTATGGAAAGCCCCAATCCGCTGCCGCCCGGCTTAGTTGTGACGAAGGGATCAAACAATCGGTCACGAATTTGGGGAGCGATCCCCGGCCCCTGGTCGGTGACAAGAATTCCGTACGCCCCGCCCGCGAACTCCGGATGACCATCCGGCAGCTGGTGAGGCTGAAGCTCGCCACCCTCGAGAAGCACGTCACGATTTGGCGGTGACGCCTGCACTGCATTCAACAGCAGGTTGAAAAAAGCTCGATGCATCAAGTCTTCATCGCCTTCGAAGGTCATCGGCGCGGCCTGGAATTTCTCGACGATCCTCACGCCATCTGCGATTCCCGGCTGAGAGCCTGCCAGGCGCGCCGCGTTCCTTGCGATTGCGGCAAGGTCGAGCGTCTCGACTCTCGTCATTCCTGCGCGTGCAAAATCGAGGAATTCGGAAAGAACTCTCGACAGGCGATCAGATTCCCTCTGAACAAGCGCACTCAGAATTTTTTCGTCGTCCGACGCGCGCGGCATTCGGGACAGCTGCTCCACTGCACTCCGAATCGATGCAAGCGGATTCTTGATCTCATGAGCGAGTGACGCGCTCAGCTCCGCGATTCCCTCGAGTCGTTCTGCGCGCACGAGAAGTTTTCGCACATCGGCTTCGCGAAGACGAAAAGCGGCAAGCTCTTCTGCAAGTTCTTCACTGGCAGTTCCCGCGGCGCGAAGACGCGCCGCAATAACTCCGCTCGTGAGCGCTACCATTGTGAACACCACGAGCTGTAACAGAAGGCCAGTGTCCGCCTGACCTCCATGAAGAAGCATGGCGTCGGCGAAATAGAGAACCATGCCGAGGCTCGCGATGAGGGGAACTCCGGAGGGGGCGACAAGAAGCGCGCTGACTGCAATCACGAGGATGTAGAGCGGTGCGAGCTGCGACTGACCATCCGCCCACGTGACATGGATTGCGGCTGTCACCAGCAGCATGTCGAAAGCGACCTGCAGGTAGATGAACTGAGGCCCGGGCTCGTGCCCTGTGAGATCTGTCCAGATGAAAGACGCCGCGGTGAACGCGAGCGCTCCCACCAGCGCGAGCGAGACAATCATCGTCGCCTCGGCGCCCGAGCCGAGGCCGACGACGACTATCGCAAGGAACAGAATCGCGGCCAGAGCAAGCCGCCCGGTGTAGAGCCAGCGCAGTATCCGGCGCGTGTTGAAGGTCACCGGTCTGTCGCGCACTTCAGAGGCGATTCCAAGCTCCGTGAGGGTTTAGCGCGTCCAAATTGACCCTGACCTTGGGTTCAGTCAATTCCGGACTCACTACTATATAGATTTATCGGATATGAATCTGCTGGCCCTTTTTCAGGGTCCGACCGAACACCTCGGCATGGGTGAGGTATCCGCCCGCCTTGGTGTCGTTCTGCTTTTGGTGGCCCTCAACGCCTTCTTTGTCGCGGCCGAGTTCTCTCTCGTCGCCGTCAGACGAAGCCGGATCGACGAGATGGCGGAAGCGGGTGACTCCGGCGCCAAAAAGGTCCAGAAGGCGCTCGAGCATCTCGACCGATACATCGCCGGCACGCAGCTCGGCATTACGATCGCATCACTTGCTCTTGGATGGGTCGGAGAGCCGGCGATGGCGGTTCTCATCGATCACTTCCTGGGATTGTTCGGACTGCCTCCTGCCGGACAGGGCATTCACAGCGGTGTCGCGCTCGCGTTCAGCTTTTTTTTCCTGACGTTCCTTCATATCGTGCTCGGCGAGCTGGCTCCAAAGTCGCTCGCTCTCGTAAATCCGGAAGGCGTTTCCAAAGTTGTCAGTACGCCATTGAGTCTTTTCTCGCGACTCATGTCACCGGTGATCTGGCTGTTCAACGGCGCGGCGAATTCGATTCTCAGAGTTTTCGGCGTTGCACCATCATCGGAGGCACACAGTCACTCGCCTGAAGAGCTGCGTCTTCTGGTGATGCAGGCACGCGCGCACGGAACTCTCGACGAATCCGACAGCGCAATGCTCGCAGGTGTGTTCGACTTCCATGAGAAGAAAGCGCGCGACGTCATGCGTCCGCGAACCGAGATCGTTGCACTCGATATCAACTCTACCGAAGAGGAAGTGTGGCAGGTGGTGCGTGAGGAGAGATACTCACGTTATCCGGTGTACCGCGAATCAGTCGACGATCTCGTCGGGGTTTTTCTCGCGAAGGATCTGTGGCTGAATCACACTGCAAGGCCGTTCACTCTCGCGGAGTTCACGCGTGAGCCGTTGTACGTCCCTGATTCACGGCCTGCTGAAAAAGTTCTCGACGATCTCAGAAAGACACGCGCGCACATGGCTGTAGTTCTCGATGAGTACGGTGGAACAGCCGGCATCATCACCATGGAAGATCTCATCGAAGAAGTGATCGGTGACATCGCTGACGAATACGACATGGCCGCGCGAAGTGCGATCGAGTCGAACGGTGTTCTCGAGCTCGATGGAACAATGTCGCTCATCGATGTGCGCTCCGATCATCGCGTGCAGATTCCTGAAGGCGACTGGACAACACTCGCCGGGTATGCTTTCGCGAAGCTTGGCCGTCTTCCAAGAATGGGAGACCGAGTTCCTGTGCCCGGTGGCGAGCTCGAGGTCATAGCGATGGATGGTCGCCGCATTGCTGCGTTGCGTGTTCATCGCGCGCATCCCACGCCGCCAAGTGAAACCCCTGGCACGAGCGCGCTGACATAACAAGCGCGCACGACCCTTACCAAGCCCTCCGGTTCCGCGACTTCCGGCTCTTCTTCTTTGGCCGGATGCTCGGCGTAGTTGGATGGCAGATGCTGCAGGTTGCTCTTGGATGGGAGCTCTACGAGCGCACTCATTCAGCATTCGCGCTCGGCATGGTTGGACTGGTGACGGTGATTCCGGTTGTTGTGCTCGCGCTGCCCGCCGGACATCTCGCAGACAGAATGGACAGAAAGAAGATTGCGGTGATAGCGCAGGCGGTTTTCGTTCTGATGTCATTGTCGCTTGCGCTGGTATCGCACTCCAATGGCCCGATCTATCTCGTTTTCGCAATACTTCTAGTTCGAGGAATTGGCCAGGCGTACAATAATCCCGCGCGCTCAGCGTTGTTGCCGCGACTTGTTCCGGCGGAAGTGTTCGCTAACGCGGTGACGTGGTCGAGCAGCGGGTTTCAGATCGCCGCAGTTGTCGGCCCCGCAATTGGCGGAGCTGTGATTGCGATCGAGCATCGCGCAACAGACGCATACATCATCGATGCGTTCCTGACGTCCATCTATCTCGTGATGCTTGTTGCGATTCGTGGTGGTCAGGGATCACAGACAAGTGCAACGGCGTTGAAACCGCGAGAGCGAATGACGCTTCAGTCGCTTGCAGCTGGGATGCGATTCGTGATGGACACGAAAGTAATCCTTGCTGCGCTAACTCTCGATCTCTTCGCGGTGTTGTTTGGTGGAGCGACTGCGCTTCTTCCGATTTTCGCGAAGGACATACTGCAGGTAGGGCCGGAAGGACTCGGCTGGCTTCGGGCTGCTCCGTCAGTTGGCGCTTTGGTTGTGATGCTCACGATAGCGCATCGCCCACCAATGCAGAAAACCGGATGGACTTTGATCCTGGCTGTGACGGGCTTCGGTATCGCGACGATCGTGTTCGGACTCTCTCGATCATTTGGATTATCGATGGCCATGCTGCTGATACTTGGCGGACTCGATGGAATCAGCATGATCATCCGCGGAACTCTGGTGCAGCTGTGGACGCCCGATGAAATGAGGGGAAGAGTGTCCGCCGTGAATTCGGTTTTTATCGACATGTCCAACGAGCTTGGCTCTTTTGAATCAGGAGCTCTCGCTGCTGCAGTCGGACCAATCATCGCTGTTGTCGGCGGCGGAATTGGGACTGTTATTGTAGTTGCTTCGGTTGCGTGGGCGTGGCCGGAACTCAGAAGGCTGGGGTCGCTCACTCCACCAAATGCTGAATTCTGAATGCTGACGTAGTGAGGAAACTGAAACGAGGACTTCCTTCTTCATCTGTCCTCACTGCGTCAGCATTCAGAATTCAGCATTCGATGTCAGTCGTCATTTCTCCTGCTGTGTAAGTCCTATTAACGTATCTCTGTCCATTCGGTGTCCTCCATCAAACGTCACCACGTTGTGGGGGATGGAATGTGAATTCAGAGTATCCAGATAGGACTCGATCATTCCTTGCGATGCATATTGATCTTTCAGTCCGTAAACGACAGTAAGATCGACGAAACGGAAAAACTCTGCAGCTTCATTCAAGTCTGCGTCCGCGGGAAGAGTCGATCCCCACATCACAAGTCGGTCGACGCGCGATGATCCGCGAGTCACCCAGCGATTCGCTGTTGCTCCTCCCTGCGAAAATCCAAGCACAGTGACTCGGGCTACGCCGATTCGATCCATGATGGACGTGTACAGATCATCGAGATACCGAACGTAGTCGGCAATCTCCACTTCGCGATCCTCACGTGTCATCCACGTTGCAGCAACCTTTGAATCCGGACCGTGAACTTCCGGTGCTGTCGAGACGTAGTACCGGTTGAGAGCTTCAGGTGCGACTATGAGTCGCCGCGGCGATGCGATGCTCTCGAATTCCTTGATGAAGTCAGATGCCAGCTGGCCATAGCCATGACATACAAACCAGACATCGTCGAGGTTCGGGGATTCCTCGCCAAGGACGAAGTATCTCGCGGTGCGTTTGACAGTTATATGTCTCTCTTCAATCATGACGGAATCATAATCAAATCCTTCAGGGAAGGATTGTGTCTCGATTGCGGACTCAGAACAACGCACATGAGGAAAGAAGGATTGCAGACTTTGCGGCCTCAGGACAAAACCACAATCGACAATCGCTGACTAATTGCGAATTGCGGACGAAAGAGGACAATTGGCGAAGTCCTCGGTGTCCGTAATCCGCAGTTAATCGTCGATTGTCGATGGTGGTTTTGTCCTGAGGCCGCAAAGTCTGAAATCCTTCTTTCCTCATATGGTTCCGTCCTGAGACTGCAATCCAGACCGCAATCGAACGGAACGTGTTTTGCCAATCGCTCCAGTCATGAAATGTTGGGTGGCTCTCGCTACGAGCGTGGCCCTAATCGGGTGCGATGTCTCTCAGGATCAGGAAGTAGCGATCGGCGAGCAGACGGCTCGCGAGATCGAGCAGCAGCTCCCGATCGTCAATGATCCTTACATATCGAGCTACATCAACGAGCTCGGCGATACAATCGCGTTCAGGACCAGCAGGTCCGATCTGCAATGGCATTTCTTTGTTGTCAACTCGCATCAGGTAAACGCCTTTGCTCTTCCCGGCGGTTTTGTTTACGTCAACCGCGGATTGATCGAGTCGACCACTCGCGCTGACGAGCTTGCCGGCGTGCTCGGCCATGAGATTGGCCATGTGATTCAGCGCCATTCCGTTAGGCAGATGCAGAATCAGCAGAAGGTAGGAGCGGTCGCGAGTCTCGCCTGCACTCTCACGAACCTGTGCGACAGCCAGCTCGGACAGGCAGCAATCAACATCGGCGGATCAGCAGTCATCGCGCGCTACAGCCGGGCAGATGAGATGCAGGCGGATTCAGAAGCTGTCGAGAATGTTCTCAAGGTGAACATCGATCCCGAAGGAGTTCCAGCGTTGTTCGAGGTTTTGATGCAGCAGCGCAAACGCGATCCAGGATTGGTCGAGGGGTGGTTCTCTACACATCCCCTGGAAGAATCTCGAATCCAGCATGCGCGGATGCTCATCGAGCAATCAGGCGCTGATCAGGCTCAAGGCCTGATGCAGGATCTGCCGAGTTATGCGGTATTCAAGCGGCGTGTCGAATTGCTTCCCGAGCCGCGCGTGGTCAGCCAACCGCAAAGATAAATCCGAGCACGCCCAGCATCGTGATCTGGAAAATGAACATGTAGATGAACAACAAAGCCACAAACTTGCCGAGTGTTTTCCCGCGCGGCTCCTCATAAACAACGCCCAGCGCTTTGTAGAGATAAACAAGAATCCATATCGGCACGATCACGTCGAGCCAGTCAGGAAGAATCAGCCCAAGTATCAGCACCACAAACGCGAAGGCATGAATGTGCAGCGTGAATATCAGGTGCTCAGCGAAGAAACGACCCGATTTTCGATACAGCAGATAGAGTATCAGCGTAAAGACGGGGAGCAGCAGGAATACAGCATTCGGCATGTACCTGATGAACGATGCGCGGAAAAGCTCGATTGCCTGCTGAGCCGTCAGCGTTCCGAATCTCTTCATTCGCCGGTTGACGAAGTCAGAGATCCATGTCCCCTGTGCCGATTTCGCTACGCGGCCGCGGTCGATCTTTCCGATGGTAATAGTTGTCGACGAATCGAACTTCACTCCCGCGGAGTCCATCGCCGCTTGATCCAGCCCCGTGACCTTAAGCCCTGGATTGAACTCGCGGCCGAAGAACGGCATGGAGAGAAGCAGGAAGTAGACAACGCTGGCCGAGAGATACAGTCGGAGGGGAAGCAGCGATCGGACGCGCTTCCCTGCCAGATATTCCTTTGTGAGAGCTCCGGGCCGGGAAATCAGTCGCCACAGCGTCGTAGGAACTTTCGACTCGAGTCCCAGCTGCTCGGCCATGAAATCCTTGACGAGCCGCTTCAGCGAAACGCGAAGCTCAGTGTCCTCCTGACCACATTTCGAGCAGTAATTACCTGTCAGCTCCGCGCCGCAATTAAGGCAGCGCGGAGATCCAGATTCAGAGCTCATCCACTACCAGTCGATTCCAAATGGATCGCCCGGAGGAGCTCGCAGTGCAGGAGTTGGAGTTGGAAGCTCCTGTCTCTCCAGCCAGCGCTTGAAGTCAGCGGCGATGGCGGCCCAGTGTGCCCGCTCCATGTCAGACCCGCTCGATGACAAACTGAGGGCGCGTTTTCGAAGAGCGTCCATCTTGAGCTCGACAAGAGCGCGCACTTCCGGCGCTGCTTCTTTGTCAGCAGCAAGCAGAAGCAGTCGATCTGCAACTGCCCGCTGGGCAACACGCCGCAACGATGAAGTCTTGCGCGACTCGTTTCCTGAAGGCGATGACCATGATGCAGTCAGCGCATCGATCGTCTCACTGAGAGTCAGCGGTGATTCACCGCGATTCGCAAACTGCACGAGACGCGCAGCGCGTTCCCGTTGAAGGATTCCGTCAACGATCATCTGCGCAAGCGTGCGCGCGGCTCCCAGCTCATCGAATGCCGGTCGTGTGCGAGCACTGAAAAGCTCGACATTGGAATCGTATGAGAACGGACGCGGCCCCATGAGGCTGACCACAGTATCCGGAATCGCGAGCTCCGAAGGCGACAACGCAGCGATCAATGCTGACAGAGCGCGTCGCTGCGAAGCTCCATCGATCGGGTGAGTCGCGACAAGTCCGTCGCCGCGCACGGCGTTGCTGTACTCCATTCCGCCGATTGTCTTCGACAGCGAATTAATCGCGAACCGATGCATGAAGTACACAGGAACAAATCGCTCCTGCAGAAGTGCAACAGGCTCACCAACGCGAATGTTGTGCAGTCCGAAGTTTGAGATTGCGGCACGGCGCACTGCCATTTCGTGGCTCAGGAATTCATTTGCCGTTGCAGCGTCATCCCAGAGGTTGGTACGCGGATCAGATGAGTACTCGGGACGAGCGTCGGCATCAGAGAGGAACAGCAGCCCTTTGCTCAAACCATTTCTCACTATCGCCGCAAGCGAGTCCTTCTCCGTTCCGGGAGGGAAGATTCCATAGCCCCAGTGAATCGCGAACACATCGTACTCGCCTGGCCCGACGTCGTACGCTCCTGAGATATCGATCTTCCCATCCTTCATGCGAACACGCGGCGGCGGATAATCCATCACCGAGCCGCGCTCATACGTCGATGCGATGTAATTGTGTGCAAGGCCCAGGGTGTGTCCGACTTCATGCGAGCTCACCTGCCGAACTCGCGCAAGAACAAACGCTGTGTCAGCCGCCGCTGCATCTGCGCCCATCAAACCGGCGTACAGGTTGTAATCAGTTCGCGCACGATGACTGTCCAGTCGCGCCTGCGCTTTCAAGATCTCACCGGTGCGGGGATCGCCGAGTGATCCGCCGATTGACCAGCCTCGCTCGTTTCTGTTTTCCCACTGAACGACGTTGTATCTCGCGTCCATTGGATCCACGCCTTCGGGCAAATCTTCAACCTTGAAAGCGCCTTTGAGTCCTGCACGATCGAAAGCCTCGATCCACCAGCTCACACCTTCTCTTGTTGCAGATCGCACGGGCTCCGGGATTCCGCGATCGATGTAATACACGATCGGATTCCTGATCGGGCTGTTTGGATCACTCGGATTGACGCGCTCGAGTCGATGCCGCGCAATCCATCGAACCTCGAGAGGATTCTGAATTGGCTGCGCGTAATCCTTGAACGTGATTCCAAAGAATCCCATCCGTGGATCCAGCACTCGGGGTTTGTATGCGTCGTCAGGAAGCTTGAGCAGCGAGATGTGCTGTCGCAAAGTGAACGATCTGCCTTCTGGAACAATCGAACGAACAGTGTTTCCAGGTCGTCCGGTAGTTGCGAATGTCAGCGAAACATCGATCTCGCTGTTTTCGGGAAATGATTTTGTGTAAGGGCGATACACGCTGGAGCGATCGCGCGCGACTGAGTAGCTCCCTTCATTGCTTTGTGTCAGTGTGCCGCTCACGTCATTCCAGTCGCGCATGAAAAAGTCGGTTGCGTCGACAAGTGTCCTCCCGCCTTCCTGCGCAACAATCGGCAGCGATCCCGCCGTACTCGGCGGAAATGATTCGGCGATTGTTCTCGCATGCGCAGGATTATCCGCAGCGGAGCTTCGATAGTTCCAGTTCTCGAACACAACGAGAACGCGATCGCCGTTTCGATCGAAGCGGGCGAGGTAATTATCACCGCCGGCACCTCGGTCGAGTCCGATCGGATTTGAGCCAAGTCCGGTCGCGAGGCTGGTGAACATGAGAACGCGCATCGAATCACGCGGTATCTCAAGCAGTATCTTCCCCGCCTTGTTGTCGAGATAGATCGGAATGAATCCGTCTTTCTTTTCGAGCCCCGCCGTTTTGGCGGCAATGCCGGAGCTGCCAGCCGGTGCGGGAGCAGTCGCGGGTTTCTGGGTAGCAGAAGTGCAGCCGACAACGGCCGCCGCTAGTAAAAACAGGTAGGCTTTTGCTCTGTTCATCATGATCGTGAGAGGGGACGCGCGATTATAGTATCCGCATGCAGCAACCGATAGAGTCACGGGCAGTCAGCCGCCGGGCGCAGCTCCTGTTCTTTGCTGCCGGCGCGATTGCGCTTACGGTCCTGATTGCGCGCGCGGGCCCGCGCCAGCTGCTCTCAGATGTGCGCGATGCCGGATGGGCAGTGCCCGCGATCGTAGGTGTCTACGGAGTTGTGTACGTTCTCAACACAATTGCGTGGCGGCTCACAATGATCGAGCCACCGAGGTTGTCGTTCGGACGCGCGTGGGTTGTAAATGTTGCAGCGTTCGCGATGAACTATCTGACTCCCTTTGCCAGCATCGGTGGGGAACCCTTCAAGATCGTCGCAGCTTCGCAGTGGATGGGAACGCCCAACGCAACTGCTTCTGTCCTGAACTACCGGCTGGTTCACATTCAGGCGCACCTGCTCGTGTTTCTCACCGGAGTGATCCTCGCCTTTTTGATTCTTCCTTCGGGAACGATTGCCACACCGCTTCTGATCATCATTGCGGCGATACTCATTGCCCTGGGACTGCTCGTGCTCGCGGTGCATCGCGAGGGTGCAATCGAGCGGCTTTTCGATCTCGCCGGGAAGCTTCCGCTCTTGTCAGGATTCGCCAGGCGATTAGAGCCAAGGCGGGCGGGCTTGATGGAGGTGGACCGGCAGCTGATCGTGTTTCATCGATCGAATCCAGCACGGTACTATGGTGCGCTGCTTACAGAGTATGCGGCGCGCGTCTTTTCGATGATCGAGTTTTTCATCATCGCGCGCGGTATCGGACATCCGGTGAGCTTTGCCACGGCATTCCTGATTGGCGGCTTCTCTTCTCTGGTTGTGAATCTGTTCTTCTTCATGCCGTTCAACGTGGGATCCAAGGAAGGCGGTATTTACGCGATTTTCGTTGCCCTCGGCCTGCCTTCGAGGCTCGGCGTTGCGGCAGCCGTGATCAGCCGTATTCGCGAGATCACGTGGATATTGATCGGTCTGCTGCTTGTGCTTGCGTCGAGAAAGCAGTCCGTGAGTGGTAGATAAAAGCGGAAACAAATTTAACACGGAGGTTGCGGAGTAACCCGGAGGGCCACGGAGATTTTAAGGTTAAACAGCGTAACTTCGTGAACAGCGCAGCTGCGTAGTTCCCTTTAATAACTCCGTGGTCCTCCGAGTTACTCCGCAACCTCCGTGTTAAATTTTTTTTCCGCTTTTCCGTCAGAGCCAGCCCTGCCTGCGATACCACTCGGCAGTTGATCGCATTCCGTCTGGCAGAGTAATCGACGGCTCGTAATCGATATCGAGGCGCGCGCGAGTGTCATCGCAGGTCCAGCTCGCCTGACTCAGCTCGATAATTCTGTCCGGCGTAAGAAGCGGCTTCGACCCGAACAGTGAAGCACGCAAGACCTCCAGTCTCGACAGCCCATCCGCGAGAAACGGCGCAACCGCTATGGTTTTCGTCTTCCTGCCCACCGCACGCGAAACGTGATCCAGCACAGACTCCCACGTGTGAGTCATTCCATCGGTCATGTAGTAAAGCCCGCGCCCTTCACTCTCCGCCGCGCACACGAGACCACGTGCAAGATCTTCCACATGGACCAGCGACAGCTGCTGACCTTCAGGTGCAACGCGCAGCGCGAGCCCACGGGCCGCGAGACGGAATGCGGCGAGGATATCCGTGTCGCGAGGGCCATACACCGCCGGCGGGCGAACAATCAGGTAATGAAGTCCTGATTCCTCAACAATTCGCTCGGCGGTGAGCTTCGATCTCCCGTAGGCACTGACAGGATTTGGCGAATCCGTTTCATTGAGCGGACGCTTTCCCGTCGAAGGTCCCGCGGCTGCAAGGCTGGAGCAGAAAACAAGCATTGCGTCGGGCGCAGCTTTCTGCATTGCGCGTACAATGTTGCGCGTTCCCTCGACATTTACCGTGATGTAGGAGGAATCGTTAGTTGCGGAAGTAACGCCGGCAAGATGAAACACCACTGAAACGTTTTTCACTGCGCGTTCAAGGTCTTCGCCGGGATCGGCAACATCCCCGTTGATGAGGCTCACGTCATCAACGGGAACCCAGCGCAGCACGCTCGATTTTCTCACGAGACATCGCACACGCCAGTGCCGCGCGAGCAGCGCTTCTGCCAGATGGCTTCCGACGAATCCTGTCGCCCCCGTTACCAGGGCGACGCGTGTACGCTCAGGCACTGATGGGAATGTCGTACATGCGGTAAGTCCGGTAAACCTTTGCGCCCATTTTTTCGAGCGGCGTTCGCATCATCATGTTGTCTTCGAGAATCCACGAAAACTCAGCGTTAACGATTCCCTTCTTCACCGCGTTGAGTATCAGCTGGTGCACAATCAGCTCCGACACACCAGAGCGCCGGTAACGTTTAACGACTCCGAGCGTGACCGCGCGAGCAGTCTTGATCTTGCGGGAATACCACAGAGCTTTTGCCCAGCCGAACGGAAAGAGAGAGCCATTCATGTGCTTCAATGCAACATTGAGATCGGGGAGCGCAAGCCCGAGCCCGGCAAGCTCACCATTAACTTCCGCAAATATCACAAGGCTCGGCTCCGCGACCGGCTTGAGCTGTTTCGCCATGTAATTCAGCTCCGCCTCAGTCATGGGTATGTGGCCCCAGTTGTCCTCCCACGCTTCGTTATATACGCGTCGCACATCAGCCACGTCCTTCCAGAAGTTTTTCATGTCGAGCGTGCGCAGCGTTACGTGATATCTCTCGCGAAGCTTGTCGGCCACTCGCATCAGCCTTTCCGTTGGATGCGCATCGGGCCACCAGTACGCGAGCAGATCCTTTGATTTGCGAAGTCCATAGGACTCGAACAGCTCGGCGTACCAGGTGGGATTGTAAGTCATCATCACAACGGGTGGACCATCGAATCCGTCTACCAGAAGCCCCGCTTCTTCATTGAGTGAAAAGCTTGCCGGTCCGCGCATGGTGTCGAGGCCGCGCGACGTCAGCCACACACGTGCTGCATCGAGCAGCGCCCGAGCGACACCAGTGTCACGAATGCATTCGAACAACCCAAAGAATCCAACTCTGTCGCGATGAACTTCGAGCTGAAGCTCGTTGCGAATCGCTGCAATGCGTCCAACGACCTCATCGCCGCGCTTCGCAAGAAAGAGCTCGACCGTGGCATGCTCATGAAATGGATGCTTTGCGGGATCGATGAGCTCTCGCACATCACGCCGGAGAGGCGGAACCCAGTTCGGATCGTCTCGATAAAGCCGGTACGGAAGCTCGATGAATTCATTTCGATCGCGCTTCGACCTGACAGGCTCGATGCGGATCTCGCGAGAGCTGCCGCTCAGATCAGATCCATTTCCCGGCCGACACGCTTGAACGCCTCGAGCACGAAATCGAGCTGCGAATCAGTATGCGTCGCCATGTAGGACGTGCGGATTCTTCCGGACGTAGCGGGAACTGCAGGCGCAATCACAGGATTCGTGAATACCCCCGCATCGAGCAGTCGCTTCCAGAACTCGAATGTGCGAAGAGTCCCACCGACGATCACTGGAACAATCGGCGATTCACTTCCGAAAGTATCGAAGCCGAGTCCTGACAGCTCCCTCTGCATTCGTCGCGCATTCTGCCAAAGCCTTGCTCTTCGCTCCGGTTCTTCGCGCATGATCTCGATCGCAGTCAAAACCGTCGCACACGCAGATGCGGGAATCGACGCACTGAAGATCAGACTGCGTGCATTGTGACGGAGATATGAGATGACTGCTTCATCTCCCGCAACGAACCCGCCAATCGATGCAAAAGACTTGCTGAACGTACCTACGATGAGATCGACGCGATGCGTGGCTGAGAAATGCTCGCAGGTTCCTGCACCTGTCTCTCCGAATACTCCGATGCCGTGAGCATCGTCTACAACGAGCCGCGCAGAATGCGCGTCGCACAGATCGGCAATGCGCGGGATGTCGGCAAGATCGCCTTCCATGCTGAACACACCGTCGACGATTACCATCTTCGGCCGGCCGACCGCACGATTCAGCCGCGCTTCGAGATGTGTGAGGTCGCCGTGGCGGAAGCGGACTACTTCCGCACCCGACAGCGTGGCACCATCGACCATACTGGCATGGTTGAGCTTGTCGATCAGAAGAACATCGCCTGAACTCGCGAGCGCGGAGATTACCCCAAGGTTTGCCTGATATCCCGTTGGAAAAACCAGCGCTGCCGGCTTGTCGACGAGTTTCGCGAGCTCCACCTCGAGACGATCATGCAAGTCGGTATTGCCATTGAGGAACCGGCTGCCTGTGCACGCGCTGCCGTACTTCCGGAGAGCGTGGCTCGCTGCTTCGAGAACTCTTGGATCGTTAGTGAGCCCCAGGTAATTGTTCGAGCCAACCATCACCCGGCGCTTGCCTTCGATCATTACTTCGGTTGCGTCCGATTGCTCGACGGGAAGGAAATACGGATAAAGCCCGAGAGCTTTTACTTCCTCCGGTCGGTGATAGGCATACGCCTTGGCGAGCATGTCGGTGTTTTGCGGCGCACCGCCGTCGGCCTGGCCTTCGGCTTGGACGGGGGTGTCGGCAAAACGGATTCTGCGCTGCGGTCTCGGATTCACGAGGCTGTGGCTTCCCCCGAAGGTCTGACATCGCGCCCAGTACGTCGGCGATATGTTACCGGACTAATTATATGAATATTCGCGGAATGCGCATCGCGTTCTTCACGGGCGCATACAACCATATAGCTGACGGCGTATCCCTCACGCTGAACCGGCTTGTCGCATTCCTCGTGCGAGAAGGGGCAGTTGTCCGGGTTTACGCCCCAACCGCGGCCGTTCCTGCTCTCCAGCACGCCGGGACTCTTGTGCCAGTCCCTTCCGTAAGCGCTCCCGGCCGGCCCGAGTATCGAATTTCGCTCGGTTTCGGCTGGAGCGCGCATGAAAACCTTACTGATTTTGCTCCTCACCTGTTTCATATCGCGACGCCGGATCTGCTGGGGCTGGCTGCTCTCCGCACAGCCAAAGCGTCAGGAATACCGGTTGTTGCGTCTTATCACACGCATTTCGCTTCGTATCTCAAGTATTACCGGCTCGGCGTGCTCGAGCCCGCAACGTGGAAGTATCTCCGCTGGTTCTACAAGCATTGTCGCGCAGTATACGTGCCGAGCAAGTCGATGATCGATGTATTGAGGATCAACGGCATCGATGGCAATCTCCTGTTGTGGCCTCGTGGAGTGGACTCATCTCTCTTCACTCCAGCTCGAAGATCTGATGAATGGCGTGACTCACATGGAATCGATAGTACAACACCAGCAATCACGTTCGTCAGCCGGCTGGTTCAGGAAAAGGGACTGGATATAGTTGTCGATGTTTTGCGACGACTTCGTGACAAAGGCATTGCGCACAAGGCGGTGCTCGTCGGTGACGGGCCTGAACGCTCACATCTCGAAGAGTCAATCCCGGATGCTGTGTTTGCCGGCCACCTCACCGGTGAGGCGCTCGCGACCGCATATGCATCATCGGACATCTTTCTCTTTCCGAGCGATACGGAGACATTCGGCAATGTGACGCTCGAAGCGCTATCGTCGGGGTTGCCTGCAGTGGTGGCAGATGCGACAGGAAGCAACGATCTCGTGGAAAACGGAATGAACGGATATCTCGCTGATCCTGGCAGTTCGTCGTCGTTCTTCGAGCATGTCGAACGTCTTATAGCGGATCCTGATCTTCGGCAGGAAATTGGAATGAGAGCTCGAGCGGGAGCTCAGGCGTACGACTGGGATTATGTGCTCGCACAGATGATCTCGTATTACGAACAGATCGATTGATGCGGCTGCTTTACGTTTCGCATTCCTTGCCGCCGGAAGGACGGCCGATGGACAACGTCGGCGGAATGCAGCGCGTCGCTGAAGATCTATACGAGAGCCTCAGGAAGCGCACCGACATCGACCTGCAGACAATCGTGCTCCGGAGTGCGTGGAACGAGCGTGGGCTGCGGACGCCGATGTTCCTTGCCCGCGCGCTGCGCGAGATTCGCCGACTCGCGCGAGCGCAAAAGATCGATGCGATTCTTTTCTCGTCGATGTTGACGGCGACGTTAGTCGTCCCGCTTCAGCGTCTGCTCAGAAAGAACAAGATCGCCACTGCAGCGATTGTAAACGGACTCGATGCAACGACTCCAACATGGCCGTACCCGTTACTCGTGCGAAAAACTTTCAATGCAATCGACCGGGTTCTACCGATAAGTCGTGCAACAGGTGATGCGTGCAAAAGCCGTGGACTTCCGCCCGCCAGGTGCGAGGTAGTTCCACTCGGCATTCGTGCGGATCGCTTCGCGTCTGATGTTACCTCCGCTCAGGCTCGGGAAAAAATTCTCAAGGGGCGCAATGCGAAACTCATACTCTGTTCTGTCGGACGACTGGTTCCCCGCAAGGGCGTCGCGTGGTTCGTGGCCAGCGTGATGCCGCTTCTTCCCGACGACGTTCTGTATCTCGTCGCCGGCGATGGACCCGATCGCGGGCGGATCTCAGCGTCGATCGCGCAGTATCGCATCCAGGACAACGTCGAGCTCCTCGGCGCAATCTCGAACGAAGAGCTGGAAATGCTCTACAAGGGCGCCGATCTCTTCATCATGCCAAACATTCCTGTGCCGAACGACATGGAGGGATTCGGACTCGTGATGCTCGAGGCTGGAATGTGCGGGCTTCCAGCGATCGCTTCGAACATAGAAGGAATAGCTGACGTGATCACCGAGGGTGCAAACGGCCATCTTGTCGAAACAGGTGGCGAAGAAGGATTCCAGCTTGCAATAATGCGCTACTATACCGATCTCGAAGCGCTTGAATCACTTAAGGTGCGCACCAGAATCTTCACTGCGTCTCATTTCAGCTGGGACGCAGTCGTTGACCGATACGTGTCCATACTCCAGAATCTCTCCGCATGAAATCACTCAAGATCTTTGCATTTGCCCTGCTCGTCCTGCCAGTCAGCGCACACGCGCAGAAGCCAATCGACTGGGACGCTCTCTCGAAAGAGGGACAGACTATTCTCTCGCAGTATCTGAGAATCAACACCACAAATCCTCCGGGTAACGAGATAGAGGCTGCGCGGTTTCTGAAGGGGATTCTCGAGAAGGAAGGAATCCAGGCGCAGATACTCGATACCGCGGAGCTCGGCGGAACGCACGCGAATCTCTACGCACGCCTGAAGGGGAATGGATCGAAGAAAGCGATTGTTCTTCTGCACCACATGGATGTTGTGCCGGCGACTTCATCACAGTGGAGCGTCGATCCGTTTTCGGGCGAGGTGAGGGACGGATACATCTGGGGCCGCGGCGCTATCGACATGAAGGGCGAAGCAGTCGCTCACCTCATGGCTATGATCGCTCTCAAGCGATCAGGCGTAAAGCTCAATCGCGACATCGTGTTCATCGCCAACGCCGATGAGGAATTCACTTCCACTGGTGGAATTGCGTTCGTAAAGAATCATGCAGATCTGCTCAGAGACGTAGAGTACCTGATCACCGAAGCGACGGAGAATTCTGTCGTCGATGGAAAAGTCAAATACTTCGCCGTGGGTGTTGCTGAAAAGAGAACTTTCTGGGAGAGGCTTACTGTAAAGGGCGTTCCATCGCACGGCTCGCGTCCGACTAAACAAAATCCGGTTCCGCGCCTGATCGCTGCGCTCGACAAGATTGCGAAGTACGAAACTCCGCTTCACGTAACTCCTGGAGTTCAGAAATATTTTCGCGATATCGCACGCCTTTATCCCGAGCCGAAGAAGACGTGGCTGTCAGATGTGACGAAGGCAGTCGAGAATCCTGAAGCGCGCGAGTGGATTCTGAGCGACGTCTACTGGAATGCATATCTGCGGAACACAATATCGCTCACTGTGCTGTCTGCATCGAACAAGACAAACGTCATTCCTCCTGAGGCAACGGCCGAAATCGATTTCCGTCTTCTGCCTGACACTGATCCGGAAAAATTTCTTGCGGAGATGCAGCAGGTCGTCGGAGACACCGCTGTTCACTGGAGTCCGATTCTCAGCCCGAAGACTCCGCTCGAGAGTCCAATCGATACCGATCTCTTTCGCGCGATTGAAAAGGCGGCGAAGGAGCGCGCGCCCGATGCTTTCGTAACGACGCCGATGCAGACCGGCGCGACTGACAGGCCGACTTATCGAAAGCTGGGAATCATCACCTACGCGATCGATCCTTTCCTGACCGAACAGGCAGAGCGACAGAAAGGGGTGCACGGCAACAACGAGCGGTTGTCCGTCGCAAATGTTGGATTCGGGATTAAGTACGTGTACGACATCCTGCGCTATGTACAGTAGCGGCGGACTGTCGTAACAGGCTCGAGCTTAGCTCTTGTGCCTGAAGGTGATGCGGCCACGAGTGAGGTCGTAGGGTGACACTTCGAGGGTCACCCTGTCGCCGGCGAGCACTCGGATGCGGAAACGTCTCATCTTGCCGGCGATGGTCGCGTGCACTTCATGTCCGTTGGTAACGAGGACTCTGAACGTTGCGTCAG
>JBKPNY010000077.1:0-1139 GCA_046732835.1 Gemmatimonadota bacterium | reverse complement strand
TCGCAGCCGAGCTGGCGCCCTCGACCAAACACTGCGGAGCTCGTGAGTCCGCCGAGCGTGACTGAAAACACGACCCGCTTGCTCGACAAGGAAGATCGCACTGAACGGTAGTTCCATCTGGTAAATTCTTCTTGCCGATGTCGCTCGCCGAACGACTTAAAAATTTAACTCGACGCCCCGGCGTTAGTCTCACGTTTCACGATTGGATGAAGGCGGCGCTCTACGATCCGGATGGCGGATATTACCAGCGCGCGGATCGCAAACGTTGGGGCAGGGCAGGCGACTATCGAACGAGCCCGGAGCGCAGCGAGTTGTTTGCGGCCACTTTCGCGCGTTACTTCGTTAAGCTGGCTGAAGAGTTTGATGAGTTAGCGATCTTGGAATGTGGTGCGGGTGATGGAAGTTTTGCGGAAGGTGTCTTGCGGACGTTGCGGGATCAGTTTCCGGCGCGCTTTGCTTCGACGCAATACGTCGTTTATGAGTTAAGCGACGATGCTCGGCAACGGGCGCAGGAACGGTTAAGTGAGTTTGGCGAACGCGTGGAATTTTGTTCAGACTGGGATGGCGTCTCGGTTAAGTCCGGCATCTATTTTTCAAACGAGCTGCTTGATGCGTTTCCGGTCCATCGTGTCGTGATGAATGAGGGCCGGTTCTCGGAGTTTTACGTCGACGTCGACTCCGGTGGGAATTTTGTGTGGTCGATTGGACCAATGTCGACGGCTCGATTGGCTGACTTTGTTCGGGCCTATGCGATTGAACTGAGAGAGGGACAAAGCATCGAGATCAATTTCGCCATTGACGATTGGTTCAGCACGGTGGCGGAGAAACTCGAGCGAGGTTTTGTCGTCACTGTCGATTATGGTGCTGAATCTGATGAGCTTTATGATCCGGTACTTCGACCAGACGGAACACTGCGCGGTTTTTCACGTCACGGTTTTGTCGAGAATCTGCTTGCCGAACCGGGTGAGCATGATCTGACGACCACCGTGAACTGGACGCAGGTCAAAGCTGTTGGCGAGAAGCTCGGACTGAAAGTGATCGACTTCGCTTCGCAGGACAAGTTTCTCTTGAATGCGGGTCTGGTTGATCAATTACAGTATCGACTCCGCCGTGCTGAGTCTGAGGCTGAGAAGGCGTCT
>JBKPNY010000076.1:0-1754 GCA_046732835.1 Gemmatimonadota bacterium | reverse complement strand
TCCGGAGGATCTGGAAGCGGGCATCAAAACGACGATCGTTGCGCTTGGCTTGCATCGCGGAATCTCACTCGCGTTTTGGTTAACTTGCCTTGGCGCAATAGGCGTACTGATCACACTGGTGGTCATGCTGTCGCAAAGAAGTGTTAGCGCTGTCTGGATGGCGGCTATTGTTCCGGCTGCCATCGCTTGCATTTACGTCCTTGCCGAAGTCTGGAAACTGAATAGTGTGATCCTAAAAGAGGAGCTGGCCTCGGCGATACTGACTGTGAAACGGACCGCGAAAAGAGTTCCAATTTGGCTGACGGTGGTGGCGTGGTCAGTGTTGGGCACGGCCTACGCAATTTTTCTCGCCGGCCGTAACGGTTAACTCCGCGCGCAGACAATTGCGATTGCCAACCCCGGCAAGCGCTTCTATAATCCGCGCCACACAGCTGGCCCATGTTCCAAAAACGCTGACGCGCATCAGCGTCACGATTCAAAGCAAATCGTGAATTCTGAAATCAACCACTGGAAAATAAACCATGAAAATCTTAGGGATATTCGGAGTGATCCTCGTTCTCGTTGGCGGCCTCGCACTCCTGATAGGTTTGGTCGTCTGTTTCAACACCTGGACTTCGGATTACGCTACGTCCGCTTGTGAAAAGGCCGAGAAGGATAAAGAAGCGTTTGCTGAGGCCAGGGAGAGATGCGGCAGCGTCACTTCAGACTGTTACAAATCAGCGACGGTAGGATTGACCTCCGAGGAAGACTGCGAGCACAACAAAGAGTTCATAAATCGACAGCTGATAATGGGTATTGTTCCCGCGGTGCTCGGAGGACTAATAGCGTTCGTCGGGCTGTTGATGGCGATCGGCGGGTTTTACTTCGGACGCAAAAAGCCAGCAGTCTGAGCTCGCGTCGGCTCTTGTATGGAGTGCAGCGGCTTGACGCCGCTTTAGGTTTGCGAGCGAGCAATCGAACGGTTACAAAGCGGCGTCAAGCCGCCGCACTCCAAAACAACTGCACGGCCGTGGCCACGGAAAGCTCAGTTTGCCAACCTTCAAACCAGCCGCCTATAATCAACCCCTCCCGCTAGTGGCGCATTGGTGTAGTTGGTTAACACGCTGCCCTCTCAAGGCAGAGATCACGGGTTCGAGTCCCGTATGCGCTACCATTATTTTCAATAGTTTACGGACGATCACTCCGCCAATAGTGGGCTTGTGGTCAATTTGTGTCTTGTCACGGTCAAGCAACTGCAGGACTCTGCCGCCTTGCTTTAACCTTTGGGGCCAACTTGGCCGGCTGCATTCTACATCGCCGCTTCGCGTTTGTTTCGCTCAGTTTGCTCGAAGGCAGTAAGCCACACGTCTGGTGGGTTGCGACTGTCGGCAAATTGGCCAGATTATGAATCAGTCCTCAAGCACGGCGACAATGATTATCTCGTAGGGCAAGCCGCCAAAGGCATACTCGTCCGTTGTCTGCATGTTGGTGGTAATGGCGAAAACTTCGTTCAGGTTCACTCGCGGAATCCCCAGCACATGCATTGTGTCGCCCTTTTTCTTATGCGCGACCTCATCTCCCGGCGGACTTCCTTTGACAAAGATCATGCGGCGAGGCGCTTCAGTTAAAGGATCTTCCTCCGCCGAACTGCCGGCGTTGAAGACGTTTGCTAACACAATGAAACCGTCGCCAACATCCTTCGGGTTTCCGGTTAGCTTCATATCAAACTCGACGTAGTTGTACGCCGCCTTGTTGCTGGTGATCATGATCCCGTT
>JBKPNY010000075.1:0-7090 GCA_046732835.1 Gemmatimonadota bacterium | reverse complement strand
GGCTATCCCCCACAATTCGGTAGGTTGCTCACGTGTTACGCACCCGTTCGCCGGTTGCCCATTGCTGGGCCCCCTTGACTTGCATGTGTTAAGCACGCCGCCAGCGTTCATCCTGAGCCAGGATCAAACTCTCCAATAGAGAATTCAATTGCTCTCCGAACGCGGACTTCCCCAGATGTTGCCACCTAAGGCACCACATCCGGAATCACTTGTGATATTTCAGGTTCAAAGTCTCTCCATGCCCCTGAATGAACATGGATCATTGACTTCGCCTCGCACATCACTTTGATCTCAACTTCGATTTTCAAACAGCTCGCTTGCCAATTCTCAGGCAGCCTTCAATTGTATCAGAAACTTCCCATCTCGTCAAGTGATTTTCAAAACTTTCTCAACAAGAATCCCACATAATTTCCGTCGCGATTAACTCACGCGAATTCATGCCGGGGATCGCATTCTATCCTGTCCAGTTGATGACTTCAACCCCTCACCAATTCTTTTTTCCTCTGCACTTCTCCGAGAGAAAAACCACACGGGAACGCTGAATACACAGCATTCCACCAACCGTTCCACCAGCACGTAAATTCATTTCGTGTCGAAACCGCTCATCATCGGAATCGCCGGCGGATCTGGATCAGGAAAATCAACCGTCGCAAAAAATGTCGCCGATAACCTCGGCTCGCTTTCAGTCGCATTCATCGACATGGATGCCTACTACAGAAACTTCACCGACCTCCCGCTCGACGAACGACGAAGACTCAACTGGGACCACCCCGACGCCTTCGACTACGACCTTCTCACAAACCACCTGGAGCAGCTCGCCGAACGCGAGCCTATCGACAAGCCCGTCTACGACTTTGTAACTCACTTACGCTCCGACGATACCGCATTCGTAGCACCATCAGACGTCATCGTAATCGACGGGATACTGCTGTTCGTCGACGAGCGGGTTCGCGATCTCTGCGATGTCAAAGTCTTCGTGGACGCCGACGCCGACATCCGGCTGATCCGGCGTATTCAGCGGGATCTTACAAAGCGGGGCCGGCCGCTAAACGAGATTATCGATCAATACCTGTCCACTGTGCAGCCGATGCACCTTCAGTTCGTAGAGCCAAGCAAGCGCTACGCGGACATAATCGTGCCCCGGGGCGGGCACAACTCGATTGCGATCGAGATGATTGTCGCGAAGATCAAGCAGCGACTTGGCTACTCCAGCTCTGGCCTCGCCGTCCGGTAGGCGTCAGTCGCCATCTTGAGCGCCAGCAGCGCCGAAGCCTCGAGATCGAAGCTCAGCGTCAGCTCGGCAAGTCTTGTTCGCGATTGTTTCCTGAGACGCTTTGACATCCCCTCGCAATTCGCATGGCGGCGGATGTACTCCTTGCTCGCATGCCAGAGCATGTTGCTCTTATGCCACCATTCCTCGGAATTACCAGCGTCGACGTGATCCTTGGCGGTCTCGTACGCAGTCATCGCGGTGGCGAGCGCATCATCTGAGATAAACGCCATCTCCAGCGCTTCCCGCTGCTCTTCGTCAGAGCCTTCGCCCTCCTTGTCGACCAGACTCGAATACCGGGCGTGGCGCCGATGACACTCCGCTGCAGCGCGATAGAGAGCGTCGGCCTTGTCCTTGAGACTGCTTGCCCGCGCCGGCATCAGCGCTTCGCCAGCTTGAGGAGAGACTGCACAAAATTGTAGCGATTCTGCGGATTCCTGCGGTCCATTTCTTCGATCAGCTCGAGCTCCCCCTTGTCGAGCCAGATTCCCGAGCACTCGTTGCACTGATCGATCTTGATTCCGTTGTGCTCGCTTTCCTCGAGATCGCAGCCGCACTTGGGGCACTTGTTGTGATGTGAAAACCGCTCCTGCCTCAGACGCTCTTCGTCGAGTCGAGCGCGCCTCTCTTTCATCAGATCGGCGTCGAGCTTGGCGAAGTACTCGTCTTCGTTCCTGCTTGGCTTCTCATCCTTCAGCATTGCTTTCCTCTTTGATTCCTTTTGCCCGTATACATTGCTCAGGCCCGCCCGCCGAAGTATTGTCTGCGCGGCTTTCAAAAGGAAGTGCGCTCCCAGTTGGATATCACGCAGTCATCGTACGACTTCCATTTCCGCATTGAATCGCTGGCCTCGTTCTGCCGGCGCGAGTGGCCCGCCATAGCTCTCTTCGGCGGAGGTTTCTGCGTCGTCGCCCTCGCCGCCATCCTGTTGATAGATCCCGCATTCTTTTACCCGCGGCTGCAGACCGACCCCCTCAATTACTGGCTCAAAGCCAAGTCGCTCGTCGAAACCGGTCACACTTCGGCAAAATGGGCGGTCAACATTCAGCCCTTCTCGTACGCGGCTATGCCAGGTGTTCTTCGCGCACCGCTGCTCGCAGCGTTTCACGATTTCGACCAGCAGCTGCGTGCAGTTCAGATTCTGAACATTCCGATTGTCGGATGTGTTGCTCTCTTCTCTGCCTACATCTTCTCCTGGATTCATCCGAAAAGAAGACATCGCTGGGTCATCGCATACGCATTTGCGTTCACGCTGCTCAACCCTGTGTGGCTCAGCAACATTTTTCTCCCGCTCGTCGACGCTCCGTACGCTGTCTTCAGCATGGCTGCTTTGATTCTGTCGATCAGGATCATCTGCTCCGACGGCTCTTCCCTTCGCCGACCGATAGCGCTTGCTGCGTACGCAGTGTTTTTCGTCGTAACGTTTCTGCTTCGCTTCACGGCCCCCGTGCTGCTGGTGTTCGCCGCGGTACTGTGGCGAGGAAAACACCCTCACCGGAACGTGCCGAGACGTCGCACACTTCTCATTCTTGCTGGCGCGGCAGCTCTGGTCGCGCTGCTCGTGCTCCTCAATGCTGACGCGATCTTCGGCAGATATCTGAGGGAGCCCATAGCATTCGCGAGAAAAGGCGACAAGCTCGGCATGATTCTAAACGTGGTCGGCGCAGGAATTCCTGCCCAGATAGTTCCCAACTTCATGCAGGGATTCATCGATCCCACAATCGAGCACTACTTCAAGACGACATTCTTCGCGAATCCACTTCAGACCGCATGGCTCATTGTTGGACTGGTGCTGGGATTGACAACGCTGACTGGAATGTGGAAGAGCAGAGACAAGTTCCTTCCGGAAATCCTGTATTTTCTGGCCGCCCTGCCGGTGCTTGGCCTGATGATGCCAAGCACCTCGCGATATCTGAAGAGTTATCAGGCTTTCATCTGGGTTTTCTTCTATACCGGTGCGGCGTTCATCTTCAACAGGTACCGCGAAAGGATCCCGGCGTTCTTGAGATCGCGCACTGCCCTTGTAGCTGGTGCAGCGTGCGCATCGATAGCTGTTGTCGGAATTCGCGCATGGCGTTTTGCGGGAACTGCTTCGGAAAAGAAATTCGCCGTAACGGTCACCAGTGCCCCATCGTATGTAGGCGACGTTGCCGCGACGTTCCGCGGTCTTCGCGACTATGTCGAAACACTTCCTGCCGACAGGACATTGCTGGTGAGCGAGCGCGGAAGCATGGGAAGATGGAAGGCAATCTCCAACCGCGATTACTACTTTCCTGACAGTGCCATGTCCGGACTTTTGCGCAGCAAGGATTTCTATCTGCTCATCGAATGCGGCACGATGGAAAGCTGCCAATCGTGGAATGTGTGGCGTTCGCAAATGGAGACGCGGGTCTCCAGATACGGCTCGTTCAATTACGATTCTGTCTACGCCATCGCCCGCCCGCGAGCGCGCGCTCTCGTTTATCGGATTCGCAATACTGAATGACCGGCACACTCGTGCGTGACACGGCTGCTTCTACAGCGGCTAATCAAGACACTGACTCACAAAAACCGATCGTTGTAATCGGTGCCGGACCTGCCGGACTCACAGCAGGATATCTGCTTGCGAAGAGTGGCCGCTCGGTCGTCGTTCTCGAGAGCGACGATGTCGTAGGTGGAATCTCGCGGACTGCGCGCTACAAGGATTTTCGCTTCGACATCGGCGGGCATCGCTTCTTCACCAAGATCAAGCGCGTAGAAGATCTGTGGCATGAGCTTCTGGGGAACGAATTTCTCGAAGTTCCACGGCTTTCGCGGATTCTTTATGACGGTCAGTTCTTCAACTATCCCCTGAAGGCTTCGAATGCATTGAAAGGACTCGGCATTTTCGAAACGTGTCGAGTGATTGCAAGCTACGTGAAGGCGCGGCTTCGGCCGCATCCAGTTGAGGAAAACTTCGAACAGTGGGTTTCGAACCGTTTCGGATCGCGCCTTTACGAGATCTTCTTCAAGACTTACACGGAAAAAGTGTGGGGCATTTCCTGCACGGAAATTCGTGCTGAGTGGGCCGCCCAACGTGTGCAGGGTCTGTCGCTTGCACGTGCAATCATATCGGCGACTTCGCTTCAGAATCGATCGGTAAAGATCAAATCGCTGATCGAGCAGTTCCACTATCCGAGACTGGGCCCCGGACAGATGTGGGAATTATGCGCCGGGCGAATTGTCGAGCTGGGTGGCTCTGTTCTTCTATCGCATCGAGTGAGCTCGCTCCAAACAGAAGACGGCGTCATCAGGAAGGCTGTGGTGAGCACGCCTGGTGGCGAGAAAAAAATCGAAGGAAAGTATTTCATAAACACGATGCCGCTTCGGTCACTCGTCCGGGCCCTCGAACCCGACGTGCCCGCAAATGTCGGCGCTGCCGCGGAAGGCCTTGGCTATCGGGATTTTATCCTGGTTGCGCTGGTGCTCGACAGGAGTGATCTCTTTCCCGATAACTGGATTTACGTGCACACTCCGGGAGTCAGAGTAGGTCGGGTCCAGAATTTCGGGAATTGGAGCAAGGCGATGGTGCCGGTCGCCGGCGCGACGTGTCTTGGAATGGAATACTTCTGCTTCAAGGGAGACGCTCTCTGGAACCAGAACGACGATGAGCTTATTGCACTCGCGTCGAAAGAACTAGAGCGTCTTGGCCTGGCACCTGACGCGAAGGTGATCGACGGGACTGTCGTGCGTATGCCGAAAGCCTATCCGATATACGATTCGTCATACGCAGAAAATGTCTCGGCTATTCGCGCGCATCTCGATCGAATTTCGAATCTGGCGACAGTGGGTCGCAACGGAATGCACAAGTACAACAATCAGGATCACTCGATGTACACGGCGATGCTCGCGGTGGAGAACATCGACGGAGCGCGGCATGACATCTGGTCGGTGAACACCGACTACGAGTATCACGAAGAGCAGCGGGTGGAGGCTACATGAACGAGATGAAAGAAATTCTTCTTCCTGGGGAGCCCGCCGAAGTGGATCGAGAGCTTCCACGCGCGTCGCTGCTTCTGTTCGCCCCCATCGATAAGCGCGCATTTGGCGTCGCGATTGGAGTTGTCGCGGCTCTCGCAATTGGCGGAATTACAGCGCTTCAGCTTCTCATCAGCCCGCGCCGCGGGATGGATATAGCGCTCTTCTCACAGTACTTCCCAGGCTACGCCGTTAGCTGGCCTGGTGTGCTCGCCGGCACTGCCTGGGGATTTGCTGTCGGTTTCTGCGCCGGCTGGTTCACAGCGTTTGTAAGGAATCTCGTGCTGGCATTGTCGCTGTTCACAATTCGCAGCAAAGCAGAGCTGTCTGATTCACGCGATTTCCTGGATCACATATGACAGATCGTTCGAAGATGACGCGGGATGAAGAGCTCAACACCTTGCTTCGTCTCAACGCGCGCGCTTGGGGAATTGCAGTTGGACTTCTGTTTGGTCTCGGAATTTTTCTCGCGACGATCGTTCTTGTAATGAAGGGCGGAAAGACTGTCGGTCCGCACCTCGCCCTCCTTGGCCAGTATCTTCCGGGCTACAGCGTAACGTGGCTGGGGGCGTTTCTTGGATTCGTCTATCTCTTCGTGATCGGCTATGGCGTGGGGCGAATTATTGGAGCGGTGTATAACGCTCTCGCCAGGACCGATTGAACCGCGACGTCGCGATTCCCCAGACAAGCGCGGAGAATGCGACGCTGTTGTAAATCAAATGCAGTGGAATTGCGACGAGCAGGAACAGGTGTCCCTTGATTCGCTCGAGCCAATTAAAGAATCCGGAGCTCGCATAGATGAAGCTGATCCAGGCTATCAGCGCTATTGCGAAGAGCACGAATTGTCTTGTGAGCAATGCAGCCGCAAGTGACAGGACGCTGACGGGTGCTGCAACCGCAGCAATGCGCTCGCCTGATCCAACGCTGAGCCCGCGAGGCTTGCTCAATTCCCGGCGATCGATCAAAAGTCGAGTCCACGGAACCCCGCGCCTGGAAAAATCTGACCGGATCATCTCACCAAGTGTCCAGCGTTTGCGATGCGTGCACTGTATCGCCGGGTCGAGAATTATTCTGCAGCCTTTGTCGCTCAGTCTATAGCCAAGCTCGACGTCTTCCATCTCGGGCCTGACGAACCGCTCTTCGTCAAACATTCCAACTTCGGTAAGAGACGCTTTGCGAGCTGCGCCGCATCCGGCCCAGAAACTTTCGACATCTCCGTCAGCGTGTTGATGTACGTACGCGTGAAGGAGATTTCTGTACTGCGAGACGATTCCCTTGTCTGTTGGCTTGCTGTCGTACGAACCAAATACGGCGTGAACGTCGTCGGACTGAAAGTGATCGAGCATCAAGCCGAGCGCATCGCGATGAACCATTACGTCCGAGTCGACGAACGCGACTATTTCTGCTCTGGCCTTTTCAATCCCGCGATTGCGAGCGAAAGCGGGACCTTTGCCAAGAGAGTCATCGATGACTATCAGCTCCCATTTCTCTCGCGGAAGGTCTGATGCTTCGAGAGCGGCTATGCAGTGCGGGAGATCGGCGGCCGCAGCGTGTGCGGGGACAACAACGCTAAGATCCAAAAGGAGAGAGAGTGCGCCGTGTAGGAATCGAACCTACAACCTAATGATTAAGAGTCATTTGCTCTGCCAATTGAGCTAACGGCGCAGAAATTTTGTACTGCAGTGTGGCGCGCCAGGAGGGAGTCGAACCCCCGACCCACAGCTTAGAAGGCTGTTGCTCTATCCAACTGAGCTACTGGCGCAGACAGTCTCGCAAACTAACGAAGCAAAAACCTTCATTCAATCGGGGCGCCCGGATTTGAAC
>JBKPNY010000074.1:0-39186 GCA_046732835.1 Gemmatimonadota bacterium | reverse complement strand
GGTGTACTGAGCCCTACATTGGAGGCCGCGACGCCCTCTCCGTCGCAACTGCGCCCTCAGTTCGGCACTAAAGAGCGTTTTTCATTTACCGGTGAGGATAGGATGACAAGGGCAGTAACAGAGATATCCAGGAAACTGTTTGCTTCGCTCAGCATTATCGGAGTGGTCATGACAGTTGCCTGTGCGAAGGAAGGAACGGCGACGGAACAATCACACTCCTCCCAGATTGCTCCGGATTCGGACATCCCGGACGTTCTGGCGACCGTCGGCGGGGAGAATATCACGTTCGCCGACTTAAAGGCGCGCTCAGGCAGCGAGCTCGAGCGAATCGAAACGCAGTATCACATGATTCGCTCGAAGATCGTAGAGTCTGCTCTCGATTCAATGGTGCGCGAAAAGACAATCGGTGCCGAGGCACAAAAGCAGGGTAAGACCGTCGACGAGTTGATTCTCGCTGAAGCCGGTGTTGGCGTGAATCCCACGGATGCAGACATCGAAGCGTGGTTCAAGTCTCATCCGGATCGAACGGGCGGACGACCGCTGGATCAGATCAAACCGCAGATTGCAGACGTTATCAGGTCGGATAGAAAGAAGGAGGCAGAGGATCGTCTGATTGCGCGTCTCAACAAGGAGAAAGGCGTCAGCGTCAAATTCCAGCCGTATCGCCTGACATTCGACAATGCGTCAGCTCCGACGAAGGGAAAAGCGGGCGCGCCTGTTACACTAGTCGAGTTTTCCGATTTTCAGTGCCCGTTTTGCAACCGTTTCGCTCCAACTCTCCGACAGGTTTCGGAAAAGTACGGCGACAAGGTACAGATCATTTATCGTCAGTATCCTCTTACGAGCATTCATCCCAACGCGTTCAAGGCGGCAGAGGCTTCGCTCTGCGCGTATGAACAGGGCAAGTTCTGGCAGCTGCATGACGCGATGTTCGCCGACCAGACCAGGCTGAAGGTGTCGGATCTGAAGGAGACCGCGGCACGGCTTGGTGTCGACAGGAAGAAATTCGACACATGCATCGAAACCGGCAAATACGTCGAGCAGATTCAGAAGGATATGTCGGAAGGCTCTAAATTCGGGATCACCGGGACACCAGCAGTATTCATCAACGGTGTCGAGCTCAAGGGCGGGGCGGTTCCATTCGAGACAGTGGCGGCAGCAATCGACAAGGAGCTAGACAGAGCTCCCGGAAAATAGTTGCTGCTGATCACGGATCAAGAAAGCTCCTTCGGGAGCTTTCTTGTTTCTATCGCGCGCCGCGCACGATCTGCAATGCTCGCGCGTAGGCAGCGTCTGCGGGATCCAGGCGCAGCGCTGTCTCGATCTCCCTGATCGCGGCGGTCGTGTCACCCTTATCCGATAGTACAACGCCAAGATTGAAATGGAACGAAGAATTAGTGGGTCTCAGGGTGACCGCCTTGGAGAATTCAGCAATAGCGTCGTCGATCCTTCCTTCATCGCGGCGGGCCGTACCTAGATTATTATGCGCTTCCGGATAATCCGGCCAGACTTCGAGAGCGGCTAGATAGTGACTAATTCCTTCTGCAAGCCTGCCGCGGTCGGTCAGCGCAACACCATAAAGATTTTCCGCCCGATAATTCCCGCTTGTTACAGACACAGTCCGCTGCCATAGTCGCAGGTCATCCTTCCAGAAGCTCGTTTGCAGTCTTGCGAGCGTCGTGAGCCAGAGTAAAATGACGATCGAAACAGCTGCGCCTGCTAACCGAAATGATTTAGAGCGCGAGAGCAATGCATCGACGCCCCATATAATGACTATAAGAATTCCGACAAGAGGGATGTATGTAAATCGATCTGCGCGCCCCTGATCACCCGCTTGAACAATTCCGATGACCGGTAGAAGTGTACCGAGATACCAGAGCCAGCCAACGATAACAAATCGATATTCCTTGCCAGCTCTCCAAGCAATCATGGTCAACGATGCAATGATGAGCATCGCGGCGACCGACTGAAGTATTGACGGGGGCTGCAGAGGATAGAACGGCGCCAATCGGTACGGCCACACGAGATCGCGAAGATACAGGCAATACGAGAGCATCGCGTTTCCGACGCGGTCGAGAATCGGCAATCGTTCGAGCGCAACCACTGCGCGAGTACTGCTTTGAGACAAGATGGTTACTGCGACTGAAGAAACGGCCAGTGCGAACAGCGGAATTTTTTCGATTACTAGCGGGCGCCACCTCCGCAGTAGCGATGCTTCGTCGCGAATCCTCATCAGGGGCCAGTAATCGAGCAGAAGAAAAATGAAAGGCAGCGTGAGGATCATTGGTTTTGCGAGCAGCCCGGCTGCAAACAGTGCAATCGCAATGAGCATGAATTTGCGCCGCGTGGTTTTCGCGTAAGCGATATACGCGTACGCAGATGCGAGAAGGAAGAAACTGCTTAGCACATCCTTTCGTTCAGAGATCCACGCAACAGACTCCACATGCAGGGGATGAATTGCGAATACTGCGGCCACAATCGCACTCTTCCAAAGAGCTCCGGTCATCCGCCTAAGCACCGCAAACAGCAGCACGGAATTGAGTGCATGAATTGCGGCGTTTACTAGATGAAAGGCCCCAGCATGCATGCCGAAGATGGAAACGTCGAGCATGTGCGATATCCAGGTCAGAGGATGCCAGTAAAACGTTCCAGTCGTGAATGCCCATTCCGCTCCAGACCAGCTCAGCCCCGCGCGGACCAATGGATTTGCAGTGACGTATTGCGGGTCGTCCAGCGATATGAAACCGAAACTGCGCATTTGCGCATAAATCACTGCAACCACGGCGACGAGCACGGCAGAAATGCCGATGACCGCCCATAGAGAGCGGGTCGGTGCAGGCTGTGGTGCAGTACTCATCCTGTCAGTGCAAGCGGTCGGGTGAGGGTGTCGAGCAGCAGGTCCTTCGCGACGTTCCCGGTTCTTACGGATGCGCTGCTTTTTGCCCACTCAGATACCCCCTACCGATTTTTCGAAACAAAGGTTCAATTGATGCATCGCGAAGTTCTTTCGATTTGCTGTTGCAGCACCTGCAGTCGACACGCAGTTGAACCCAAAAGGAGCTTCGATGAACCCAACCAGAAAGTGCATTGCAGCGGTGATGTTTGCACTCGTCGCTGCGGCGTGTTCTGACGCGCCTACCAGTCCCGGCAACGCTCTAACTCCGAGCTCACTGATTTCGATCTCAGTGACTCCCGATCCAACGCTCGTCACGTTCAACTCTGCCTCGTGCGCGCTGACAAATACCGCAGCCGGCATTGTCACCTGCAACTGGAACATTACGAACGCGGCTGCAAACTCCTTGAACCTGTGGGCGCAGGCGATTCTTACCGTCAACTACGACTGCGTGAACCCGAACAACGGACGCGTCGCGTCGAGTGAGACACGCGATCTCGAAACACTGTTTCAGCTCTTCGGACAGAGCTCGACATCTCTCACAGGAACCAACGTGGTGCTGCCGGCCACGTTTCTTCCAATCGGGCTGAAGGGTAAGGAACACAAGGACAATGCGTGCAAGGGCAACGGCGTGCCGATGTCAATCCAGTATTCACTGACCTACTGGGATGTATCAGTCATCACGACAACCGGCACTCAACGCTTCAGCTGCTTCGGCTCCGACAATCGCCTCGGCTGCTTCACCTAAAGCTTCGGAAGAGTAACCCCCGTCTGCCCCTGGTACTTTCCTTTCTTGTCCCCATAGGAAACCAGGGGCTCTTCCTCTCCCTTGAAAAACAGAACCTGCGCGATTCCTTCGTTCGAATAGATCTTCGCGGGCAGGGGAGTAGTGTTCGAAATCTCGAGCGTCACATGTCCCTCCCACTCGGGCTCGAGAGGCGTGACGTTAGTGATGATTCCGCACCGCGCATAAGTAGACTTGCCGAGCGTGACCGTCAGGATATTTCGCGGAATCCGGAAATATTCGACTGATCTCGCAAGAGCGAACGAGTTCGGCGGCACGATACACACATCGCCCTCGAACTTCACAAACGAATTCGGATCGAACTGTTTCGGATCGACAATCGAATTGAGAACGTTCGTAAAGATTCGATACTCGCTCGCGACGCGCATGTCGTAACCGTACGAGCTGACTCCGTACGAAATCACACCGGAGCGGACCTGGCTCGACTCGAATGGGTCGATCATGCCATGCTCACGCGCCATTTCCGTGATCCAGCGGTCGGACTGAATTGACATTTTCTTGTTGGGGATTTTGCGGGGAAAGGCGCGACATCCGGCGCCAGAACTGGGCGCGTCAATCTATGAAATCATCCCGCGCAAAGCCACTTCGGACAGTTGCGAGCCGCCAAACGCGAACTCGTTGGGGACGATGTCCACAACGAGTTGCTGTTCTCCCGTCAACCTGTAAACGCCAGAAGGAATCTACCTGGCGATGCTCTTCACGACGAAGCTTTGCTCCGCCGTTGCCGTCAATCCTCTCGTGTCAGTGACAGTAAGCGTTGACCGATACGTACCCTTTGCCCGATAGGTATGATCGACTACCGGATTAGCAGAGCTCGACTGGGTCGATCCGTCGCCGAAGGTCCAGGTGTAGCTGGCGACGCCGGACGCGGCGGTGGATTGAGATGCGTCGAACGAACAGAGATTCTTGTTGAACGGACATTTAACCGAGAATCGGGCAACCGGCGGGGCGCCGTCAGGCGGAGGCAGTGGAGTTGTCGTGTCCGGCGGTGGCTGCGAACTGCAGTCGCCAGATAATTTCGGGACACAGATCAAGAGCGTGTTCGCCCAATCGGATACAATCGCCCCGCCCGCCTTGAATGAACGGATGCGGATATCCCATACACCTGCGATGAGTTTGACTCGAAGTGACGTCAGGTCCGCTCGTGTGATACCGGAGATCGATCCCGCCTCGCCCAAGCCGGAGATCTCGAAGCCCTCTTCGTCCATGGAGTTATCGGTCCAGCTGAGCAGCACGTAGGATCCGTTGTCCCATGTTTCCTGAAGCGCGCCCTGCAAGTTTGACGGAGCTGCGGGTGGAACCGGGGCGGGGGGCAGCCCGACGTTGCGATCGTCGCGTACCTCGCCTGAAAAAACCAGATGCCAATTTGCGCTGTTCGCGTTTTGAACTGCACCCTTCGTCGAATAAGCATAGAGCGAATCATTCACTTCCGCCGGCCGCGCACGCGGATGTCCCTCGAGGTACAAAGCCGCCACGCCTGCGACGTGCGGCGACGCCATGGAGGTGCCTGACATTGTTGCATCCGCCGCATCTCCACTCAATCCCGCCGATGTAATGTTGACACCAGGCGCGAACATGTCGACGCAAGATCCCCAGTTGCTGAATGATGCTCGCGAATCGCTCGGGTCAGTTGCGCCGATCGTCATTGCAGTACCGACACTCGCCGGGCTCGTCTGGCACGCATCGTTGTTCGCATTTCCCGCAGCCACAACGTAAACAATTCCACTCGCGACAGATTTTGCAACAGCATCGTTGAGCGGTCCGTTGAAGGGACCACCCAGACTCATGTTGGCTACAGCGGGCAGCCTGGCGTGACCTGTCACCCAGTCGATGCCGGCGATGACCATCGATTCACTCGTGGTGCCGGAACATCCAAAAACGCGAACGCTGCGAAGCGCGACCTGCTTGGCTACGCCGTACGTTTTGCCACCGACAGTTCCGGCGACGTGAGTTCCATGCCCTTCGCAGTCTGAACCGTCGCCACCGGTGAGATCGGTGCCGAGCGAAGCGCGACCTTCAAATTCCGAATGCGTATATCTGATTCCGGTGTCAATTATGTACGCGGTAACACCAGCTCCTGACCTGTTGTAGAGGTATTCCTTGCCGAGTGGTAGAGAGCGTTGATCGACTCTATCGATGCCCCATGTTGCATTCGATTGTACCGTGGTGGTTTGCACTACGGCGTCGGGCGTAACGCTCTCGACCCGGGGATTGCGACGCAGCGCGTCCGCGCTGGCGGAGTTGAGCCGCGCGGCGAAACCGTGCAGCGCATGCTTGTACCTGAAGAGCTCGCGGCCGCCCGATTCCTGGATGAGTCTCTGCGTAAGCTGTTCGACATCCGTTACGTCATCAGTGAAAACGACGATGTACTGGTCGCGAATAGTCTGTGTCGTACTTGCGGTCTCCAGATGCCGAACTGGAGCAGCGCCGAATCTTGTGAGTGTAGAGCTGGCTGATGGTGCAAAAAAATCTTCGCCGCAGGCTGATAGTGAGAGAACAACAAGAATTGAGGCTGCACCGAGAGGGACCGAGTGAGTCGCAAAGCGGATCCTGGAGCTGCGCATGCGTTCTCCGACATTTGGTGTTCGGCGGCCCGACTAGCGTTGCCGGCATGGGCCGGCGGTAGCCTCGTGGCTTTGCGTCGCCGCCTTTCGGCGGGTTTGCCCTTATCGCGCCCCACGGGGTCGCGTGCTCACTCCCAGGACTAGCGAGCCCAACAAAGGATACGTGAAAGAGAACCACGGAAATCGACATCACAAATATCACGAAAATAAACAAACTCTTGCGCCTTGTAACAATCTCATTTACAGTAGGCTCGCGAATAATTCGCGAACGCTCATTTACGTACGCGAAGATTCGTTTACGGCTGTTTACTATTCCGAAAAGGGCACGCCGGTCGCGAGGCCGGTTCGCAAAGCAGCGGGTCTCTCTGAGCAGGAGACAGCCGAGCCACCGGAAATTTTTTATAGCCTGCCCGGAGAATCCGGGCAAGCTCATCAATCACCGGAGGCTTCCCATGTTGGGCTCCATCCGTCGCACCCGCAGCTTAGTCAGTGCGGCCTTAAGTGTATGTAGCATCTTTGTGTTGGCGCGATGCAGTGAAGGTCCGCTCACCACTGAAAGCGGTGCCCTTTCCAATGCACACCCCAGTGCCACACTTGGTGATGCGCTAACGGATTTCGATTTCCTGCAGCCAGCCATCATCGACGTGGACGGCGCGAACGACGTCCCGGCTCAGTCCGACCTGAATGCGTTCACGCGAGCCGACAACGTATCTGGCTGGGTTGCAGTCCAGTGGACGTGGGATGACGTCAACTCGTGGACTGGCTCCGGACAGACAGGCGACGCGTGTGCGCTTTTTGACATCACGCCGCTGACCGCGACGAAGGGCAAGGGCAACGCAGATCATGCGGTCTGTGTTCGGATCAGCAACACCGGTGGAAATCCCGATGTCATCGAACAGCTCAATCCAGGATCGCCACTCCTGTACAGCTGCGGAGATACCAAAACTGACCGTTGCGCCTCGTCTGTCACGCTCCTCAGCACCGGTAACTCTCAGGACATTCAGTGCGTTGTAGAGAAGATTTCCGGCGAGCCGTCGTTCCCGGGGTTGGGCGAGGACAATTTCGAAACGCAGGCCACATGTAGAATCAGGCTCAGCGCCTTGGGCACTAATGTTCAGCCCAATCTGCTGAACGTCTGCTCTTTCCCATCTGGCTCGCCGAATAGCAATCCATTCGATTGCGTCGTGAGACCGAGTTCGGGCTTCCTCCAGATCACCAAGGTCACAGATCCGCAGAGCAGCGGCGCAACGTTCTCATTCACTTCCACGCCGGGGGGAACGAAGACGATTACCGACAACTCTACCGGCGACGAGATGGTCACTTACGTAGTGGCACCCGGCACATTCAGCGTCGCCGAAGATGCACTGCCGAGCGGTTGGCAGCTGGATGCCATTGTCTGCGAGAGGCAAACTACTCCAACTCCGACAAGCACCGGGACCGTCAACATCGGGACGCGGACAGTATCCGGCGTTTCTGTCACTACCGGCGAAACCACAATCTGCACTTACACGAACAGCCGTCCTGCCGCTGCACCGTCGATATCCGTAACTAAATCAGCCGACGATAATACGATTAGTGCAAACGGCGGAACCGCACCGGACAACTTTACACCGGACGCATCTTTCCCCCGCGGGAGCGGTGGTGGCGGCGGTTCAAACCCGAATTTCGCTGCGTCCACCTGTGATGATGCCGGGGCGAACGACGTGCCTTCGCAGGTTGATCTTAACTGCATGAGCCGAGCAGATAACATCTCCGGCAGGATCAACGTACGCTGGACATGGGACGACATCGACGTGTGGGGCGGCTCCAACACCGGTGACGCTTGCGCCCTGCTTGACACCAATAACGATGGCAAGGCGAACTTCGCCCTGTGCGATCGGATCAACGTGATCAGCGGTCAGCTCACGCAAATCGCAACGATCCTTTACAGCTGCAAGAACCAAGGCAAGTTCGGCGAGGTCGACCGCTGCTTCTCTTCGGAGCCTGTCACGGTCAGTTCCACCTCGTGCGGTATCAGCAACGTTGCCGACGGGTTCCCCGCGGAAGGCGAGGATGGCTCCGACACCCAAGCGGAATGCAGCGTCCTCCTCACGGATCTGGGGAACAACCTGAACAATGCAAACGTTGACCTGATCAACGTCTGCTCATATCCGTCGGGTTCGCCCAACAGCAATCCATTCGACTGCGTCGTCAGAGCGGGCGCAGGATTCCTTGTCATCGTGAAGTCTACAACCCCGAGCTCGGATTCGTATTTTGGCTTCCAACTGGGGAACGCCAATAACACGGCGGGTGCAACCGCGACAAACGGCGACAGCAAATGGTCGGTCCAGGCAGGCGCCACGTCAGCAGCGATTCCGCTTGATTCTGGATCGTATGCACTCACTGAGCTTTTGCCAACCAACTGGTCGCTGGCGTCGATCAGCTGTGTGAGGGACTCTCAGAGCACCGGCTCGCGTGGAACGGGCAGCAATTCAAACACGCAGCTCAACATCTCTATCCTCAAGGGCCAGACGACGACTTGTACCTATAACAACACCCTCGGCGGCTCGGGCACTGTCACATTCACCGTCGTTGTGACAAACACAGGAACGGCGGACGTAACACTTACATCGCTCGCTGACTCGGCAGCGTATAATCCGGCGACCGCGAGTTACGCATCGCTCAGCGCCGGCACCGGGGCCACCGGCTGTAACTCCACTCTCAACCCCTACGGAACGATCGCTCCGAGCGGCACGTATACCTGCACGTTCACCCGCGTGATCTCCGGTGCAGTGGGGACCAAGCATCGTGACAGGGTGAGGGCGATCGCATCTAACGCCTCCAGTCAGACGGATACCAAATACTCGAGCCAGGTAGAAGTTGAAATAATCGAGTAGCGGTGCCGCATCACGAAAAAAAAACCTCTCCGATAATCGGGGAGGTTTTTTTTCGTCACAGCCAGACCGACGTTTCAAGTCCGCCAAAGAACAGTGACTTGAGCACCTTCTCACACCACGTTCGTGCAGCAAGTGCCCGCTCGGAGCGAATCCTCTCGCTCGAGTCAAGCAACGACATACCTCTAACCTCCGTTGAATCGTTCGGCAACCCGACTGGCATGGCTGCGTGAAACAGCAGCTTTAGCCTCGTAGCTTTGCGTCCCCGCCTTTCGACGGGTTTGCCGTTGTCGCGACCCATTCGGGCGCAAAGGGACTTCAAATGGATGGACGAATACCGGCCTGCGCTGTCACTGTGAAATGAATTGCGTGGTTGGAATTTTGCGGGGGAAGGGCGCGACATTCGACGCAGAATCTGCGCACACCAATTCGAAAATCATCGCGCGCAAAGCCACACGCGCGCCCCTTACATCCACACTACCAGTCACGATAAATTCCTCTCGTCTACAGTTAGTGAAATATTTCACGAAGTCGGGAACTCAATGAGTCGCGCGTACTTGCCGGTCCTGATGTTGCTTGGTTTCGTGGTCGCCAATGGCCTCCTGATAGTGGCATTGTCGGCCCTTCTCAAGCGCTCCCGGCCGACTCCGGTAAAGCAGACTCCATACGAGTCAGGAATTCCGGTTCTCGGCGACGCCCGCGAGAGATTCTCCGTCAAGTTCTACCTCGTCGCCATTCTGTTCATTGTCTTCGACATCGAAACTGTCTTCATGATCCCGTGGGGGGTCTACTATAGACAGCTCTCCTGCAACACGGCTCTGGTCAACAACATGTGCCCGGCAGGCGAGGTTTCGTTCTTCGGTCTCGGAGAAATGCTCGTCTTTATGCTGATTCTCCTCGTAGGCCTCGCTTACGTGTGGAAGAAGGGAGCACTGCAATGGGATTGACCGCCAGACCTGAACACCGAACCGTCGCATACGAGCCGCAAAGCCAGGAAGGCTGGGTCACCACACGGCTCGATTTTCTTGTTAACTGGGGAAGGGCGAATTCCTTGTGGCCTATGCCCTTTGGAACCGCTTGCTGCGCGATCGAATTCATGGCGACGGCAGCCGCGCGCTTCGATCTCGCGCGATTCGGCATGGAGCGAATGAGCTTCTCGCCGCGACAGGCCGACGTTCTGATCTGCGCCGGCCGCGTTCCATTCAAGCTTGCGCCAGTGCTCAGACGAATCTGGCAGCAGATGCCGCAGCCAAAGTGGTGCATCTCGATGGGCGCATGCGCATCGTCAGGCGGAATGTTCGACAACTACGCGGTCGTGCAGGGAATCGACACGATCATCCCCGTCGACGTCTACGTGCCTGGGTGTCCGCCTCGACCTGAAGGACTTCTCTACGGCATTCGAATGCTGCAGGAGAAAGTCATGGCCGAGCGCAGCGCCGACAGAAAGATCCGCGAGGAAATGAATCCGGATCCAGAGAGCCAGCTCTACATTCCGCCGGCGGTCATTGACGAGCTCGGTGAGCCGTTCGGCAATTCCGTTCATCAGACTCGCTCAGCGCCGTGACGGAAAAGTTCAGCATCGTACAGACAGGCTCGGGGCTCAGAGAAGTGTCAGCACCCGTAACTCCGCGCTCGGTTCAGCACAAAGGCGGTGAAGCAAATCCGACTGTCGCCGCGCTCGAATCCCGGTTCGCAGATGCAGTAGTGCGATCTCAAGTGGTCTGGGGAGAGACTACGGTCTACATCCAGCCATCGCGCGTCGCGGAAGTCATGCAATGGCTGCACGACGATCAGGATCAGAAATACGATTACCTGAGCGACGTAACTGCAGTCGAATACCGCGATTACGAGGAGCCGATGGAAGTCGTGTGGCATCTTCGTTCGCTTCCATTCCGAAGATTTCTTCGAGTCAAAGCACAGATCCCGCGCGGTGCTCCGCTGAGAATTCCGAGCGTGGTGGGAATCTGGAAAGGCGCAGACTGGATGGAGCGCGAGTGCTACGACATGTTCGGCATCGTGTTCGAAGGACATCCTGACCTTCGAAGAATTCTGATGTGGGAGCAGTATCGCGAAGGTTTCCCTCTCAGAAAGGATTTTCCGCTTCGCGGCCGCTTCTCGAGAGCGGAGCAGCTGCGCCAGGCCCTCGCGCAGAACGTCGAGTCGCGCTACTCCATGGAAGAGCTGTCGATTGCCGATGCGTTCGAGGACCTGCCGTCAGACATGCGCCAGCGTCTTTCAAGCGGCGAAAGGACGGGCGAGTAAATGGCATCAGGCAATCGAACAGTAGAAGTCGAGCTTTCGACAACCGGACTCGACGCGCAGGGAAGACCTCAGCGCATTCCACTCGTTGTGAACGACACCGGCGGCGGACTCGAGCTGGCCGCACCTCCTTCGATGGAGCCCGAGCTCGAATCCGATCACATGCTGATCAATATCGGGCCGCAGCATCCCGCAACACACGGTGTGCTGAGGCTCGTGCTCGAGCTGGACGGTGAGACTGTCGTGCGCTGCATTCCGCACATCGGATACCTGCACTGCGGTTTCGAAAAAATCGGTGAATACCGTCAGTACAACCAGATAATTCCGTGGACGGATCGCGAAGACTATCTCAACTCTCCCGGAAATAACGTCGCATTCGCCCTCGGCGCCGAGCGTCTGTTTGGAATCGACATAACTGAGCGATGCGAAGTTCTTCGTGTAATCGCGTCGGAGCTGTCGAGAATCATCTCGCATCTTGTCTGGGTGGGAACTACCTGCATCGATATCGGCGCGTATACGCCTTTCCTCTGGTCGTTCCAGGAGCGAGAGAGAGTTTACGACCTGCTCGAAGCGTGGGTTGGTGCGCGACTCACAACGTCGTTAACACGTGTCGGCGGAATGGCAGCAGATATTCCATCCGGATGGATGGATGGGCTTCGCAACTTCATCAGGACATTCCCGAACACGGTCGACGAAATCGATCGAATTCTTACCCGCAATGGAATCTGGGTTGGACGAACGATCGGACTCGGTGTGATGTCGCCGGAGGAAGCAATCAATTACGGATTGTCAGGGCCGATGCTTCGAGCATCCGGCGTTGCCTATGATGTCCGCAAGGATTTCCCGTACCTCGGCTACGAGACCTACGATTTCGATGTTCCTGTCGGAACCAACGGCGACGTTTACGATCGCTATCTGGTTCGAATGGAAGAGCTCCGTCAATCTGTACGCATTCTCAAGCAGGCTGCTGACAGGCTTCCCGAAGGCCCTGTCAATGTCGACGATGCGCGCGTGATTCTTCCGCCAAAGTCGAAGGCGACAAGTGAAATGGAATCGATGATCCATCACTTCAAGCAGGTGATGGAAGGACCGCGTCCGCCGATCGGCGAGTCTTACGTCGCGGTTGAAAGTCCGAAAGGGGAGAAAGGCTACTATATGGTATCGGACGGAACATCGAAGCCTGTTCGCTGGCGCATTCGGCCACCCTCGTTCGTGAATCTTTCCGCAATTCCGAAGATGGTCGAAGGCCATCTTCTCTCCGACGTAATCGCAATCAACGCGAGCATTGATATCGTCATGGGAGAGATCGACCGATGACCGGCATCAAGGCACCGGACGCGATGTCTCACGACGATCACGGTCATGAGCCGTATGTGCCTGTATTTACAGGCGATGCGGGTGATGAGCTGAGAATGCTCCTCTCGCGATATCCGACGAAGATGGCAGCACTTCTTCCCGCGCTTTGGATTGTTCAGCGCGAGCGTGGATGGGTGAGCGAAGGAGCGATGGCAGAAGTTGCGGAGTTTCTCGAGCTCACGCCGGCATACGTGAAAGGCGTCGTGACCTTTTACACCATGTATCACCAGCATCCGGTCGGCCAGTATTTCATCCAGGTCTGCACAACTTCGCCTTGTGGAATCTGCGGTGCGGAAGATGTGGTGAAGTCGTTCCTGCAGCACACAAAAACCGGTGAGCTTGGAATTACATCGCCGGACAATCGCTACACAGTCATCGAAGTGGAATGCCTGGGTGCGTGCGGTTTTCCAACGCCGGTGATGATCAACGAACAGTTCATCGAGTCCGTGACACCTGAGACGGTTCCGGACATTCTCGCAAAGCTTCCATAATGGGTTATCCGCACAAGTCGCATCCTCGCGAGACGCCAGTTCTTTCACAGTACTTCGGTGACGCCGAAGCGCGCTCGCTCGATGGCTGGAAGAAACGGGGTGGCTATCAGGCGCTCGAGAAAGCGCTCGGGATGGCGCCGCTCGACATAACGAACATCGTCAAGGAATCAGGACTGCGCGGCCGCGGTGGAGCAGGATTCCCGACAGGTCTCAAGTGGTCCTTCATGAAACCCGGCGATGGAAAGCCGCACTATCTCTGCTGCAACGCCGACGAGTCAGAGCCGGGAACGTTCAAGGATCGCGAGATCATGCGGTGGACTCCCCATGCGCTCATCGAAGGATGTGCGATTGGCGCATATGCGATCGGTGCCGAAACCGCATACATCTATATCCGCGGGGAATTCACCGAACCGCTGGAGCGGATGGAGATCGCAGTTCGCGAAGCCTACAGCGCGGGGATCCTTGGTCCAAATGCCATGGGGACAGGCAAGCGCGTCGATGTGCACGTGCACAAAGGTGCAGGCGCCTATATCTGCGGCGAAGAAACCGCTCTGATGAATTCGCTCGAGGGCCGGCGGGGAAATCCTCGCATCAAGCCGCCGTTTCCTGCGGTTGCCGGTGTTTTCGGCCAACCGACGACTATCAATAACGTCGAGACGCTTGCAGCGGTGCCGATCATCCTGATGAAAGGCGCTGAATGGTACAAAGGGATGTCGCTGTCGAATCCGAAGAGCACAGGAACAAAGCTGTTCTCCGTTTGCGGAAACATTGCAAAGCCAGGCACTTACGAGACGGTTCTTGGATTTCCATTCAAGGAATTCCTGTACGATCTGTGCGGCGGTCCAGTGAGCGGACGAAAGTTCAAGGCTGTGATTCCCGGCGGCGCATCGGTTCCGATTCAGACAATGGAAGAAGCGGAAGCGACGCTGATGGATTACGAAGGATTTGTTGCTCAGGGATCGATGCTTGGATCTGGCGGCGTAATCGTGATCGATGACGCGCAGAGCATGGTGCGAGTGATCGCCCGCATCGCGCGATTCTTCGCTCATGAGAGCTGCGCGCAGTGCACTCAGTGCCGCGAAGGGACCGCGTGGACGACAAAGATTCTAGAGCGCATTCGTGACGGGCAGGGAACCATGGAAGATCTCGACACGCTCATGAGTATCGCAAACAACATGACAGGCACCACTATCTGCGTTCTCAGTGACTCGTGCGCAACACCGGTGATCTCCGGCATCAACAAATTCCGCAACGAGTTCGAGGCGCTGATTCAAGGCAAGCGCGTTCACCACGTTATGGCGGCGGTGGCATAATGGCCGAACCGAAGATGGTGAACCTGACTATCGAAGGCCGGCAGGTAAGCGTTCCTGAAGGAACTTCAATTCTCGAGGCAGCAAAGACTGTCGGAATTCTGATTCCGCACTACTGCTATCATCCGAGTCTTCCGATTCCCGGCGTCTGCCGCATGTGTCTGGTGGAAGTCGAGAAAGCTCCCAAGCTCGCGCCGTCCTGCGCGACGTCGGTCGCCGAAGGACAAGTCGTTCACATTCATAATGAGCGTACTCTCGAAGCGAGAAAGGGAGTTCTCGAGTTCCTGCTCATCAATCATCCGCTCGACTGTCCCATCTGCGATCAGTCGGGCGAATGTGAGCTGCAGGATTTCACCTATCAGGAAGGGCGCGCAGACTCCCGCTATCGAGATCCTAAGCGCTTCAATCCGGTAGAAGATTTTGGCGGCGACGTTCTTTACGTCCCCAACCGCTGCATTCTCTGCACAAGATGCGTGCGCTTCATGGACGATGTCGCGCACGACACGGTTCTGAACGTGAGCGAGCGCGGGGATCGCGCACTCATTGGAAAATTCGAAGGAAAGGATCTTACGCACCCGTGGGCTGCGAACGTCATCGATCTCTGCCCGGTGGGTGCGCTCCTCTCCAAGGATTTCCTGAACAAGGCACGCGCGTGGGAGCTCGATCGAGCCGCATCGATCTGCCCCAACTGCACACAGGGCTGCAACATCATGATCGAGACGCGCGACAACACCGTTGCTCGATTCAAGCCGCGTCCGAATGAAGACGTCAACAAGTACTTCATGTGCGACTACGGTCGAATGAACTATCGCTGGCTGAATCGGCAGGATAGAGCAGAGATGCCGATGGTGCGGAATGCCGGCATTCTTGCTCAGGCTGAATGGGAGACAGCGATTCACGCTGCTGCAAAGCTGATCGCAGGGAAGGCGGTTCACATTGCAGCATCTCCGATGCTGTCGAACGAAACGCTGTTCCTGTTCTCGGAGCTCATCGAGCACAACGGCGGTCGCGGTGTTTTCCGCGTAGCAACGGGCGCTGAAGCGCCGCTGCCTGGCGTGGAGGATCTCGCGTTGCGCACTGACCGCGCGGGTAACGTGGTCGGCGCAGAAATGCTCGGCTACAAGCGATCGATGTCGCCTCTCGATGGTCTCGCAGATGGTGATGTGCTCGTCATCGCCGACGAAGACCTCTCGGATGTCAACCTGGATGCAGCTTCGAAGGCCTCAGCGATCGTCGTGATCGGGACCGTAGTTCCAAAGGGTCTCGAGAATCCGGCAGTCGTTCTTCCGATTACGAACTTCGCTGAGGAAGAAGGAACCTTCACGAACATTCGCGGTCGCGTGCAGCGGTTCACTCAGGCGAAGGCAGCTCCGGGAATGGCGAGGCCAAGCTGGCTCGTGCTCGGAGATCTGCTCGGTGCAATGGGAGCGCAGGAGCAGTTCTTTCTCCCCGCAGACGTGTTTGCGAATCTTGCATCCACAAAACCGCAGTTCGCCGGACTTTCGTACGAGACAATCGGCATGCGCGGATTGCCTGTGCTGCAAGCCGCGGGAGCCACATGATGTTCCCGCTTCTTCAAATTGCAAACCCGCAGGTACCGTCGACGAGCACGGGCGCATTCGTCGTGTTCACGATCATCAAGATGATCATCGTGTTCACTGTCTACATGGTGAGCGCCGCCCTTCTCACTCTCGCCGAGCGAAAGATCTCGGCGTGGATTCAGGGAAGACACGGTCCGAATCGTGTCGGGGGCAAAGGTGGATGGCTGCAGCCGGTTGCCGACGGCGTGAAGAACTTCATGAAGGAAGAGACTTACCCCGCAGCTGTATACAAGCCGCTGTTCATTCTCGCACCGGTGCTCGCCTTCATTCCGGCGTTGACGACGGTTTGTGTGATTCCGTTCGGCGCACCGCTTCCGACGCGGTGGGGATTGATCCCGATGGTGGTGGCCGATCTTCCTGTCGGCTTCCTCTTCATCCTCGCGATCTCATCGCTCGGAGTCTACGGAATAGTTCTGGCGGGTTGGGCATCGAACAACAAATACGCGTTGCTCGGTGGAATAAGGTCCAGCGCTCAGATGATCTCGTACGAGATCTCGATGGGTATGTCGACGATTCCCGTGCTGCTTCTCGCCGGCAACGTCACACTGAACTCGATCGTAAATCAGCAGGCATACGGCGGGTGGAACTTCGTCAACCTGACCGTCGCGTTTTTCATCTTCATGGTCGCAGCGTTTGCTGAGACAAATCGTCTGCCGTTCGATCTTCCAGAAGCCGAGTCGGAGCTGATCGCCGGATATCACACCGAATACAGCGCGATGAAGTTCTCGCTGTTTCCGATATCAGAGTACTGCAACATGATCACGGCGAGCGCGCTCATGGCGACGCTCTTCTTCGGTGGATGGGATGTGCCTTTCACCGGGCGCGACAACATCGGGCCATACAGTGGATGGCTCACTTTGCTGTCGATACTGATCTTCCTGCTCAAGACCGGATTTTTCCTCTTTGTCTACATCTGGGTGCGATGGACGCTTCCACGATTCCGGTATGACCAGCTGATGTCCGTGGGGTGGCGCGTGATGCTTCCGACGGCGCTCGCTTACATCATTGTCGTGGCGGCTGCGATTCTCATACTCGAGTCAGCCGGAATTCGCCGTGGTGCGATGTACGCGTCGATTCTCGGCGCTGTGAACATGGCGCTGGTTGTAATTCTCTTTGCGATTCTCGATCGCGGGCGCGTCGTCAGTCCGGCGTATGGGCGACTCGGAAAGCGTGAGCTCGAGGAGCTTCGCACGATGAACCAGCGCTCGTCGCTGGCACCAACAGGAGCAGCCGAATAATGGCAATCGGCGTGAAAGTTCTCGATCGGCCTATCGAGGATGTGAGCTACATCCGCGCGACGATCAAGGGAATGGCGCAGACGTTCAGACATCTCTTCGAGCCCAAGGTCACTGTCCAGTATCCGGAGCAGAAGTATCCTTTGTCTCCGCGCTGGCGTGGAACGCATCGCATGCTGACCACAGAAACGGGTCAGGCGAAGTGTGTTGCGTGCGGACTGTGTCCGACTGTCTGCCCTGCGAACTGCATCAAGCTGATTCCAGGTGAAGATGAAAAGGGAAATCGTTATCCGCTCGTGTTCGAGATCGACGAATTCCGCTGCATCTTCTGCGGCTACTGCCAGGAAGTGTGCCCTGAAGAGGCTATCCATGTCGGACGGCACTACGAGAACTCGGAGTACAGCCGGGCAGGCTTTGTGTATGACCTCGAGCGGTTGACCGCGCAGACACATCCGGTGTGCGAGATGTGGGACCCCGACGATCCGCGGGGAGAATAAATGCCAGAGCATTATCCGCTCTTTTACACATTTCATTTCTACTTCTTCGGCGTCGTTGCAATTGCATCTGCAATCGCATTCGTAACGCGAAAGAGTCCCGTAGCTGCGGCATTGTGGCTTGTCAACACGATGTTCGCTCTCGCTGCGGAGTATGTGCTGCTCGACGCACAGTTCATCGGCATCATGCAGGTGCTCGTTTACGCCGGCGCGATCATGGTTGTGTTTCTGTTCGTCGTCATGCTCCTGAATCTCGGCAAACCCTCAGAGATTGCTGACGCGAGGGGGAAAGTTCCGGTGCTTGTCGCGGTTGTGATCGGCCTGGGTCTCCTTTCGGGGCTCATGGCAACGTCGCGCTCCGGCATTGCCTGGCAGTTTGCGGTGCCCTGGGGCTTCAACGCAGAGCAGATGGGTAAGTACGGCGCGGTTGGGACAGTAGCTCGTCCGTTGTTCAACGAATACCTGCTGGCATTCGAGCTGACAAGCGTCCTGCTGCTTGTTGCAGTTGCCGGTGCTGTCGTCCTCGGCAAAAGGGGTGAGACCGATGCTCGCTGAGTCGCTCGCTCTTTCCGCGGTTCTCTTCACGATCGGCGTGATTGGCGTGCTCACACGCCGCAACGCGATCATCATCTTCATGTGCGTCGAGCTCATGCTCAACGCCGTCAACCTGACGTTCGTTGCTTTCTCGAGATATTACGGAGCGGCAGGGCAGGTATTTGTCGTGTTCGTCATGACTGTTGCGGCGGCTGAAGCAGCAGTCGGGCTCGCGATTATCATTGCGATCTTCAGGCATCGACAGTCGGTGAACCTGCAGAACATCAATCTTCTCAAAGGATGATGCTCCTTCAGATTGCTGCGGAGACTCATCCGCTCGCCGGAACTGCCGCTGAATTGGTGTGGCTGCTGCCTGTTCTGCCGCTGCTTGGCTTTGTCATCAACAGTCTGCTATCGCTCGCTCCTGCATATCGTCCTGGTCCGAAGGATCCGGATATGGGCCATGGACACGATCACGGCGATGCCGGTGCGATTTCGCATGCTGAAGAGTCAGGCGCGCATGGCGATGATCATCATGCGGTAAAGCCGCATCGATATGCTGGAGTGGTCAGCATCATCGGTCCCGCAGTGCTCGCTCTCTCGTTCATCGTCGCATGGATGATTTTCTCGGCGATGCCCGGATCGATGGAGACGCCGTTTGTCCAGAGGTATTTCAGCTGGATGCCTGTCGGCGATCTTCACATCGATGCTGCACTGCAGCTCGACCAGCTGTCGATGGTGATGGTGCTCGTGATCACGGGGGTCGGCACGCTGATCCACATCTTCAGCGTTGGATACATGCGCGAGGATCCCGGATACCCGCGGTATTTCGCGTATCTCAATCTCTTTGTGTTCTTCATGCTTGTGCTCGTTCTGGGCGCGAGCTATCCGGTGATGTTCGTCGGCTGGGAAGGCGTTGGGCTCTGCTCGTACCTCCTGATTGGATTCTGGTTCTCCGACAAGGTGAACGCGGATGCCGGGAAGAAAGCGTTCATTGTGAACCGCATCGGTGACGTAGGGTTCCTGATCGCGATGTTCATAATGTTCTCCAGCTTCGGCTCGCTCGACTTTGCGGGAGTGAATGTCGCAGCGGCTGCACTTCCCGTTGGGGCGGGGGTGACGACGGCTGTCTGCATGTTCCTGTTTCTCGGTGCCGTTGGAAAAAGCGCGCAGATCCCGCTGTATGTGTGGCTGCCAGACGCGATGGCTGGCCCGACGCCGGTATCCGCGCTGATCCATGCCGCAACGATGGTCACTGCCGGTGTGTATCTCGTCGCGCGCAGTGCAGTGCTTTTCTCGCATGCTCCCGTCGCGAGCCTCCTGGTTGCACTCATTGGTGGAGTGACCGCGATTTTTGCAGCGACGATTGGACTCAAGCAGTGGGACATCAAGAAGGTCCTGGCGTATTCGACCGTGTCGCAGCTGGGATACATGTTCATCGGTGTTGGTGTCGGCGCGTATACGGCCGGAATCTTTCACCTCGTGACGCACGCTTTCTTCAAGGCCCTCTTGTTCCTTGGATCAGGCTCGGTGATTTACGCGATGCATGCGGCGTATCATCACACGCACAACCATGATGATGCGCAGGACATGCGCAACATGGGCGGCCTCAAGAAGTACATGCCGATCACGTTCTGGCTGATGTGGATTGCGACGCTCGCAATTGCAGGGATTCCTGTATTTGCGGGCTTCTTCTCCAAGGACGAAATCCTTGGATCGACATTCGCGCACGCTGAGGGCTCGACGCTCGCTCAGTCATCGCTCCTTGGAATTCCGGGAAGCACGCTGTTGTATCTGGTGTACATCCTGGGTGTTGCCGCTGCATTTCTCACTGCGATCTACATGACGCGGATGATGATCTACACGTTCCATGGTCCGAATCGAACGGGCGAGGAGGAGCGATCGCATCTTCACGAAGCACCGTGGGTGATGACAGGTCCGCTCGTTGTGCTGGGAATTTTGTCTGCGTTCGGTGGCTGGCTTAATCTGCCCGCTCTTTTCACGTCGCACGAAGGCAGGCTCGAACGGTGGCTGGACCCTGTCGTCGGTGAATCGCAAAAGGTACTTGCCGGGCCTGCGGGCGAAGCAGCGCACGCAGCCAACACCGAGATCGCTCTTCTTGGGATCGCTGTGCTCGTGGCAGTCGGCGGAATTGCATTCGCGTACTTCAGACTCAAGCCTGAGCGGCTGGTTCCGAAGTCTCAGTCGCCGGAATCGGAAGGATTCGAGCGGCTGCTCGAGAACAAATACTTCGTCGACGAGGCATACGATGCGGTCGTCGTCAATCCGACATATCAGGTTTCGCGCAATGTGCTGTGGCGCGGAATCGATGCAGGCCTGATCGACGGATTGTTCGTAAATGGCAGTGCAGCGCTTGCACGAGCTTTCGGCTGGGTTGGATCGCGCTTCCAGACTGGAACGGCTGGCACCTACGCGTGGGTTCTCGTGGCAGGCGTTCTCGCGGTTCTCGGCGCCGTCACTCTACGATAACGAAACGAAATGGAATCTTTCCTCGCTTCGCTTGGCTATAACAACTGGGTGCTCCCGGCGCTTCTGATCATACCGGTGCTCGGCGCGGTGGTGCTACTCGCCATGCGCGGCACTGCACCGGACACGGATGAATCGGCAAACCGCTCGGCTCGATTGGTCGCATTTGCCACACTGATGATCGAGTTCCTTGTATCGATAGGGTTGTGGTGGACCTTCGATCCAGCGGCCAGTGGATGGCAGGCTGCGATCGATACGGCGTGGATTCCCATGTGGGGCATTCGCTTCACACTCGGGATCGACGGCATCGCGCTGATGATGATCCTTCTCACGACGTTCATCATGCCGCTTTGCGTACTCGGCAGCTGGACGAGCGTCAAGAAAAAAGTGAACACGTTCTTCGCGCTGATGCTGATTCTCACGAGCGGCATGCTCGGCGTTTTCATGGCGCGCGATCTCTTCCTGTTCTACGTAATGTGGGAAGTGATGCTGGTGCCGATGTATTTCATCATCGGCATCTGGGGCGGTGACCGAAGACTTTATGCTAGCATCAAGTTTTTCCTGTACACGATGCTGCCGTCGCTGTTGATGCTTGTCGCGATCCTGTATCTCGGAATCAACGCCGGCACCAACGGGGTGCCGAATTTCAGCTACGATCACCTTCTCACGACGCCATCATTCGACTCGCGCACCGCACTCTGGCTGTTCGGTGCATTCTTCGCTGCGTTCGCGGTGAAAGTCCCGATGTTCCCGTTCCATACATGGCTGCCTGACGCGCACGTCGAGGCTCCGACAGCGGGTTCAGTCATTCTTGCGAGCATCATGCTCAAGATGGGGACTTTCGGATTTCTGCGGTTCGCCCTTCCGTTGTTCCCGGGCGCGGCGATGAATCCGACGGTGCGAATGATCATGGTGACACTCGCAGTGATCGGCATCATTTACGGCGCGCTTGTCGCCATGGTGCAGCCGGACTTCAAGAAGCTCGTGGCCTACTCGTCAGTGAGCCACCTCGGGTTTGTCATGCTCGGCATTTTTGCGCTGACGCTTCAGAGCGTTCAGGGCGCGATGATGATCATGATCAACCACGGCATCTCGACCGGCGCACTGTTCCTCCTGATTGGAATGATTTACGAGCGCAAGCATTCACGGGCGATAGCGGCATACGGCGGAATTGCGCGCGTGGTTCCAATGTTCGCAGCGCTTTTGACTCTCGTTTCGTTCTCGAGCATCGGACTTCCCGCGACGAACGGATTCATTGGAGAGTTCCTGGTGCTCGTAGGATCATTCAAGTCTTATCCGGTTGCGAGCGCAATCGCGACAACGGGAGTCATTCTCGCGGCCGCGTACCTCCTGTGGGCGATCCAGAGAATCCTCTTCAATCCGCTCGACAAGCCGGAGAATGAGCACATCCCGGATCTCAATCGGCGGGAGCTGTTGCTGATGGCGCCGCTAGTCGCAGTGATAATCTGGCTTGGCGTGTATCCGGCTCCGGTGCTGCGGCGAATGGAAACTGCGTCACAGGCAGTGGTCAGCAGGGTGGAGCAGAACGCGTTCGTACTGAACGGAGCATCACGCGTCGCTGAGGCACCACGATGACTTACGACGTGTCATTGCCCGGACAGCTCCTGTCGGCGCTTGGACCCGACCTTCTCCTCATTGGAGGAGCGATGGTGCTTCTCCTGTGGTCTGCGTGGCGGCCGGAGAGCGAATCACTGCAGCGGAGCATCGGCGTCGCAAGCATTGTGCTCTGCATCACGGTCATCGTTGCGATCGGTTTCTATGTCGCAGCAGGAGACACGGCTCTCCCGGGCATAATTGCGGTCGACAATTTCCGGTGGACTGCGGATATCATCGTTCTTCTTGCCACGATCGGGACCATCGCGCTCTCGATGGACTACAACGCGCGGATGGGAATTACCGCCGCCGAATCGCACGTGTTGGTGCTGTTTGCAACTGCAGGCATGATGACGCTTGCGTCAGCGCGCGACCTGATGATTGTTTTTCTCGGAATCGAGATCATGTCGGTGGCAGTGTATGTGCTTGCCGGTCTCAACAGGCGAAGCGAGAAATCCGCCGAAGGAGCCATCAAGTATTTCCTGCTCGGCGCATTCGCAACGGGATTCCTTCTGTACGGAATCGCGCTCGTTTACGGAGCAACCGGGACAACGAATTTCACGCAGATCGGTGAGCGCGTGATGCAGGTTGGACTGAGCTCCAACGGACTCCTCATTGTCGGAATTGCGCTGCTGATCATCGGCTTTGGATTCAAGGTGGCGCTCGCGCCATTTCATATGTGGGCTCCGGACGTCTATGAAGGTGCGCCAACGCCAATAACGGCATACATGGCTGCGGCGGTGAAGGCCGGAGCTTTCGTTGCATTCCTCCGTGTGTGGCTCGAGACATTCTCAGGCGTGACCTCGAGCTGGCACGGGCCCATCTGGTGGCTCGCTGTGGCTACGATGGTCGTTGGCAATCTGGTGGCTCTCGCACAGAAGAACATCAAGCGGATGCTCGCGTACTCGAGCATTGCGCACGCCGGTTACATCCTGGTGGCGATCGCAAGCGCGACACCTCAGGCCACGTCCGCATTCATGTTCTATCTGCTGGCCTATACACTTGCGACTTTCGGCGCCTTTGGCGTAGTGAGCGCACTCGAGCGGGACGGCGGTGCACGGCTCAGCATCGAGGACTACGCGGGCCTGTGGAACGTCAAGCCGTGGCTTGCAACCGCTATGGCCATCTTCATGCTCGCACTCCTTGGCTTCCCGATTTTTGGCGGCATAGGATTCTTCGCGAAATACTGGATTGTGCAGTCAGCACTGCAGGCACCTGTTCCGCAAACAAAGCTTGCGGTCATTCTGGTGATCACGAGCCTTGTGTCGGCAGGCTACTACATGTACGTGGTGATGGTGATGTTCATGAGGCCGCGGCCCGATAACGCAGCCCCTGTCGTGTCGACGTCAGGCTGGACCCGGTCCGTCATCGCCGTCGCAGCAATACTGATTCTCGTGCTCGGCGTACTGCCGAACTCCATTGTGAGGTGGACACAGAAGAGCACGAACACGGTTCCTGTCGCGCATGCAAGCGCGGGAGTCGCTGCATCGACAGTGAGGTAAAGTGTCGCTTTCGAAAAATATCTTCCGCGAATATGACATCAGGGGTGTCACCGGAAAGGATCTCACTCCTGATGTAGCAAGAGCTGTAGCGCGCGCGTATGCGACCTTCCTTCACGACGCCGGTATATCAGGCGAAATCGCTGTTGGCCGTGATAACCGGCCAAGCGGGACAGACCTGCATCGCGAGCTGGTTGCCGGTCTGCTCGAGAGCGGACTGAATGTCGTCGATGTCGGAATTATTCCAACACCTGTCGCTTACTGGGCGCAGCACAATCTTGGCGTAGCCGGCGGAATTCAGATCACCGGCTCTCACAACCCGCCTGAGTTCAACGGCTTCAAGCTCGGAGTCGGCACGCGTTCGATTTACGGCGGGGACATTCAGAAGATTTACGAGATTGCAGTTGCACAGCGCTTTCAGAATGGAAAGGGAACGCTGCGGAACGAAGCAATTGTAGATCGCTATGTGGAAGATGTCGGCAATAGAATCGGCCGAATCTCCAAAGACATCTCGTGTGTAGTCGATTGCGGCAACGGCGCTGGTGCAGTCGTCGCAAAAAAACTGTTCGATCGACTCGGGCTCGAGCCGTTGATCCTCTTCGGCGAGAGCGACGGCACATTCCCCAATCATCATCCTGATCCAACAGTCCCCGAGAATCTGAAGGATCTGATCGCCGCTGTGAAGGAAAGGAAGGCGGAGGTTGGAATCGCCTTCGACGGAGACGCGGACCGCATTGGGCTTGTCGATGAAGACGGCTCGATCATCTGGGGTGACCAGCTTCTCATCATCTATGCGCGCGATGTCCTCGCGCGCACAGGGAAGGGACAGTCGATCATCTTCGACGTGAAATGCTCGCAGGCACTTCCGGAAGAAGTTGAGAGAGCCGGCGGCAAGCCTCTCATGTGGAAGACGGGGCACTCGCTCATCGAGGAGAAAATGCACGAGACACACGCGCCGATTGCCGGCGAGATGTCCGGGCACATGTTCTTTGCTGAAGGCTGGTACGGATTCGATGACGCGATGTACGGCGCTGCCCGTCTCCTTCGCATCATTGCTGATTCGGGCAAGACAGTGAAGCAGATGATGGCCGACGTACCCCGATTCGTATCCACGCCGGAAATTCGTGTCGCCTGCCCGGACGACATAAAGTTCGACATCGTTGCAAAGGCCACGAAATACTTCGAGTCGAAGTACAAGGTGATCGATGTGGACGGAGTGCGCGTTCTCTACGGCGATGGCTGGGGACTCATTCGCGCATCGAACACTCAGCCGGTGCTGGTGATGCGGTTTGAAGCACGCACGCAGGAACACCTCGACGCAATCCGCTCCGAGATGGAGGGATGGCTTGTGCAGCAGGGCGTGAAAGTCTGACATGACCTCGCGGCGGCGGCTAGCCTGGGCGCTTGCCGCAGCAGCGGCCATTCTCTTCTTCGGGCGCGGTTTGGCCCTCCTCTACGCCGACAGTGCCTGGTATACCGCGCTTGGCGCACCTCCCATCTGGCACGAGAAGATTCACGACCTCGCCGTCATTCATCTCGCGTCGGCCGTTATTGCCGGTTTCTTTGCACTCGTCAACCTCTACGCTATAAGGCGCAGCATCATATCGCTGGCTTTCCCACGGCGACTGGGAAATGTGGAATTCGGCGAGGAGGTACCCGAACGAACTCTGGACGTTGCAGCGATAATACTTTCGATTGGCGTCGCGATCGTGATGTCTTTTGTTGTTCCTTCCTGGCCCAGGCTCGCCGCATTTCGCACCGGACCGCAGTTCGGTGAGACTGATCCATTCTTTCAGATGGATCTTTCTTTCTACACCGCGTGGCTGCCGCTGGAGACCAGCCTGTACGTGTGGATGCTGACGCTTCTCGTGCTTGTGTCAGCGCTGGTCATTTCGCTCTATGCACTTACGCCGAGTCTCAAGTGGCAGGGCAGGGCTTTTCATGTTTCGGTGAGGGCGAGAAGACACCTGTCCGTTCTGGCCTCGCTTTTTCTTTTGACCATGGCGTGGAGCTATCGACTCGACGGTTACGAGCTGCTCATCGATGGAAGCGGACCGGATGGACTTTTCTCATATGTCGATCATCAGTGGCTGCTGCCCGCCTACCTCTCGCTTTCAATCGGAACTGTAGCGGCTGCTGCGCTCGTCCTCGTGAGCGGATGGATGGGACAGGTAAAGGCAGGGTTCTTCACTGTAAGCGCTGTGATGATCTTCTCAATCTCTCTCGATCTTGTTCTCCCGTCCGTAGTACGACGTCTCGCAGAAGCGCGCACGCCTGTTTCACATGAGCGGCCATATACTGCGACGCGGACTGCGTTCACATCCCGCGCATACAATCTTCCGCGCGGATCGACTGCGGTGGTGCCGCAGGAGGTCACGCGATTCCAGCCATTCGCCGACTCAGCGAGGATAGCGCGGGTGATGACGATCGCTAAGGACAGCGCGCTGGTCTATCCGGGAGCGTACGGCGCGGCGCTCGTTCGCGGCGTACGGAATGTTGCGGCTCCTCCTCTGGGGGGCGGCCTGCGCCGGCTGGCGAATGCGTGGGCGGAACAACGACTGGATCTTTTGTGGAACGGATCTCCCGCAAATGCGCATATCGCACGGCGTCGCGACGTGAGAGCGAGAGTGCGGGCGCTCGCTCCGGTCTTTGCGCAGGGAAGTCGTGTAGTTCCTGCATACCTCGGCGACACGCTCACGTGGGTTCTCGAGCTCTACTCAGCATCGAGCACCTATCCCTTGAGCAAGCACTACAAGCTTGCGGGAGAAGACAGATCATACTTTCGGCATGCAGCCACCGCTCTCGTGAATTCGCTTACCGGCAGAGTGATGCTCGTTCCGGCACCTTCAGCAGATCCCATCGCGATGGCCTGGCGTGGAAGATTCCCCGAGAACTTCCGCGCAGGTGCGCCCGACATTCTCGACGCGCTCACTGCAACGCCGCGAATTCCATCAGCGCCGTACATCCCGGGAGGAACGGCAGCGACCGATTCCGTATTTCGATCGGAAGTAACACGGCTGTATCTCAGAATGCGTGGAGCGCTTGCAGCCGGCGACTTGAAGTCGTTTGGCGCCGCGTATGACTCGCTCGGAATGCTGGTCGGGCGCTGATGGATGAATCGCTTTTCCGTTGCCGCCACAGAGGCTCGGTGAAACGATAACAAAAGATTTTTCGGATCTGATACGGCGACAACGAATTGCGATTTATTCAAAACCAAAAAAATATTTTTGTGTTTATGTACCTGATCCGAAAAATCTTTTGGTTATCGTTTTACCCAGCCTCAGTGGCGGCGTCGGAAAAACACAATTCGAGTGAAAGAGGTCAAAAAGTTTTGCGAAGAACTGCCGTCGTAGCTCTCGGAGGAAATGCCCTTTCACCCCCAGGTGAACGATCCACAATCGCAGATCAGTTCAGACATACACGCGAGAGCCTGGGACCGGTTGTCGACCTCGCACGAGAAGGCTGGAACCTCTGCATCGTACACGGGAATGGTCCGCAGGTGGGGGATGAGCTTGTTCGCAATGAAGTCGCGCGCGATGACGTTGCGCCGTTGCCGCTCGGTGTTCTTGTCGCGAGCACAGCGGGCTGGATTGGCTACATGATTCAACAGTCGGTGGAGAACGCACTCAAAAAAAGCGGAAGCACTCGTCTCGTTACTACCGTGCTGACGCAGGTCGAAGTCGATCCGAAGGACGAGGCGCTCTCGGATCCGACGAAGTTCATCGGTCACGCAATTCCCGAGACTCGCGCGCTCAAGCTCGAGTCCGAGGGGCATCCCATCAAGATCGATTCGCGCGGTCATTATCGTCGCGTGGTTGGAAGTCCGGATCCGATAGCGATTCACGAGATCGAGCTGATACGAACCCTTGTAGCCGAAGGAACGATAGTAATTGCGTGCGGAGGCGGAGGAATTCCGGTTTACCACGACAAGCAGCTTGGACTCGAGGGAGTAGATGCTGTGGTCGACAAGGATCTCGCAGCTTCGGTGCTGGCACGCGAGCTTGGCGCCGAGCTTCTCCTGATTCTCACTGATGTGGATGCGGTCTACTCTGATTGGGGCAAACAGGAACAGAAAGCGCTCTCGAGTCTTTCGATAAAAGAAGCTGACGATCTCCTCGAGAAAGGAGCGTTCGGAGAGGGCAGCATGGCACCGAAGGTGCGAGCCGCCGTCGACTATGTTCGACGTACTGGCGGACGCGCCATCATCACCGAGCTGAGTCGCGGACTCGATGCGGTGCACGGACGCGCGGGGACTGCCATAGCCCGTTAGTTTCCTCACGAACAACTGAACCCAGGAATCCGCGGATCATCGCGGACGGAGAACGTGTGAATATCCACGAGTATCAGGCAAAGGAAATTTTCAGAAAGCAGGGAATTCCGATTCCGCCCGGCGAAGTCGCCACGAGCGCTGCGGAAGCTGAAGCAATCGCCAGAAAATTTGGCGGTACTGTCGTTGTAAAAGCTCAGGTGCACGCAGGCGGCCGCGGTAAGGCGGGCGGTGTAAAGCTCGCGAAAACTCCGGAAGAAGCACGCGATGTTGCGGAGAAGATTCTCAAGCTCACCATCAAGGATCTTCCAGTTCAGAAGGTGCTGGTCACGCCCGCGGCAGATATCGCGAGTGAAGCGTATGTCGGCGTCATTGTCGATCGTGCATCGAAGAAGCCGGTGTTCATGGTTTCGCCCGCAGGTGGAATCGACATCGAGGAAGTCGCGGCGAAGACACCCGACAAGATCATGCGCCACGCTGTTGATCCGCGTTACGGGCTGCAGCCGTACGAAGCGATGGAAATGGGTTTCTTCCTTTACGACGATGTGAAGAAAGCGCGCGCCGCCGCGAAGATCATGCAGCAGCTCTATCAGGCTTTCATGAAAAGCGGAGCGTCGCTGGCAGAGATAAATCCGCTTGTCACGACGCCCGCGGGTGATGTCGTGGCACTCGATGCAAAGATGGTTGTCGATGACAACGAGCTCGATCGCCTTGCAGATATTGCGGCACTGCGCGACGAATCATCCGAGGCAGCGAGTGAAGTGGATGCGCGCAAAGCGAATCTCACTTTCATCAAGCTCGACGGAAACGTCGGCTGCGTTGTGAACGGTGCGGGACTCGCCATGGCGACAATGGATCTGGTGAAGTACTACGGCGGCGAGCCGGCGAACTTCCTCGATATCGGCGGGTCATCCAATCCTGAGAAGGTCGTCAATGCGCTCAGGATCATCACGGGCGATCCGAATGTGAAAGCAATTCTGTTCAACATCTTTGGCGGAATCACGAGAACCGATGACGTTGCGAATGGAATCGTGACCGCAACAAAGCAGAATCCGCTCAAGGTTCCGATCGTGATTCGCCTCACCGGCACAAATGAAGAGATCGCGTTGAGGATCCTGCAGGAGAATGGATTCTCCGCAATGACTGACATGGACGAGGCGGTGAAGAAAGCCGTTTCACTCGCAACGGGGAAAGCAGCGTGAGCGTTTTCATCGACAGGAGCACACGGCTGCTCGTTCAGGGAATCACCGGCCGCGATGGATCATTCCATACAAAGCAGATGATGGAATACGGCACTCAGGTAGTGGGCGGTGTGACGCCCGGCAAAGGCGGACAGAAATTCGAAGAGAAGGTTCCGATCTTCAACACCGTACATCAGGCGGTGAAAGAGACGGGCGCGAATGCGACTGTCATCTACGTTCCGCCCATGTTCGCGGCCGATGCGATGATGGAAGCAGCCGACGCAGGAATTCCTTTCATTGTCTGCATCACTGAAGGCGTGCCAGTTCTCGACATGACGAAGGTCTATCCGTTCGTAAAGGAGAAGGGAGCACGACTTCTTGGCCCCAACTGTCCCGGACTTATTTCCCCGGGCAAATCGAAAGTTGGAATCATTCCGGGACGCATCTGCACACCGGGACCGATTGGTCTCGTGAGCCGTTCAGGGACTCTGACGTATGAAGTCGTATTCCAGATGACTCGCGCTGGAATGGGGCAGACAACCTGCGTTGGAATCGGGGGCGATCCGATCAACGGGACGAACTTTATCGACTGTCTCGATGCTTTCGAGAAAGATCCTGAAACGGAGGCAGTCGTGATGATCGGCGAAATCGGCGGCACAGACGAGCAGGATGCCGCGCGATTCGTGAAAGAAAAAATGTCGAAGCCGGTGGTTGGATTCATCGCAGGTCAGACCGCTCCGCCGGGTCGAAGAATGGGACACGCGGGAGCAATTATCTCCGGATCGGCAGGCACGGCCGCGGAGAAAATCGAGGCGTTCAAGGATGCCGGAATTGGCGTCGCCCAGCGTCCGATCGATGTCGTGCAACTTCTCAGGTCACGATAACTAAATCATTAAGAGACATATACATGGCTGGCAACACCACATTGACCATTATCAAGCCCGACGCCTTCGGATCGGGTAAAGCTGGAAAGATTATCGCGCATCTCGAGCAGAACGGATTCAAGGTTTTGACCGCACGCGTGATGCACATGAGCGAGGCTCAGGCGGGGGCGTTTTACGAGGTCCACAAGGAGCGTCCATTCTACGGATCACTGGTGAAGTTCATGACGTCCGGTCCGTGCATGCCCATGATTCTCGAAAAGGCATCGGCAGTCACGGCTCTTCGCGAAGCCATCGGCGCTACGGATCCAGCGGAAGCAGCTGAGGGAACGGTGCGGAAGCTCTTTGCTGAATCGAAGGAAAGGAACGCGATTCATGCATCGGATTCCGATGAGAATGCGCTGCGGGAAGCGAGGTTCTTTTTCTCCGAAACGGAGCTTATCGCAGCCCGCTAGTCAGCATTCAGAATTCAGCATTCCAGTCCCTTCTCTGGAGGGGCTAAATCCGCTAATTTTCATGGCTTATGCTGTCGTTTGACATCCGTTCACTGGAGTCGCACGCAGCGCATGTCTCGGGTTCGCTCGCACCGGATGATCCGATCTGGGAAGAAGGAGACGTGCGCCCGGCGGATCCGATCAAAGTTGAAGGCCGGCTCTCCCAGGCAGGTGCCTCCCGCTTCTATTTCAGCGGACGGGTTCATGGAAAAACCGAAGTGCCTTGCCGGCGATGCCTCAAGGAAGTCGAAGTGTTCGTCGACGAAGACGCGCATTTCATCTTTTCTTCCGAGGGGGAGGATACGGCGGATGACCCCGATGTCTATCCGTTCGATCCGCTTGCTGCGACGCTCGACTTGAGACCCGCGGTAAGAGAGTCCTGGCTGCTTGCAGTCCCGGGCTATGTTCTTTGCCGCGAGGACTGCAAAGGATTATGTCCGGGCTGCGGTACGGACTGGAACAACGGAACATGCGACTGTGTTCCTGCAACAACTGAAAGCCGATGGGATGCGTTGCGGGCAATCCGCGATCAGCTTCCCTGAACGAAAAGACATTCAACTGACGACGAACAATGGCCGTCCCGAAAAGACGCACATCGAAAAGAAAGAAGCGCGCGCGCAACACGCACAAGACCGCTCCGGCGATCGCAATCCAGAAGTGCCCGCGCTGCCAGAGCATGAAGCGTCCGCATCACGTCTGCGAAGAGTGCGGATACTACGATGGTGAGCAGCGAGTAGCAGCCAGGGAAGCGTAGTTGGCGCGGATCGCGTTGGACGCCATGGGGGGCGATTTTGCGCCCCGGGCAACTATCGCAGGAGCGCTCGACGCACTCACTGAGCTGGATTCAAAACACTCGGTTCAACTCGTAGGACAGACAGACAGAATCTCAAGCGAGCTCTCCAATCTTCTGAGTGGGGAGCTTTCGCACGCCAGTGCGGTGCGCGACCGCATCTCTGTCGTGGAAGCTCCGGATGTCATCAGCATGTCCGACAAGCCGACAGCAGCTCTTCGCGGCAAGTCGCAGAACCCGATGGCTGTCGGTATCAAGCTTCAGGTCGACGGTGAATCCGACGGATTTGTCTCCGCTGGAAATACCGGAGCGCAGATGGCAGTCTCGGCAGTGATGCTTGGCCTGCATGCCGGGCTCAAGCGACCGCCTGTCTCTACGATTCTCCCCACATCGCGCGAGCCGATCGTGTTCCTCGACTCCGGAGCGAATGTCGACTGCTCACCCGACGAGCTCGTCCAGTTCGCATGGCTCGGCGCAGTTTACGCCGAGACTGTGCTTGGCCACAAAAGCCCTGTTGTTGGTTTGCTGTCGATTGGGGAAGAGGAAGCGAAAGGCAACGCCATCTCGAAAGAAGCACACACGCTTTTCAAGAGCGCAGGATTCAACTTCCAGGGAAATGTCGAAGGGCGCGATCTGCCTCCGGGTGCAAGTGACCGGGGGCCAATCGATGTCGTTGTCTGCGACGGATTTGTCGGCAACGTCGTGCTCAAGTTTTACGAGGGCGTGATTCCCATGATCGTCGAGATAATCGGACGTGACCGCGAGATCGACATGCTCAAGGTAAAAAAAGCATTGAGCGCGCTCGACTCCTCGGTGTATGGCGGTGCACCCCTCCTCGGAGTCAGGGGAGTGAGCATGATCTGCCATGGAAACTCGACGCCTCGCGCAATCAAGAATGCAATCGGCGCAGCTGTTCGCGCTGTTGAAACGAAAATGAATGACAGGATAGGCGAGAAGCTTGCGGGTCTCGCGAATTCAACCGAAACAAGGCAGGCATCGTGAAGCGTCCGATCGCTGCAGTAATGTCGACTGGCCGGGGGATTCCGGTGAAGGTCATGACGAATCACGACTTCGCCTCGATTGGTATCGAGACGTCCCACGAGTGGATCTTCGAGAGATCAGGAATCGTCGAGCGGCACCTCGCCACCGAAACCGAAACCACCGCATCGATGGCGGCAACCGCTGCACGTCAGGCGATGGACCGGGCGGGAGTTCATCCGGGCCAGCTCGACGCAATTGTTCTGAGCACTGCAACTCCGGATCGACTTCTTCCTGCGACAGCGGTGGATCTGCAGGCGGAGCTTGGCGCCTCACGTGCGGCGGCATTCGACATTGGCGCTGCGTGCTCCGGCTGGATTTACGGGATGACGGTCGCGGAAGGTATGATCGCAACCGGTGCTGCCGAAACGATTCTCGTTGTCGGTGCGGAAAAGATGAGCTCGATTGTCGACTGGAAAGATCGCGCAACGTGCGTGCTTTTCGGCGATGGAGCGGGCGCAGTGATTCTGCAGCGCGCTCGTACGGGAAAGGGAATTCTCTCCACGTTCCTTCGGAGCGATGGGCAGCTCGCGGATCTCCTGTATCGACCGGGCGGCGGAGCGAAAATTCCGATGAGCGCACAAGTGCTCGAGGAACGTGGCCATTTCGTGAAGATGGCCGGACGCGAAGTGTTCAAGCACGCCGTGCGTTCCATGTCGGAAGCTGCTGATCGCGCGCTCGACGGAGCGAGACTTACCGGCGCTGACATCGATCTCCTCATTCCGCATCAGGCCAACGTCAGGATCATCGAAGCGACTGCAAAGCATTCGAACATCCCGATGGAAAAGGTCTACGTGAATGTAGATCGATACGGCAACACGTCTTCCGCGTCGATTCCAATCGCGATCGATGAAGCCATCGAGAAGGGAGTCATCAAGGAAGGAAGCACCGTGATGTGCGTCGCGTTTGGCGCCGGCTTCACGTGGGCGTCGATGATCATCCAGTTCTAAAGGATGGAAGTCGTACTGCTGTTCCCCGGACAGGGCTCGCAGAAACCGGGAATGGGGAAGGATCTCGCCGACTCGTTTTCCGAAGCGCGGCAGGTGTTCGAGGAAGTCGACGAAGCACTCGGATTCAAGCTGAGCACTCTCTGCTTCGAAGGCCCGGCAGACGATCTGACAGCTACGCTGAATGCACAGCCCGCATTGCTCACGCATGGCGCAGCAGTGTGGGCGATAGCGCGGAAAGCGCTCGGAGATTCTGTATGTGCCGCGGCGGGACATTCGCTCGGCGAGCACACTGCTTATCATGCCGCAGGATCGACTGCTCTGGCTGATGCTGCGCGACTTGTTCGCCGACGCGGCCAGCTGATGTACGAAACCGGCGTCACGCGACCGGGCGCAATGGCCGCAATTCTCGGCAAAATGGATGACTCCATAGAGTCGTTGTGCGAGCTCGCGACCAGAAGTGCAGGGCTTGCAGTTCCCGCTAATTACAACACTGCAGAGCAGATTGTCGTCTCAGGCGAAGTCGCCGGTGTGGAGAAGGTGATGGCGCTCGCGAAGCTGAACGGCGCAAAGCGCGCCGTTCGCCTTCCTGTAAGCGGAGCATTTCATTCGCCTCTGATGGAGCCCGCAGTCGCAGGATTCAAGGACGCCGTCGATGCGACTGAATTCGCGCAGCCTGTGTTCCCGGTTTACTCGAACGTCACCGAAGAGCCTTCGACATCTGCCGAGAATGCGCGCGAGCTTCTGGTTCAACAGCTTACTGCGCCAGTCAGGTGGGCCGGAGAAGTCACGCGCTTAGCCGCGAAATATCCGCATGCATTGTTCGTGGAGATGGGTCCCGGGAATGTGCTGACCGGGTTGCTCACCCGAATTGTTCCAGCTGCGAAAGGAATTGCCTGCGGCACACCCGCAGATATCGACAAACTCATCACCCAGATCGCGCAATGAAAATCGATCTGAGCGGCAAGAACGCTCTCGTCACTGGAAGCACTCGCGGTATCGGCAGAGCAGTTGCGCAGGCGCTGTCAGATGCTGGAGCCCGGGTTGCCGTCGTCGGACGCGATAAAGAGAAAGCGGGGGCCGTTGCACGGGAACTGGGAAATGGTGCAGCAGGTTTCGCCTGCGATGTAGGCGATACTGCACAGGTTGCTCAGCTTATCGCGGATGTCGAGAAAGAGCTCGGCGGCATCGACATTCTCGTGAACAACGCGGGCATCACTCGCGACAATCTCGTGATGCGCCTCAAAGACGAGGATTGGGATGATGTGCTCAACGCGAATCTTCGCGGTGCCTTTGCTGCAATCAGAGCGGCATCACGCGGGATGATGAAAAAGCGAAGCGGCCGCATCATCAACATGGCGAGCGTTGTCGGACTCATTGGCAACAAGGGTCAGGCGAACTACTCCGCGAGCAAGGCTGGATTGATTGGACTCACCAAGTCGATCGCCAAGGAGCTGGGCTCGAGGAACATTCTTGTTAACGCAATTGCACCTGGGTACATCGAGACTGAAATGACGGACGCGATGACACCAGAAGCAAAAGCAGCACTCAATTCACTGATCCCGCTTGAGCGGCTCGGCAAGCCCGAAGACATTGCTTCGGCCGTTGTTTTTCTTGCATCAGACCAGGCGTCGTACATCACGGGGCAGGTGCTCGTGGTGGACGGCGGCATGGTTATGTAAAACCGAATGCTGAATGCTGAATACTGACTGTCAGCATTCAGCATTCAGTATTCGATTTTCACTATATTTCCACACTTCACCACAGACACGAGGAACCCACCGATGGCCGATAACTCGGAAAAGGTCAAGGATATCATAGAGAAGGAGCTTGGAGTCGAGCGCGAGAAGCTTACCAACGAGGCGAGCTTTATCGAAGACCTGGGCGCCGACAGCCTGGACATTGTCGAGCTGGTCATGGAATTCGAGAAGGAATTCAACATCGACATTCCTGATGAGGATGCCGAGAAGCTTCGCACCGTCGGTGACGCGCTCGCGTATCTGAACAGCAAGATCCCCGCGTAACATGAAGCGCAGAGTCGTCGTCACGGGCATGGGAGCCGTGACGCCTGTCGGCAACGACGTGACGACGATGTGGCGCTCACTCGTCGATGGTAAGTCGGGTGCAGGGCCCATTACCAAATTCGACGCAACCACGTTCGAGGTTCGCTTTGCCTGCGAGGTAAAGGGCTTCGATGCGCTCAACTACATGGACCGGAAGGAAGCAAAGCGAGCCGACCAGTTCACTCAGTACGCCGTCGCTGCTGCAAAGCAGGCGATGGATAACGCAGGGTTCGGCGACAAGACCGGTTATGACCCCGACAATACCGGCGTAATCATCGGAAGTGGAATTGGCGGACTGAAGATCTTCGAGGAGCAGCACGACGTCTACCGGCAGCGCGGACCTGGAAAGATCTCACCCTTCTTCATTCCGATGTTCATCTCCGACATCGCAGCTGGCATTGTCTCCATGCAGTTCGGAGCGAAGGGCCCGAACTACGCTACGGTCTCAGCATGCGCGACAAGCGCACATGCAATCGGTGACGCCTTCCGCACGATTCAGTATGGCGACGCTGACGTCATGATCACAGGCGGTGCCGAAGCGACTGTTACGCCAATGGCTGTTGGCGGATTCGCCAACATGAAAGCGCTCTCCGAGAGAAATGATTCTCCAGAGACTGCTTCACGGCCGTTCGATCTCACTCGCGACGGGTTCGTGATTGGAGAGGGCGGTGCAGTCCTTATTCTCGAGGAGCTCGAGCACGCGAAGAAACGCGGTGCGCACATTTACTCGGAGATTGTAGGATACGGCGCCACCGGCGATGCATACCATCTGACGGCACCTGCACCTCACGGTGAAGGTGCACAGCGTGCGATGAAGCGCGCAATGCGCGATGCCGGCTTGAGCCCGGTTGATGTGCAGTACATCAACGCGCACGGAACGTCGACGCCTGCGAACGATCTCAACGAGACGGCCGCCATCAAGGCTGTCTTCGGCGATGAAGCGAAAAAGGTCAACGTGAGCTCCACCAAATCGGCTACTGGTCACATGCTTGGCGCCGCCGGAGCAGTGGAGCTCGTGATCAGCACACTGGCTATCAACAACTGCCTCATCCCGCCGACAATCAACTATCAGACGCCCGATCCCGAGTGCGATCTGAACTACACGCCGAACAAGCCCGTGAAGCGCGAAGTCGAATATGCGCTGAGCAACAGCTTTGGTTTTGGCGGACACAACACGACACTCGCCGTCAAGCGATTCACGGACTGAGCCGATGGCGGACCAGGCCGGCTCGGTGAGCAACAACAAGTACGCGGAGTTCCGCACAGGCATAGGCTACGACTCACATCGCTTTGCCGCAGGCGGGCGAATGTTCCTCGGTGGTGTCGAGGTCGCGAACGGAATTCATCTCATCGGTCATTCAGACGGAGACGCAGTCGCGCATGCATTGACTGACGCGCTCCTCGGTGCTGCAGGGAGCGACCACGACATTGGCTCGCTCTTTCCCAACACCGATCCCGCAAACAAGGGCCGGGATTCAATGGAGATGCTTGGTCAGGCGGTGGAGCTTGTGTGGCAGCGAAACTGTGTCGTGATCAACGCCGACGTGACGATCGTGACAGAACATCCGCGCGTCTCGAAGTTCCGTGAGGACATCAGAGAATCTCTCGCTGCAGTTCTTGGCGTCACCAGGAATGACGTTGGATTCAAGGGAAAGACAAACGAAGGCATGGGATGGATTGGACGCGGTGAGGGTCTCGCGTGCATTGCGGTTGTGACAATTGCACTTGAAGCGAACGCAGGTGCGGATTGAACGCCGAATCGATCATCAACTGGCTGAGCGAGCTTCCGATTGGAACGCTCTATATCGCAATCGGCGTCATCTCGGCGATTGAGAACATCTTTCCGCCGTTCCCGGCGGATATCGTAGTCGCTTTCGGAAGCTTCCTCGCAGCTCGAGGTGCAGCGTCTCCGTATTCCACATTTCTCGTAGCGTGGGTCGGTAATCTCGCCGGGGCGGCACTCATGTATTACGTGGGCCGACGCTACGGCTCGAGCGCATTCATGTCGCGGCTCGAACGATGGGCGGGCAAGGGCGCCGAGCAGCGGCTTATGTCGCTTTACGGTCGTTATGGGCTTCCGGCGCTTTTTCTGAGTCGATTCCTTCCCGGTGTACGCGCTGTGGTGCCGCCTTTTGCGGGAGCGATGAAACTTCCCGTGCTGCCGGTGACACTTGCTGTTGGCGCTGCGTCGGCAGTCTGGTTCACGTTCATCACGTTCCTTGCGTACAAGGCAGGCTCTGACTGGGAAGTTCTTTACGCTACGATTGTGCGATCAGGTAAGATCGTCGCAGTCGTTGCATCGTCCCTGGTCGCGCTGGCGATTCTCATCTACTTCATCCGACGCAAGAAAACGCCGCCAGTCCAGCCGTGAGCGTTCACGGAGTCTCAGACGAGATTGCGCGAGGATTTCAGCTCGAGCGTTTTCATGATCATCTCGCAGTTGAAAAGGGCGCATCCCCGCGCACGAATGAAGCGTATCTCAGAGATGTTGCGCGATTCGCGACGTTCTGTTTTACAAAGGGAGCACGCGAGCCATCGAGTGCGAGTGCGAGAATGCTGCGCGAGTACGTCTATCATCTGAAGGATCTTGGTCTCTCGCCCTCGTCGATAAGGAGAAATGTCTCCGCAGTGAGGAGTTATTTCCGGTTCATGATTGCAGAGGGGGAGCTGGTGCGCGATCCGAGTGAGCGTCTCGAAGCTCCAAAACGCTGGCGCACTCTTCCCGAGGTGCTCACAGTCGATGAAGCGGAGAAGCTGCTGCAGGCACCTTCACTCGATGAGCCTTTTGCGTTTCGTGATCGGGCGATGCTCGAGCTCGCGTACGGTGCGGGCCTTCGCGTTTCAGAGTGGATTTCTCTCGGTGTAAAGGATGTATTGATGGATGATCACCTCGTGCGCGTTTTCGGAAAGGGATCCAAGGAGAGGCTTGTTCCAATCGGACGGAAAGCCATTGGCGCTGTGGCGATCTATCTTCGTGAGCTTCGTCCGAAACTCGAGCGAGGGCAGGGAAAGGGCATTCTCTTTCTCAACGCCCGGGGTGAGCCGCTTTCCCGCATGGGAGCGTGGAAGATTCTGCGCAAGTACGTCGATGCGGCTGGCATTACGAAGTCTGTCTCGCCACATACTTTGCGACATTCATTTGCAACCCACCTCCTGGAGGGGGGCGCTGATTTGAGGGCAGTCCAGGAGATGCTCGGCCACGCCGACATCTCTACGACGCAAATTTATACGCACGTAGATCGGGAATTTCTCAGGTCCGTTCACCGTCAGTTTCATCCGCGCGCATGATACTCGTCATCGACAATTACGACTCGTTCACCTACAATCTGGTCCAGTATCTGGGCGAGCTTGGCGCTGAGCCGCTTGTTCGCAGAAATGATGACGTAACGGTCGATGAGATTCGCAAGCTCTCGCCTCAGGCAATCGTGATATCGCCCGGGCCGGGAACTCCTGATTCAGCGGGTGTGTCGATCGAAGCGGTGCGCGAGCTCGGCGAAACAATCCCGATTC